>NZ_JBFLVD010000008.1:0-305289 GCF_040750395.1 Scandinavium sp. UTDF21-P1B
TGTTAAACCTGTGGCGATTCAGTGCCAGGTAACTCCACAATTGTAATGAATGGTATTGAAGTGGATAGGATATTCATAACGAACGTTCCAAGCACTGGTTTCATACAGCCATTAGTTTCTGTTAATGATCTCCCATTCCAGAAGGTAATCGCTGGACGCGCTACCGCAAAAGACACTCCTTTGCTTCCGTTAACATCGAATCATGTAGCAGTAATAGATAAGTATGGTTGTAACATACCAGCTTTAAACGGAGATTTGGTGTTTGCTGAAAATCCATCCACTGCTATTCCCGCTAACTCATCCACTGCTGTTGCTCCAGGATGGTTTGCCAGATCAACATCTGCGACAACATTTACCAGAAGCGGTTCAGGTTCACCTCAGCAGGCTTTGAGAATGAGCCGGTACATTGCCTCTATTGTTAGTGGAAGTGGAGCGACAACATCCATTACATATGAACACCCTAGGGCAGACCTGATAAATGGAGAGGTGATAACTATACAGGCATTATTCAACGCCACTGCAGGACTTACATTCTCTGTAAATATCTATGTAGCAAATGATAACGCATCGCGAACTACGTTGTTGTCTAAAACATTGGCAGGCGGTGGAGCATGGAAAGAATTGACATACACAGTGGCTGTTGCAGGAGTAGAAACAGCATCATCATTTGTTGTTGTTGAAATAGGTGCAACTACACCAAGCTCAACTACAATATTCGTTACAGGCCATCGCATGAATAGAGGTGAGTATGGTCTGTGTACACGATCCAATTCATTTAGTTATGCAGAAACACAGCGGATGAAACTAGATTACTCATACATCACACCATAAAAAAAGGGCGGTTATACCGCCCTGTTTTCTTTTCTGACCACTGCTCTGAACATAATCTTGACAATGTTTCTCTTCTCAAACATAGAGTATGAGAACTGAGCCGCTATAGTGAACGATACATACAGGATAAGCCATCCAACAAGACCATTATCATAAATTATTGAAGGCCTTAGATAGTCGAAGAACATGAAGCCAGCACACTGCATAAGATAAAAAGAGTAACTAATCTCTCCCATCCACACAAAAGGCTTAAGCATCTTGCTTGTACCCATCTGTGAAATACCAACAAGGATGATGGCTATCGCGGGCACGATCACGATGTTATGCTGCATGTACCCTTTCATAGGATAAGATGAAGCAAGGAAAGCAACGAAGATTGCTGATATTACAACCGGCCATTTCACTTTTAGCCCATACTGCATATATTTTGCAGCAGTAACACCAATTATGAATTCAGGCAAACGGTAAATTGGAGTTGCATAGTAAATTGGCATCTGAATCTCAGGGTTGAATACAAGAGAGGCGGGGATAAGCAACCCACAGAAAGCCATAGACACAGCCGCAACATAATGAATGTTACCTCTGTTGATATTTTTCAATATCATAGGGAAACACGCATAGAAAAACATTTCAGTAGATATTGACCAGGTGCCACCAAAGTTCCACGTGAAGAAGCTAGGTGTAACCCATGACTGAGTTGCCGTTGCGTATAGGAATATTGATGTTAATGACTTTATGATCCCCTGCAGGTCATATCCAGACTGCATGAATAAAAACGGGAGCGTGATAAAACCACAGAACAGGTAAGCAGGGAATATCCTGTTCAACCGCTTCATAAAGTAACCATCACCAACTGAAGTTCCGTAAGTGTATGTCAGGATAAAGCCAGACAGCACAAAGAACAGACTCATTCCCACAGCGCCATTGGCGATGATCCAGTTAACCGGCCACTGAAAATCAAGATGTATGCGCGCATTTGCGTGATACAGGAAAACATACAAAGCTGCAACGAAACGCAGAATCGTTACGTTATCGAGCCGTTTAGGTTTTTTTTGTATAGATTGCATGCAGTTAATTGGATTAATCTTAAAATGAATTGATTAAGAGTAACATCGACTTCTTACTTTCTCCACAATTTGCACATAGTTTGGTGAGACCAGCCACAAACATGGCAGCCTGCCAGATACCACCTAGAACTAATTACCTCAATAGCTCAATGCGTTACTAGCGTCATGCAAAATGGAAGTTGATCGACGTTGCCGATTGATAATGCTGTATGTATATACAGTAACTATCGGAGGTGCATCATGGGATTCCCGTCGCCAGCAGCAGACTACGTAGAAGAACGTATATCACTTGACCAGCGCATCATAGCCAGGCCGTCAGCTACATACTTTATGAAGGCAGGAGCGACACACTATCGAGAAGGTATCCTTCAGGGTGCGTTACTGGTTGTCGATGCCTCACTGAATCCTTGTGATGGTTCACTTCTGGTGTGCTCGTGCGAAGGTGAGTTTCGTATCAAGCGCTATCGAACACATCCACAGCCATATCTTGAGAATCTTGAAAACGGTCACAGGGAGTTGTTACGCCAGAAGGATGAGACAACCGATTCTGATAAACCGGTGTTCGGGGTGATCACCTACATCATTAACGATGCGAGAACGGGTGAGTTTGATGACCGTCCGGTTATGTGAGACAGAAATGGGACACACAAAGCTTTGCATCGGTTTGCAAGGCTTTGCATGTTTTCGCAAGATGGGACGTGTGAGCGCAGGAATCATGCGGTATGTGTTTGTTTTCTTAGATAGCTCTAGGAACTTCTAAGCCGTAGGTCACAGGTTCGAATCCTGTAGGGCGTGCCACTTCGACAAAATCAGACGTCAACCGACGTCTTTTTTTATGCCTGAAATTCAGCCCTGAAAAGAGGGCGTTACCACTCGTGCACAATCAGCATGCGGTCTTCTGAGATCCGGACTTCGCTGATACGAGGCGGCAGAGGCGGGGCGACGATGGTTAACGTGACCTGAATTCCCCCTTGCTGGGAGGCGAGCGTAGTCTTGAAGGGTAAAAAAAACAAAACGGCGAGCAGTAATTTCTTCATTGTAAATTAATAAGCAAAAAGTCGGACAGGATTCAGCATCAACAGGGCGGGCGACACAATAGCCTAAAGCGAAGCGAGAGAAAAAGAGAATTTGGTCTTTTTTAATACGATGGCGGCGGGCTGAGCAGGATTAAATCCGATCTGAAAGCGTTTTTACTGTTGGTACAAGAAGCTAAGCCCCTGTTCAGGCTTAGCTTCATTTTACTCGTCAATTCTTCGCAAATACCCACACATCCTTTTCAGGCAGTGACAGATGGCAATGCTGCGGGTCGCGAACTTCGTTGCCGTAGGCGCGGATCACGAAGTCATCGCCGGAGGTGCGGAACAGGTATTCCCAGCGATCGCCCAGGTACATGCTGGTGAGCAGCGGCAGTTCGAGCTGATTTTCTCCCGGCCCATCGACTAGCGCCACGCGCTCCACGCGAATCACCGCCGTACCTTCCTGTCCAGCCTGCACGCCTTCTCCTGCCTGGCCCCACAGTGTCCAGCCGCTGCCTTCAATGCGTGCTTTGCCGTCGCGCACTTCGGTGACTTTGCCGTGCAGGCGGTTGTTGCTGCCCATAAATTCTGCCGTAAACAGCGTCTTCGGTGAGCCGTACATCTCCTGCGGCGTGCCCTGCTGTTCAATTTTGCCGTTGTTGAGCAGCAGGATGCGATCGGAAATGGACATCGCTTCGTTCTGATCGTGCGTCACCATTAGCGCGGAAAGCCCAAGCTTGATAATGAGCTCCCGCAGGAACACGCGGGCCTCTTCGCGCAGCTTGGCGTCGAGGTTGGAGAGCGGTTCATCCAGCAGGATCACTGGCGGGTTATAAACCAGCGCACGGCCAATCGCCACGCGCTGCTGCTGCCCGCCGGAAAGCATATGCGGATGACGCTTGCCGAGATGCCCGAGCCCGAGCTGATCCAGCACCGCCTGCACGCGCTGGGTGATCTCTTTCGCGGGCACTTTACGCAGCTTCAGCGGGTAGGCCACATTCTCAAAAACGGTTTTGTGTGGCCACAGCGCGTAGGACTGAAACACCAGCCCGAGATTGCGCTCTTCGGCGGGAATCTCGCTGCGCGGCGTGCCGTCGTACACTTTGTTTTTCCCGATGACGATCGACCCTTGGGTTGGCTTTTCCAGCCCGGCGACCGCGCGCAGCAGCGTGGTTTTGCCGCTGCCCGAAGGACCCAAAAGGGAGACCACTTCGCCGCGCTTCAGGTTAATAGAGACGCCCTTCAGCACCGGGTTGTCGCCGTAGGTCAGATGCAGATTTTCAACCGCTAATTCAATCATGTAATTTCACTCCAAAACGAAGGGCAATCCCCAGACCGACGACCACCAGCAGGATATTGATAAATGACAGCGCTGCGACGATATCAATGGCGCCCGCCGCCCACAGGGAGACCAGCATCGAGCCAATCGTCTCGGTGCCGGGCGAAAGCAGGTAGACGCCGGTCGAGTATTCACGTTCGAAAATCAGGAACATCAGCAGCCACGAGCCAATCAGGCCATAGCGTGAAAGCGGAATGGTGACGTGGCGTGTGATTTGCCCGCGTGTCGCCCCTGTGCTGCGTGCTGCTTCTTCCAGCTCCGGCCCCACCTGGAGCAGCGTGGAGGAGATCAGCCTTAGGCCATACGCCATCCACACCACCGTGTAGGCCAGCCACACGCTGAAGATGGTGCTGCGAAGCCCTCGCAGCCAGACGATCAGGTTATCGCGCAGCCACTGCGACCACGGCATGCCCGAAAGCCAGCCTGATTTCAGGGCGTTATCGAGCCACATCGGCAGGAACAGGAACACCCACAGGAAAGCCAGCCCCGCCAGCAGCCCCGGCACGGCGCGCGGCACCAGCACGCTGTAGTCGAGGAAGCGGGTGGTGTTGTCCGGTTTACGATGCATGGCGATGCCGACAAACAGATAGCAGGCCACGGCCAGCGCGCCGCCAAACACACCAATCGCCATGGAGTTGACGATGGCCCTCAACAGATTGGGCTGCGCCCAGATGGTGTGGAAGGTACTGAGCGAGAGTTGATCCCAGACGGACACGCCCACGCCCCAGTTGGAGATAAAGGCGCGCAGCACCACGCCGAGCAGCGGCACGCCGATGGTAACCGTCAGCCAGAACGCGACCACGGCACCCGCCACCCAGCGCCACTTGCCAAGCGGCAGCGCGCGCGCCTGAGAGGCTTTGCCTTTCATGGTCACAAAACGGTTGGCGGTGCTCATCAGGCGGCGTTGCAGCATCACCAGCGGAATGGTGATGCAAATCAGCACCACGGCGACGGCGGCCATCAGATGATAGGAGGGCGTGCCGAGCTTGTTGGTGAGCTGATAGAGATAGGTCGCCAGCACCATGTTGCCTTCCGGATCGCCGAGCACCAGCATCAGGCCGAACACCTCCAGCCCGAGGAAAAACAGCAGCACGATGGCGTAGAGAATGGAAGGGCGCACCATCGGCAGACTGACGGCGGTCATTACCTGCAAAGGTGATGCTCCGGAGATACGAGCGGCTTCTTCCACGTCCGAGCCCACGCTGCGCAGCGCCGACGAAATATAAAGGTAGGCGTGCGGTACGTGCGTCAGCCCGGCAATCACCACGATGCTAGACATGTCGTAGATGTTCCACGGCACGAAGCCAATCAGCGACTGCGCCCACAGCGACAGAAAGCCCACCGGCCCTGCGGCGACCACGTAACCAAAGCCGAGCACCATCGGTGAGACGAAAATCGGCACGAGGATCAGCGGCTCAATCAGCCGACGACCCGGTAAATCCGTGCGCACCATCAGGAACGCCAGGATCCCGCCGAGCGGAATGGCGATGGCGACTAGGCCAAAGGCGAGAATAAAGCCGCTTTTCAGCGCCTTATAAAAATCCGGATCGGTGAAAATAAACCCGAACGACTCGAGGCTCCACTCTTTAGAAGGGGCAAAGAACGGTGCCGACAGGAAGCTCTGAATCACGATAAACGACAGCGGAACGTAGATGGCGAGCGTGGTGAGCAGCACCACGACGCCGCGCGGCAAACTTTGCCACTTTCTTGTTAATGCATTCATAGAAAATCCCTGGTCTGGCGGGGAGGCAGAATCTCAACAGGTCTGTTTGCCGGATGCGCTGCGCTTATCCGGCCTACGGTTTGTAGGCCCGGTAAGGCGTGAGCCGCCACTGGGCATTTTTTGCCGGATGCGTCAGGCTTATCAGGCCTACGATTTGTAGGCCCGGTAAGGCCTAAGCCGCCACCGGGCAATCAGACGAGGTTGCCGTAAAGGTTATTTCGCTGCGGCTTCGCGCCACTGTTTGATGTAGTCGAGGCGTTTTTTCGGCTGCAGGTACTCCAGCAGGGTTTCATCCACCGGAATAGGCTTCAGCGCGTTGCCGAGCATTTTGGTCATGCCGTCGATGTCATTTTTCCCTTCGATATCGTTACGGATAGACGGAATATCCGCCTGGTTCGCCAGAATGCTTTGCCCTTTTTCAGACAGCACGTAGTCCAGCCACAGCTTCGCGGCGTTGGCATTCTGGGCCTGCGAGCTGATGAACGACACGCGGGAGAGCACGAGGGTGTAATCCTTCGGATAAGCGATGCCGAGTGACGGATCGTTCTTCGCGCGCGCCTCGGCGTAGGACCCAAGGATATTGAAGCCAATCAGGTTTTCGCCGGACGAGACACGTTCCATCATCGTGCCGGTGGAGGACTGCACCGCTAAGCCGCCTTTGGCGACGTCGGCGAGGGTTTTAAAGTAGTTCGGATCGGCTTTGTAATCCTGCACCGAGAGCATAAAGCCGAGGCCGGATTTCTCGATATCGTAGGTGGTGACTTTGCTTTTGAACTTGTCGGCCTGGCCGGCAATCAGCTTCGCCAGCGCGGCGTGGGAGTCCGGCACTTCGTTCGCCGGGATCAGGCGTTTGTTGTAGATGAACACCACTGGCTCGTAGGTGGTGCCGTAGGCTTTGTCGTTCCAGACCGCCCACTTCGGCAGCTGGCCTTGTTCCGGCGACTTATAGGCCTGCGCGTAGTCCGTCGCAAGCTTAAGGGCTGTATCCATCGACGAACTCCAGACCACGTCGCCACTGCCGCCGCCCGCAGCCTGTTCGCTGATAAAGCGGTTATACAGCTCGGTGCTGTTCATGTCGTTGTATTCGACTTTGATGCCGTGGTAAATGGCTTCGAACCCCTGAATTAGCGGGCCCGCCGCTTTGGTGTCGGTGGTGGAATAGATAACCACTTTGCCTTCTTTGGTGGCGGCATCGACGACCTTTTGATAGTCCGCCGGATAGCCCTGCGGCAGCGCCGCGATGGCAGAGGTAGAGAGAAGTACAGCAGCAGTAATCAGAGAGATACGGAAAGTGTTCGACATTATAGTTAACCTTTTAATTACATTTGATGAACTAATGGTCAACATAGCCAAAGGTGAAGGGCAGACAAGAGGGCGGAGAAAGGGATGTGCCCGAAGTGTGATTTTCGGCGTCGTTTGGGGAATTAACACCATAAAAACCGCGAACCGTGGTGAAGAGTCCGGGAGAAATGCCGGGTGGCGCTGAGGGTTAACCGACCTGCGGGGGAGCTATTTGTAGGCCCGTGCAAGCGCAGCGCCGCCGGGCGATCGGGGCGTAAGCCTGATGTCCTTTCTCCGGTCTTAGGGAGAGGGGGGATTTTAGATCGGCGGGTCAGAGATGAGTTTTCTGGTCTGACTTTGGGGGAAGATGGGTTGTGCGTCCGCATTGTGCAGAAGCAGACTGAATGCATGAGCGTTTGCATATAAAGTCGTTACAAAACCATTATGTAAAAGTATGACATATAGATTTTAATGTTACATACCTCTATCATAACAGCCATAATACCCCAACATAATTAAGGAATATAAATATGTCAGGTCTCGGAAGAGAATCATCTGTTACAACTCGTTTCGCAAATCAATTCAAACGTGCATGCGAAGAAAATGAATTGACCGATGTAACTTTTGAATTGGCTGGGCAGGATAACAAAGCCAATGCGGATGCAATATTCAGTGTTTTAGATAACTTTCTATTAATTGAGTTTAAATCTTACGAAAAAGGAATTAAGAGCGAGGAAGATAAAGATAGAGTTTATGACCTGTGTCACAAACTTTTAGAAAATGAAAGAATGACTAACTCTCATAGAAGTTGTCATTTCATTATGTGGGGCATGAGTGAGAACAAAAGATTAGAAACAAGGTATACTATTTATCAAGATAGCGTTTGTAGAAAGAGTATTCTTGTAGAATCGAATTTATTAGATGAGCCTGAGAAACCAACGGTGTTGCAGGGGGAACAGCTTGCAACTAAAATCTCTAAATCAGCAGTGGGACTGGGCCTTGAACAATTCCTTATTTATTTGAAATGGCTATTCAGTTCAGAAAGATCTTCAGAAGAAACATACGATGGGACCATATCATTAATCGCAACATCATCATCAAAATATATTGATGGCTTAGAGTTTTCTTCTTTTAATGAATTTGAGTCTTGGGCAAAGCCGACAGTAATTAATTTGCTCTCACAAAAAAACAATCCGAAGAGTAAAAAAAGGCCTGGCATTTAATTATAGTGGCTTTCTTCTATGATTTATCTTTATAACGCTATTTTTATAGGGATATCTATAACAAGTATTTTGAGTAGCAATCTACTTCCGCTTTTCGCTCATTGCGGACCTTGTGGGGCTTTGCGAGTGTCGCTCTGTGCCAATAGCAGACATCCATACAATTATGTAAAATAAGATAGTGGGTCAGAATCTATGTTAGTCCAGCTCATCTATGAGCTGAAATTACGATCACTTAGCAGTAATTCACTTATAACTGCTAGCGAGCAATGTTCTTCTTGAAACTCAAATTGATACAACAAAACCGATTGGTTACATAATCGATTATCAAAATATAAGGAATTTCAATGGGAAGTTACGGGGTTATTAAATATATCGTATTGTTTGGTTTGTCCGGGATAATGTTAGCTATGCTAGTGCTCTTTGTTTCCTCCATAGCATATTATTTCTTTACGCATAACAAAGGAGTTCTTCAATATATAATTAAAACTATTTCCATAGGCCTTGTAACTATTCCAGTCGCAATAATATTAATCGTTGCTCTCGTCTATTATGCTGTCTGGCAAAAAGGGATTTTAACGGCATGGCGTTTTATATTACCCCCGACTCAAAGAATAACTGTGAATGAAAGTGCTAATACTGAATCAGAAGATGTGATTGTTCACCTTGTTCATGGAACATTCGAGCCGAATGCGTCTTGGACTCAACCAGAGTCGGAAATGTGTAAATCAATTAGATCAAGAAATCCCAATGTGGGTATATCTCGATTTATATGGGATGGCAAAAACTCTGCATCATCTCGTAAACAAGCGGCATATCAATTAGGAAAGCATATTGAAAACTCCCCTGCAAAATATAACTATATTATTGCCCATAGCCATGGGGCCGCTATTGTAAGAGAAATGTCTTATTTACGAGATGATATTGCAAAAAAAATACAAGGCGTATGCCTTTTGTCACCACCGTTCATCTTTCGATGTAGAATAAAAAGAACGTCAGGTACTTTAATCAATCTTATTGATATCAGCGGAGCTTTGGCTATTCAATTGTTACTTGCAGTATTTTTAGTTCCTTTCGATCAATATAATATTAATTATGCAGCAGCAATTTTTTTCGTTTCATTATTTGCAGAAATAATGATTTCCAAAAAATATAAAAGAGAATTTTTGCAGGAAGTTGAGAATAACGAGTGCCGTGAAGCAGTTGACATTAGGAAAGTTGAGATTTATCACGCAATTGGTGATGAGGCAGACTCAGGCTTGAGATTTGTAAGTTCACTTCATGAAGGATGTTTTGCAATTCTTTCTCAGTTAAAAAAAGCTCAAGTAAGTCATAAAAAGCTAACGCATTGGTCAGCAGTTTTAAGCTATCTATTTTATATTTCCATGAGCATGTTAATATGGTTCTTCTATCCTGAAGAAAAATCATGGATTTTAGTATTTTTAGTAAGCCTTTTACTAACCTTTATTTCACACACTTGGCAAAGTTTGAAACCATCGAAAGATATCCCTCATGTTTTACTTATTGCCGCAATACCAGTTGCAATTTTTTCATTTTGGTTGGCTGTAGCTAAGGCCATAGCTTATGGGGATTTGCGGTTGATATTTTGCCCCGATGTTTTTATTTTTTCATCTGAAACTCCAGTTGGAGATCATAAAATTCTTAAGTTTGCTCCACAAAACGATGGGATGCTAATACACTCAACACACTCACACCCGGAGGCTATAAAAAATGTTTCCGAATGGTTATATTGTTTTGAGTATGAAAGAAAAAATGGCTAACCATAGCTTGATACAGCTATCACAAACCAATTTATAAGATACTCCCCTGCTAAGTTTGCAGGGGAATTACAAATATAAAAACTCAATACCGCCTTGTTCTAGATTATTTCATGGTGCCAAAATATTTAATTCTCACTAAATAATTGGCTTGAGCAATAAAATAATTTTTGGTGATTAAAGAAAATATAAATAACATTTATCTCAGTCGGTTAGCATCGTGATCATATTTAATGAGTTCTAAAGTCCACTCCTCGCTCACTGCGGGCCTTCAGCTCAGTTAGTTCGGCTGCTTCGTGCCAGTGCCGCTCAATGTGGCAATTGTTGAAAAAAGTCCGTCACTTTATGGATACCGTCAATCGGTTATCTGGTGGAAAACATGAACTGACAAAAGTGTAGCGGTATTAGGATCACTTATTTAGATTATCCGTTGTGATTCATAAATTATGATGACGGATAAATAACTCACAATTTAACAGGATAATTGTCGAAGAACTTCGTTCTGAACTTCTGATGGTAAAGATTCAACCATATTAACTATAGCAGTAACAATCTGTCTTTCAGTTGCCGTAAGATTGATGCCATCATCATCTCCGGTTGGCAATATAAAAATCTTGGCGTTTATGTGAAGCATACGATTTGCATGGGAAAAAACTTCGCCCATAACTTCGTAAATTTCAGATAATTGCGCTTTATTTGGTGTCTGGCGGAACCGCTGGAGAACGCGCTCGGTTTTCTTACCATCCAAGTCATCAGCCACAAGATATGAGTCAAAATCAATGTCTTTGTAGCCAATATATTTGCTCGGAGCAAAATACCACTTCATATTAACATAGCATGCATACCAACACCGTACAAAACTTAAACGCTCTGTCATTTCATGTTCTGGATACTTTTTAATTTCATCGTACCAGTAGACAATGTTACGTACAGCCTGGGAAGGACAATCGATAAGTTCCATAATTTTAATCCTGTAACTCTGTGGGGTGTGTGATCACTCTACACAGGATTATGAACTACGTCAATTGTTCATAATGTACATAAATTAATTGACTGATCTATATGCCAATTTTATCATCAACGAGTCGGATGTTTTAGGCTCACGCGGTCGTGTGATGCACACAGAGTTGAAAGAGCAGGAAGTTAGAAAGTAAGCACACACGTTTTAGTTCCACGAACATTGAATTGCAGCTGTTTCTGTAGTCACTTTTGTGGAAGCAGACCACAAAAGTGACTACTTCCGCACCCCGCTCATAGCGGACCTTGCTGTCTTAACACTCCTGCTTACGATAGCTGCATCGTGGCTCAAACATAAATCTAAAGTAAACATCGCATAACCGGCAAATGTTAACAGACACAAATATATATCTATTACCTGAGTGTATCGGCCTTCAGCAGCCAGAGAGGGAGATGTTTGCCGATGAAAATGTTCAGCTTTTCAGCCTCTGTTCCCACAGCACATTTGATGTGGACCATTAAACATCGACAAAACAACCCTCTCTGAAGCTGGCCGACGGGCCGTACGCCATGAGTTATTTATCCGCGCTATTAGCCCTGCCGGCTTTGCGCACCGATATTAAATTTCTGCGCAATCATACCCATTACCACGATAACCGTCGCAAGCAGCAGGGTGTACACCACCTCGTTAAAATAGGTTCCTTCCCAGATCATGACGATGAACGCGGCGATGATCAAAACGATCACTGCGTAGGTCAGCCATGGAAACAGCCAGACCCGGAGCCGGATGTGCTTACCCTCTGCTTCAAGCTTGCGTCGCATGCGTAATTGGGAAAAGGCGATAACCAGGTACACCAGCAGAGCGATAGTCCCGGTGGCCTGCATCAGCACGTCATAGATATCCATCCACTGCAGGGCAGAAAGAACGACGGCCAGCAGAGCAAAAAAGCTGGAGACCAGCACCCCAACCCACGGCGTGCCAGTGGTCCTGCCGGTAATTTGCATGACCCGGTGGGCATCACCCCGGCGGGCCATGGAGTGGAGCATCCGTGAAGTGGTGTACAACGCCGAGTTGAAGCAACTACAGACAGAAGTGAGAACGATGAAATTAACAACCAGACCTGTGTAGGGGATCCCTAATGCGTCGAGGGCAACACGGTAAGAGCCCCAGGTGGAATCGCCCAGACGTGGATCATTCCACGGCACCAGGGCAACCACGATAAAGATAGATCCGATATAGAACAGGCAGACACGCCAGATGACGGACTTGGTGGTTTTGATGATTTCCTTGTCGGGGTTAGCTGACTCAGCAGCTGCAACGGTGACGATTTCTGCACCGAGGAAGGCGAACATCACCCCCAGCAGGGCAACCACCACCGACTTGCCGCCATTAGGGATAAACCCGCCAGTTGAGGTGAGGTGCGACCATCCAGAGGTATTACCCCACGGCCACAGGTGAACAATCGCAAGACACCCTAACGAAATAAAGAGGACGATCGCCACCACTTTAATCAACGCGAACCAGAACTCGAACTCACCGTAGCTACGCACATTCATAAAATTCACTACGATGAGTGAAAGTGTAACGATCAGGGCAAAACCCCATCCCGGCACCATCGGGAACCAGTTGTGCAGGATAGTGCCAGCAACATATGCCTCCCAGCCCATCAGCAGTGCCCAGAAATACCAGTAGAGCCAACCGATAGTAAAACCGGCCCAGCGACCAATCGCTCGATCCGCGTAGGTAGCAAAAGAGCCAGTATCAGGCTGGGCAACGGCCATTTCACCGAGCATCCTCATCACCAGTACCACCAGGATCCCGCCTCCCAGGTAGGCGAGAATAGCGGCCGGTCCGGCGAGAGCGATAGTTTTACCGGAACCGACAAACAGGGCGCCACCAATAACACCGGCAATCGACATCATGGTCAGGTGGCGGGATTTAAGGCCGCCTTTTAACTCCCGGTTTGGCGCAGTCTGTTCTTGCCAGGTGTTTAATTCGTCTACATTACTCAAAATGACAGGTTCCTTTGTGGGAAATCAGTACCGAGAATGAGAGGGATATCAGGTAGCTACGCCGAACCGTGCCTCATCAGTTATGCCGCGGTTGTTGTTAACATTTTTACAACAAGGCCTAGTTTTACTTCCCAGGAAACCCTGCAATCGAGTACCAATTTTGAATAAATGAAGGATCCAATTATGTTTTTTGGTGTTTGATCGCGTTCAGTGACTGACAGAAAGGTCTGTTTGATGAATCTTTGGAAATAGCCTGCTATTTCTGATGATGGCGGGGGCATATTCAGGTCAAGGTGATTTTATTTTATACATCAGGCGCTGAGCCATTTATCCCTGGTATCGTAAGGCTGCATTGAAGCGCTACAGATAAACAGAGCTTCCGCTGTTTGTTCGCAGCGGACCTGCGAAATGGTTAGCTAGTCCGCTTTGTGCCACAAGCGGAAGTTGCCTGCTCGTTGTACTTCGTGTTTTCAGGATAGAATACATGAACATATCACCATGATAATCATGGCAACATTTGGTACTATTTCCTTATTTTTACAAGGGAAGAGGATTTTTAAATGGTCCTGGGACTAGCAATAGCGGTAGGTGTTCTTGCTGTTTTATTCGTGGTTATGATTGCGATGCATATTTTATTGAAGAAAAAGCATGCAATCGATCTTTTACGTTATAGCAAGATTGTTGATCTTGAAGAAGAAGCACGAAAAATGAAAAAGGCTATGGATGATGAAGAAAAGTCCAGCCGCAATGCTATTGATAAAGAAGTGAAAGACAAGCGTACTGAAATAGATAGTGAAGTGAATGAAAAACGCCAAGCGATAGATAAAGAGGTTAAAGATAAAGATGCAGATATACAGAGGCGTGAAAAAATAGCGAGAGAGCTCATTGCGTCTCAGGAGCAAGAGCTAACCGACTTAAAAAAATCGTATAATGAAAAGCGCCAACTCTTGTTGGAACTCTCTGCAAAATTAGCAGAAGTTAGTGATTCTGTTGATATGATTGATTATGGTATATATAAACCGCGTTTCGACTATCATGATTCCAAAGCTTTTCAGGAAGCCATTAGTTACAATAAAGAAAGGCAGAAAAGTCTAATTCGACAAGATGCTGCTTGTGACTTTAATACTAGTTGGGAGGTGAATGGTAGTAAGTCGGAAGGTAAAAAAATGATCAAGCGCTATGTGAAATTGCTCGTCAGAGCATTCAATAGCGAGTGTGATGCTGCGATAGGAAAAATTAAGGCAGGCAATGTTGAGCAACTTAAAAAACGCATTGAAAGCGCTTTTGATGCACTCAATAAATTTGGGCAATCAATGAATATAAGTATCACTTATGATTATTTTAATTTGCGGCTGGAAGAATTACTGCTTTGCCACGAAAAAGAACTTAAAATTCAGGATGAGAAAGAAATCCTTAGAGAAGAACGTGAATTGCAACGAGAGGAAGAGAAAGCACAGCGTGAATACGAGAAAGCTATTCGCGATGAACAAAAGGCAGAGAAAGACTTCCAGAAGGCAATGGAAAGAGCAAGAAAAGAGCTTGAAAAGGCAAATGCTGAAGAAAAATCCCGTATTGAAGCCAAAATTGCTGATCTCGAACTCCAGGTAGAAGAGGCAAGGGCTTTGTCTGAGCGCGCAAAATCTCAGGCGCAGTTAACTCGAAGCGGTCATGTCTATGTGATTTCTAATATTGGAGCGTTTGGAGAGAATGTCTATAAAATTGGTTTAACCAGACGACTTGAACCTGAAGATCGTGTTAATGAACTGGGATCTGCATCAGTGCCTTTTAAATTTGATATCCACGCCTTGATTTACTCCGATGATGCTCCAGCACTTGAAACTAGCTTGCACAATGAATTTTCTGCGCACCGGGTAAATATGGTAAATAATCGCAAGGAATTCTTTAAAATTAATTTGTCAGATATTGAAAACAAGGTTAAATCACTTGGTTTTGATGCGTCATTTACGGAGTATGCACTTGCTCCTGAATATCGTAGTACGCTCTCTATTTTGAATGCAAAAGACAAAGAAAAATCAATTGCAGATGCAGTAGAGCATAAAGTTGAAGAGTTTTTCCCCGAAATGGCTTAAAGAAGTTTAATTTCATATTAAAGGCTAGACAAACTCGCTTCGACGAGTTTGTCTAGGTAATTTATGCGATTATAGCATTTCTATAATAATTCAGATTAAACATGGATTTTTCAGGTTATTATCGATAAAGCTGCTGCACCACGCTCACGTGATTGCTTCTTTTGAATGTAAGCATCCAGCTTAACCAAATCATTCATTTATCAAGAATTTCCAGAGAACGGTTCAGGTAGGATCTAAGGCTAATGTCCGCTCCTCGCTCACAGCAGACCTTCAGCTCAGGTCACTTATCTGCTTCGTGACAGCACGCCTGGCCTTGCGCCGTTTACTTCACCAGCGATGAGTTCTCTGAAGCGCTATTACTCGCTTTTGCGAGCTTCACGGATGCTGCGAGCCGGTGGTTGACCGAACATACGCGAATATTCACGCGTGAATTGCGTCACGCTCTCGTAGCCTACGCCATGGGCAGCGGTGCTGATTGCAGCACCTTCCGCAAGCATACGTCTGCGGGCTTCTACCAGGCGCAGCTGTTTTTGAAATTGCAGCGGTGTGAGCGTCGTGACGCTGCGAAAATGCGTGTGAAACACCGAAATGCTCATGCCGGCTGCATCGGCCAGCGTTTTGACTCGCAGCGGCCTGGCATATTGAGTCCGGATGATCCCGACAGCCCGGGCTATCCGGCGGGCATGGCTGTCCGTATTTCCCAGCGCGCGCACAGATTTGCCATATTGCCCCGACAGCAGCCAGTAATGCAGTTCGCGCACCAGCTGGCGACCCAGCATCTTCAGCGCGTGCGGTCTGTCGAGCAATTTCAGCAGGCGCAATGCGGCTTCTGCAACATCTTCTTCGATCCGGCCAACCTTGACGGGCAAATCCGTAACGGTCTCCCGTTTTTCCATATCACCAACCAGTTCGCTAATCACAGCGGCGTCAAGCTCCACAACCAGTGAATAATATGGCGTGGTGGCGCTGGCGGTAATAACCTGGCTCACTGTCGGCACATCCATAGTAATCAGCAAAGACTCCCCGATGCCAAAATCAAACGTGTGACTGCCCATCGTCACGCGTTTGCGTCCTTGCAGCACAAGTGCGATCAGCGGCTTAGTGACAGCAAACTGCAACAAGGAAGGCGCGGTCTCGCTTAAGATGAATACCCCCGGAATGGGGGTTGTTGCCACACCTTCCTTATTGAGGTGCGCGCGGGCATAGTTCCGCGCCACTGCCAGGAGCGCCGCAGTCGTCTTCGCACCTTCCGACTCATCGGTGTCTGAGGCGCATCCTTCTTCAGATAATCGGGGTATTGCCGTCATATTTTTAGGCTAAAAAATGTTATTTGAGTATGCACCAATCATAGTGCAGTTCTGGATGATTAGACATTTCAAAATTATCAGGCAAGTTTTCGGTATTTTCAGGCAACCTGAAATGCGTTGTGATGAGTAGTATTTTATCTCCACTTATCAGGAGACATTTAATGACAACACTTTCTCTTGTGACCGGTGCCAGCCGCGGCCTTGGTCGAAATACTGCCCTGAGCATTGCCCGCCATGGCGGCGATGTAATCATCACCTATCGTAATGGTAAGGAAGCTGCGGAGGCTGCGGTAGCAGACATCCAGGCCCTTGGCCGTAAAGCTACTGCACTGCAACTGGACGTGAGCAACGTCTCCTCTTTTCCCGGGTTCGTGGCTGCCGTACGCGCTGCATTGCAGGACAACTGGGGGCGCGATACGTTCGACCATCTGATCAATAACGCCGGGCATGGTGAAATGGCCGACTTCGCAAACACCACAGAAGCGCAGTTTGACCTGCTCTTTGACGTCCACGTTAAGGGGGTATTTTTCCTGACTCAGTCGCTTTTGCCGATCCTGGCCGATGGCGGACGGATCGTTAATTTTTCATCGGGTTTGACCCGGGTATCGTTCCCCGGATTCTCGGCCTACTCGGCTGCCAAAGGCGCGGTTGAAGTGCTCAGCGTTTATATGGCTAAAGAGTTGGGCAGCCGCGGTATTACCGTCAACACCGTTGCGCCTGGCGCAATCGAAACGGACTTCCTGGGAGGCGCGGTACGCGACATTCCCGATTACAATAAAGCCTTTGCAGGTATGACTGCGCTTGGTCGCGTGGGAGTACCGGATGACATCGGTCCGATGATTGCCAGCCTGTTGGGGGAGGCAAACCGATGGGTTAACGGTCAGCGCATCGAAGTTTCGGGTGGGCAGTCGATTTAACCGCTCCGGGACAGCTCCCGCTTCGGCTGGACGCTGTCTTTTCCTGGTATCTGTCATAAGAGGTTTTACCCCACATTCCAAAACTTCCCGGCCCTGAAGCCGGGATAATCAGAGCCGTTGGGATGTTTTTAGGTACATAAAAAATCCCCGCACAGAGGACATTCTATGAGGGGATTTTATATTTATCGTTTCTTCATCATCGCTGCTAAATAGACCACTATTGAAACTATTAGTAGCGATGTCAGACATAGAGACAGAAAGTAATAGTTATTCCATGTGTACTCTTCAATAAAGCCCAAACGTTTTCTAAAGAACCAATACACTTTATCTTCTGGAAAAAATTTAAAAAGCACCACTAATGTTACAGAAAATATAAATGCTTCTCCAATCCATAATAGTACATATTGTATTGGCTTCATCAGTACACCTGTATAGTTCCGAAAGCAATTAACGAGGCTGTGACTTGTATTGTTGGTGTGCTAAGTAACGCATCACGGAGTAACATGAAATCAGATAAGCGAGGGAGAGTAATACATCCTTCACTACTCCCCTTATATCCTGCGGGATGTAATCGAAAATTCCCTCTCGTAACATCTCCAATAAATGTCATATCATCTATCTGCGAATCATGTCTATACAGAGAAAACCATATTGACCTATCGGAACCGCTAATACCAGATGCAGCCCAATCTATCACAGTGGTTAAAAGACCGCCAGTGCCACGCGTGACAATATAATAAAGACCTGGCGGTAATGGACCGATATCAGGTATAGCAATAGCATTAGCATTATTACGTGATATGCCTGTGCCAGAATAGGCAGGGGAAAAGCCTATCCCCGGGCAGCTGAGATTACTTAGTGCGCCACCATTCAAGTGGAAGGTGCATCGAATCATCTTTCATTCCAGCTATCCGCGAAGATAATGTTACCGTCACAATGTTTCCATGTGATTTTCTCATAACGCAAAGATACGGCCTCCAGGTGATTATGCTTTTCAGTTGCCGGGTTTTTGCAATCATGCATCATGGGACAAATAGAGATTACTTTTACATTTTCCAGTAACATATTAAAGTACTCTTGTTCTTGCCCTGAGTAATTAATCTTGTACCATTTAATTTCAACGCTTTTTAGCGTTTGTCCTTTTGCTACCGCTTTGTAGATGTAGGGGCTGGATGAATCAAATTCTTTTTGAAAAGTTAACGGTGCGTGTAAACGTGTCCCGGTGATCTTACCCGTTCCATTATCTGTAGGTAAATGCAGACCATGGCTAAAGCCAAGAACTTCAATACTCCCTTCCCGGTCGTGTACATCAACCGCTCCCTTAATATCAGCGCCGCCATCATCCTTCATCCATAAGTAAGCCGGAATTGCCATTCTTCTTTATCCTTTTACGGTTGATGAGTAAATAACCTCACACAAACATATAGGGTGTTCAATACAGGAAATTCTGAGAATGGTATGTGTTCATTAAAAACAAAAAAGTCGTATGGAAGGCGTTTTAAGGGTTATATTAACTTGTTTATTTAACATGCTTTGGTTATTTGAAAGCGGGAGTAGATTCCTGTCCGGCCATAAATAATGCCTGTTAAATTCTTTATGGTTAGCAGTGTAGCGATGATCCACTTTCTTTTTACTGCGCGTCATAAATACCGTTATTTTCATTTATTGGTATAAATATTATTTATTGTGTATGAGGTTATTATATTTTATGGTTATAAGTGCAGGCGATGTCATTGCTGGAAAAAATATTCAATGCGGGGGCGCTTCAGAGAAAAGTGCAGAGGAGTGTAATGATTGCAGAAATGGCTGAATGGTGGCCGTATATATAATGCTGACTGCCTGGACCATGCGGCCTGATGCCCTCTCCCCCGGCCCCTCTCCCACAGGGCGAGGGGAGCAAACATTAATAAATCCTCTGAAGCGAGGATTTTTGCTATTTATTCCGCAGCATCAGGGCATTTCCTGTATAGCCTGCGAGGGTGCCCGATATTGCCATACAGCATCTCGATGCTGATAAAACCGCTCTCCACGCAGTATTCCAGATAGCGGCGGCTGGTGGTTTTGCTGATTCCCACAACGTCCACCACGTCATCCACGGACCAGTGCGTATCCGGATGATCGCTGAAGAAACGCTTAATTTTTTCCAGCGTATTGGGCTCGATTCCTTTGGTAGACGGCGCTGAAGACGATTCGCCAGCGGGCAGATTAAACATCCTGTCCAGCGCGTGCTGATCGACCACCTTCATCTGGCGTATCGCGTTCACCAGCAGCATAAAGCGCTCCAGCGATGCCTGCAGCCGCTGGAAGAAAACGGGCTTAATCAGATAATCAAACGCGCCGCTGCGCATGGCGCGGCTGCACGTCTCCATGTCGCTGGCGGCGGTGATAAATATCACCGAACATTCGTAGCTTTTCAGCAGCGGGCTGTCGATAAGCTCCACGCCCTGGCCGTCCGGCAGGTAGTTATCCAGCAGCACCAGCCGTGGCCTGTGTTCGCTGATAAGCGCGCTGGCCTGCGCCAGCGAGGCGGCAATGCCCACCACCCGCAGGTGAAAATTCTGCTCAATGTATTCACGATGCAGCCCGGCAAGGTGCGGCTCATCTTCAACAATGACGACGTCAAGCGGTCTGGAATGCGTCATGAGTTAGCCCTGTCGTATTCGAAGCGTGGTAAGGGATAAACACTGAGAAAAGCGTGCCCTGTGGCGCGTTGTCGCTGATTTCGATACTGCCGCCAGCCTGCTCAACGTAGCCTGCCACCAGGTAGAGGCCGATGCCGTGTTCGGCGCTCGCCAGGCTGTCACCGACGGGCTTGCTGGTCACGCCCTGTTCAAAAAGGTGCGCTTTCATGGCGTCGTCCACGCCGCAGCCCCGATCGGCGACCTCAATCAGCAGCTCCTGATTGCGATCTGAAATATAGAGCTCAACGGGCGCGCAGGGCGGTGGGGCTTTGAGCGTGGCGTCCACGGCGTTGTCCACCAGATTGCCGATAACCGACATCAGCGCCGTCTCGCTGATCAACGGCGGCTGGCGGGTCATCTGACAGGCCGGGTCGAAGCGCAGCTCAATGCCTTTCTCGCGTGCGCTGACGTATTTTCCCAGCAGCAGGCCGCACAGCGCCGGAGAGGTAAAGCGGGTTGAAACAAAATCCAGCGCCTGCTGCGCCCCTTCAGACTGCGCCTGAATATAGCGGATCGCCTCGTCGTAGTGCTGCATCTGCAACAGCCCGACCAGGGTCGCCGTCCAGTTCAGCTGTTCGTGGCGCATCATGCGCAGATTGTCCGCATAGCGCGTCACCTGGCTGAGCTGGCTGCTGAGGGTATTGATGTCGTTTTTATCGCGGAAGCTGAACACCCAGCCGTTTTCCCGCCCCGGCTCCAGCTCGATAGGCACACGGTTGACGATCACCTGGCGCTGATTCAGCACGGCAATCTGGTCGTGGCGGTTGCCCTTTCCCGTTTGCTCAATAAAGCCGGGTGGCACATGCAGAACGTCCGCCAGCGGTTTACCGAGCAGCGTTTTTTCATCCTGCTGAATACTCAGCAGCTCCCTCGCGGCGCGGTTGATCAGGATAAGCTGCCGCTCCTCGTTGACGGCAAACACCCCCTCATACATCGCCTCCAGCAGCGCTTTTTGTTGCAGCACCAGCAGGGCGATATCTTTCGGCTCCAGGCGGAACATCTGCTTTTTCAGGTTGCGGCTGAACAGCCAGGAAAAGAGAAACAGCAACAGCAGCAGCGCGAGGCCGTAAAGCGCGGCCTGCCACAGCAGGCGGGCGTTGATATTGGCGATGTACGAGGTGAGATAGCCCACCGAAACAATGCCAATCACCTGATGCTGTGCGTTAAAAATCGGCGCCTTGCTGCGAAGCGACACGCCAATCCCGCCTTTGCGCACGGAGATAATGGTTTTGCCCTGCAAGACTTCCGCGTTGTCGCCGCCAATCATCGGCAGGTTCAGGCGCTCCGGCGATTCAGAGTGATAGAGATGCTGTTCGTGGGTATCGCCAATAACAATATAGCTGGCGTCGCTCTGAGCCCGCAGCGGCTGAATTAATTGAGCGATCCCGGCCAGATCGCGGTGCGCGACTTTGTCCGCCAGCCCCGGCATCAGCGCAATTTCGCTGGCCTGCACCCGCGCACGCTGGCCCAAATCGTGATGCAGCTGGCGGTCGATAAAATGAAAAAGAATCACGCCCAGCAGCGTGAGCAGCAGGCAGGAGAACAGCACCAGTGCAAGAAAGAGCTTCACCTGAAACGGGAATCTGCGTTTCATATAACCTGCGTAAAATTTCCGAAACGATGTCAGAGCCTGCCATCTGGCATCAGCGCCCGCAATCTTATGAAACTAGAGTTGTGAGAGGTAACACTTTCTATGAGGAGGGGGAGGGAAGGCGCACGGCTTATTGCTCAGCCGTGCGCAGGGGAAATCGGCTTACTTGTTTAATTCGGCTTTGGCTTCTGCCAGCTCTTCTTTCGCGTCCTCAAGCTTTTCCTGTTTCTTCTCGATTTTATCTGTCCGGCCCGTCGCTTTGGCTTCGTTCAGCTCCTGCTCGCGTTCGGCAACTTTTTGCTCTTTCTTGCGCACGTCGGCTTCGCGATCTGCGCGCAGGGAGGCATCGGTGCAGTGGGCGGATGTTTCCGCCAGCGCTTTCTCAAGGCCCGCAACGCGATAGCTGTTGTCATGCGCTTTGGCATAGTCGATCTGCTGCTGAATCTCTGCTTTTTTCGCTGCACAGCCCGTCAGGCCAGAATCCGCCAGTGCAGCCGTTGCAGGAAGGGCGATCAGGGCCAGCGCCAGCGCCGTGTTTTTTGTCATCAGGTTAATATTCATGGTTTCTCTCTCCTTGTGAAGTTTATTAAGCGACATCTTACCTGCAAGATCTTAATGAATGCTTAAATCAACCTTAGAAAAAGCGGGGATGATTCATTTTTTAGCCAACCCTTGACCCTCAACAAGAAAGCCCGCGCGTATCTCTCGCATAATCACCGCCGTTTTTCCTCTTACTGGTGTGATGGAATGGTAAATCAACTGAATCTGAACTGGCCTGAATTCTTAGAGAAATACTGGCAAAAGCAACCCGTTGTGTTGAAAAATGCCTTCCCGAACTTCGTTGACCCGATCACGCCGGACGAGCTGGCGGGGCTGGCGATGGAGCCGGAGGTGGACAGCCGCCTGGTGAGCCATAAGGACGGTCAATGGAGTGCGAGCCACGGCCCGTTCGAGCAGTTTGACGATCTCGGTGAAAGCGGCTGGTCGCTGCTGTGTCAGGCAGTGAACCACTGGCATATGCCTGCGGCGGAGCTGGTGCGTCCGTTCCGCGTGCTGCCGGAGTGGCGTCTGGACGATCTGATGATCTCCTACTCCGTGCCGGGCGGCGGCGTGGGTCCGCACATCGACAACTATGACGTCTTTATTATTCAGGGCATGGGCCGCCGCCGCTGGCGCGTGGGCGATGCCATTCCGATGCGTCAGTTCTGCCCGCATCCGGCGCTGCTGCACGTCGATCCGTTTGAGCCCATCATCGACGTAGAAATGTCGCCGGGCGATATCCTCTATATCCCGCCTGGATTCCCGCACGACGGCTTCACTTATGAAGATACGCTGAACTATTCCGTGGGCTTCCGTGGGCCGAACGGACGCGATCTGATCAGCAGCTTCGCCGACTACGCGCTGGAAAACGATCTGGGCGGAGTGAACTACGGCGATCCCGATCTGACGGTTCGTGATCACGCAGGCCGCGTAGAAGCGCACGAGCTTGAGCGCCTGCGCACGATGATGGTTGAGATGATCGGTCAGCCGGAAGATTTCAGGCAGTGGTTTGGCCGCTTTGCCAGCACGCCGCGTCACGAGCTGGATATTGCCCCGGCAGAACCGCCGTACTCACCGGAAGAAGTGCTGGATGCGCTGCAGGGCGGTGAAACGCTGACGCGCCTGAGCGGTCTTCGCGTGCTGAACGTTGACGGCAAGTTCTTCGTTAACAGTGAAGGCTGGAACCCGGCGGATGCGCAGGCGGCGGATGCGTTAAGCCGTCTGACCGAACTCAGCCTGCACGACCTCGGCGACGCGCTGGAAAATCCGGTGTTTGTTGACGAGCTCACGGCGTTTATCAATCAGGGTTACTGGTTCTTCGACGAGTAATTGTTGAGGGGAGTGCCGTCTGATGCCCTCTCCCCAACCCTCTCCCACGGGGAGAGGGAGTAAAACCAAAGCTCCGTACAGTTCCCTCTCCCTTCGGGAGAGGGTTAGGGAGAGGGGAAAATATACGATCAATTCGCTGAAACCGGCCTTCTCGTCAAATCCTCACCTTCTGCATCATCTGCCGTAGCATGACGTCTCTCCGCCAGCAGGCGGCAAATCTCCGCGTGCTTCTCTTCCGTAAAGGTAAAGCGTGACATAAAGCCCAGACGAATCAGCGAGCCAATCGCGGGCAGCAGGCAGATGCCGAAGAACAGCCCGTTCAGCACCGCGTCGCTCTGGCTTTGCGCCTGCGGTATGTAGCCAATCATCGTCAGGAACACGCCAATCAGCCCGCCGCCGACGGCCACCGACATCTTGCCGGTAAAGGTCTGCCCGGAAAACGTGATCGCTGCACAGCGCTTATGGGTGTGGTACTCGGCGTATTCGATGGTGTCAGCAATCATCGACGACGTCAGTATGTTGGTCATCATCACGAAGACGGTGCTCAGGCCCAGCAGCAGGAACAGCACCGCCGTGTGGTGATAGCCCGCAAACCACATCACCACCCGCACCGCGATATCCAGCCCACAGAGGATCATAAACAGCTTCCGCTTCTGCATTTTGCGCGTCAGCATCGGTGCCACCAGGCACACCACGGCCGCCACAATCCCCATCAGGCCAATCACCATTTGCAGGCTGGCGTCGCCCATGTTGTAGATGAAGAAGTAGATATAAATGCCGTTGGCGACGTTATGAAACACGCAGAAGAAGAACGACAGCAGGATAATAAACAGCGGCTTGTTCTGCTTCAGGTTGCGGAAGGTATCGCGAATGGTGACCTTTTCCGGGCTTGGCGGCACGCGCTCTTTAATTTGCAGGAAGCCGTTCAGCATCAGCGGCAGGCCGACCAGCATCATCACCAGCGCCGCCATAAAGTAGCCTTTGTCGTTGCTGTACTGTGAGAAAAAGGCCGCCAGCTTCGGGAAGAAGATATTGGCGCAGGCAATGCCTGCATTCACACCGAGCATCGCCGCGGTGACCGCGCGGGTGCGCTGTCCGGAGTCGTTAGTCATCACCGACGACATCGACCAGAACGGAATATCGGAAATGGCATACAGCGTGCCCCACAGAATGTAGGTCACGCCAGCGTAGAGAATTTTGGTGGTGGTGTCGGCCTCGATTTTATAGAACGACAGCAGCGTGACGCCGGTTATCAGCAGCGGCGCAATCAGCATAAAGTGGCGGAACTTACCGAAGCGGCTGTTGATGGTGTCCATGATGCTGGCGAACAGCGGATCGTGGACCGCATCCCAGGCGCGGGCAATCAGGAAAATGGTGCTGGCGGCAAGGGCGGAGATGCCCAGCACGTCGGTGTAAAAATAGTTGATGAACGAACCCACTAAACCAAAGCTAAAACACTGACCTAAACCATAGCCAAAATAGGACCACAACTCGCGAGACGGTATTTTCATTGTATTTGCCATAGTGCGTACCTTAAAGCCCGGCGGCGAACCGCCGGAGCGCTGACATCATTTTTTATGGACGGGCAGGGTGCAGGCCGATTTTGCTCAGCCTGCGGACCAGGCGCATTTCAGCCTGCGAGAACGGAATGCCGTTCTCTTCAAACACGTCGTGGAACCACAGTCGGCAGTAGTCCGGGGAGTTCGTCATCACCACCGGCCACGGCAGCCAGGTCTGCGTCTTACCGCGCACTAATCCCCACTGATACGGCGCAACGTTGGCGGCGTGCATCAGCGGTAATTGCTCTTCGATGGTGCTGCCGATGTGGCGGGCCAGCCATTCGGTGCAGAACATCGGGCGGCCGAGCTGTTCCAGTTGGTGGATGATGGCGACCATCCGCGCGGTGTTGGTGTAAGCGTGGAAGCTCACCACGTCCGACAGCTCAAGCGCAGTTTGATCCAGCGGATGCTGATAAAACGTCTCGCCTTCTTCTTCTGCTGGTAAGCGCCACGCGCAGACGGTAAGCGGCTGCACTGGGTCCTCATCGCGCACCCATTCGAAGGCTTTGCGCATCAGCTCGTGGGCGAAGGCCTCCAGCTTTTCGTCGTACTGCACTTCGACGGTGCCGGTGGCGAAGATGCCGCGGTTGCCGGGTTCGTTGTAGAGATCCCACAGCAGCACGCGCTTATCGCTGCGGAACTTGCGCACGATGTCGCGCACGTAGCGCTCAATCTGCGGCCACTCATCGCGATCGCATACTTTGGCACGTCCCGGGCTCGCCGCCGCCTGGCTGTTGTGTTTGCCCGGCACCGGCGCTTTTTGCGGGCCGAGGTACGGCTCGTCGCCGGAAAAGCCGCAGTCGTCCATCAGCGTCAGCATGGTGCGGAAGCCGTGGTCGTCGGCAATCTGTAAAAAGTGGTGGATGCGTTCGATCAGGCCGTCGCGATCGTGCTCCCAGACGATAAACGGCAGATTGATGCGCAGGCTGTTGTAGCCCGCCTCTGCCGCCCAGCCCAGTTCGCGCGCAATGGTCGGCGCGTCGAAGGTCTCCTTCTGCCAGATATCCGTCCAGTTCACCGCCGTAGAAGGCAGGTAGTTAAAGCCGCACAGCCAGCCCTGCTGCTGATACCACGCGTTTGCCTGCTGCTGCGTCCACTGCTGTTTCATGCTCACCTCAATAGCTGATAATATTTAGCTAATAATTATTAGTTGGGGGATAAATGAGCAAATGCGAATGCGCAGAAAAGCGAGAGGCGTCACAAAGTTCAGCCGTCCGGCGTAAAGAAACGTGACCGGAGGCGCATGGCGCTGCCGAAAAACGAAGAGGGCGGGTATGATATTGATTCTGTTAGCCGCAGGGCAGGGAATATGAAGCGGAAAAATAAGGTCACGATGAACGACATTGCGCGCGCCGCCGGGGTTTCACAGGCTACGGTGTCGCTGGTCCTCAACCAGTCGCGCAATATTAAACTTAGCGACGAGACGCGTCAGCGGGTGATTGCCGTGGCGGGCGAACTCGGCTACGACCGCCTGCCCGCGATCCACTCACCGCACAATCAGGAAGAGATTGCGCTGCTGATTAGCTCTCTGCAAAGCTATGACCCGTTTCTTGACGCCATCAGCCAGGCTCGCGAAGCCGCCTGGCGCAGCGAAGTGCTGCTGACGGTCTACGACTACGGCGACGACAGCGAACTGGCGCTGAACATCATTCGTCAGCTGGAAAAGCGCAACTGCGTGGGCATTATTCTGGCCTCGCCGGTGACCTGCGTGGCGGACATGAGCGCGTTTCAGGGCTGTACGACGCTGCCGCTGGTGCTGCTTAACCAGCGCGATCCCGACTCCCCGCTGCTGCCGTCGTTTGTGCCCGATGACTACGCCAACGCCTTCCAGCTGACGCGCCATCTGCTGAGCCAGGGCGTTACCCGCATCGCGCATATTACCGGTGAAAGCTGGATGGAGGCCTCCCGCCAGCGCCTGGCTGGCTATCAGGCGGCGCTGACCCAGGCGGGTATTGAGCCGAAAGCAGAATGGGTGCAGCAGACCAACTGGCAGTTCAACGAGTCGTATCAGGCGACGGTGGCGCTGCTGGCGCTGGACGAGCGCCCGGAGGCCATTTTCTGCGCCAGCGACTGGCTGGCCATCGGCTGCTATCAGGCTTTGTCGACGCATGGCGTGAACATCCCGCAGGATATGCTGGTGGCGGGCTATGACGATCAGAAAATTTCAGAACAGATGACGCCGCCGCTGACCAGTATCCAGCTGCCCTACGGCGAGCTGGGCCGCCTGGCGGCAGAATATCTCTGCAACGCCGAAGACGCGGCTTCGCATTTAACCCTGGCTGGGCGTCTTAAAATAAGGCACTCAAGCGGGCGTTGAAATGCCCGGTGACGGCTTTGCCTGACCGGGCCTGCAGAATGCGGAATTTGTAGGCCCGGCAAGCTTGCGCCGCCGGGCAATAAGGGGGAGAGTTACTTCTGGCTACAGCCCGCGCACTGCTTGTTCTGGATCTGCTGGAAGAAGTCGTTGCCTTTGTCATCCACGAGGATAAACGCCGGGAAGTTTTCGACTTCAATTTTCCAGATGGCTTCCATACCCAGCTCCGGATACGCCACGCACTCAAGGCTCTTAATGCTCTGCTGCGCGAGAACCGCTGCCGGGCCGCCGATACTGCCGAGGTAGAAGCCGCCGTGTTTGCTACACGCATCAGTTACCTGCTGGCTGCGGTTGCCTTTGGCGAGCATCACCATGCTGGCACCGTGGGACTGCAACAGATCTACGTATGAATCCATGCGGCCTGCGGTGGTCGGGCCGAGAGAGCCTGACGCATAGCCTTCCGGGGTTTTTGCCGGGCCCGCGTAGTAGATTGGGTGATCTTTCACGTACTGCGGCAGCTCTTCACCGTTATCCAGCAGCTCTTTGAGCTTCGCATGAGCCATATCACGCGCCACGATAATGGTGCCGTTCAGCGACAGGCGGGTGGAAACAGGATGGGCGGAGAGCTGTTTGCGGATCTCGCTCATCGGCTGGTTCAGGTCGATCTTCACTACGCTGCCTTCGCCCTGCTGGCGCAGCGCTTGCGGAATGTACTGGCCCGGATTGGCTTCCAGTTTTTCAATCCAGATCCCGTCACGGTTTATCTTCGCCTTGATATTGCGGTCCGCCGAGCAGGAGACGCCCATGCCAATCGGGCAGGACGCGCCGTGGCGCGGCAGACGGATCACGCGAATGTCGTGAGCGAAGTATTTGCCGCCGAACTGTGCGCCGAGGCCGAGGTTCTGCGCTTCCTGCATCAGCTCCTGCTCAAGCTGCACGTCGCGGAAGGCCTGACCGTGTTCGTTGCCTTCGGTTGGCAGGCCGTCGTAATAGCGGGTAGACGCCAGCTTCACGGTTTTCAGCGTGGCTTCTGCGGAAGTACCGCCAATCACGAAGGCGATATGGTACGGCGGGCAGGCTGCGGTACCGAGCGTACGCATCTTCTCAACCAGCCAGTTTTTCAGTTTGGCTGGCGTAATCAGCGCTTTGGTTTCCTGATACAGGTAAGTTTTGTTGGCGGAGCCGCCGCCTTTTGCCATGCACAGAAACTTGTATTCATCGCCGTCGACGCTGTAGAGATCGATCTGCGCGGGCAGGTTGGTGCCGGTGTTGACCTCTTTATACATATCCAGCGGGGCGTTCTGGGAGTAACGCAGGTTGTCTTCGGTGTAGGTGTTGTACACGCCACGCGCCAGCGCGGCTTCGTCACCGCCGCCGGTCCAGACGTTCTGGCCTTTTTTACCCATGATGATGGCGGTACCGGTGTCCTGGCAGGTCGGCAGTACGCCTTTAGCGGCGATCTCCGAGTTGCGCAGGAACTGCAACGCCACGTATTTGTCGTTGTCGCTGGCTTCCGGGTCGGTCAGGATTGCCGCAACCTGCTTCTGGTGAGAAATGCGCAGCATGAAGGATGCATCGTGAAATGCCTGCTGCGCCAGCAGGGTCAGCGCTTCAGGCGCGACTTTCAGCACCTCCTGACCGTCAAATTCAGCCACGGAAACGTGCTCGCGGCTCAGCAGATAGTAATCGGTTTCGTCTTTGGCGAGCGGGAAAGGGGTCTGATACACAAACGGTTTATTCGACATACTCAACTCCATAATAAACGTTGCCCGTGACCTGGTTGCGTCAGGGGGAGTTTGAAATGATTGATTCCGGAATCGTTATTTTTGCCTGATGGCGCTTTGCTTATCAGGCCTACAACCTCAAAGAATGATGCGTTTGTAGGCCCGGTAAGCCTGCGCCACCGGGCATTTGTGACGTTGTCTTAGAACATCATCGACATCCACGGATAGCCAATCAGCAGCAGGGCGGCGAGGAAGATGGCCCCGAAGATGGTACCCAGACGCCAGTAGTCTTTGGTTGGCAGATAGCCGCTGCCGTAGTAGATAGGGCTTGGGCCGGTGCCGTACGGGGTGATGATCCCCATCACGCCGAGCGAGGTCACCATCAGCAGACAGAACACTTCCATATTCATGCCCGGAATGGTGGAGGCAATGGTCAGCATGGCTGGCAGCAGCGCGGTGGTGTGCGCGGTGGTGCTGGCAAACAGGTAGTGCAGCAGGTAGAACGCCAGCAGCAGCACGATGGTTGCGGTGCCCGGAGAGATGCCGCCCATCAGCGCGCCACCTTCTTTACCCAGCCACGCAATGAAGCCGGTGGAGGAGAGGCCATCAGCCAGTGCGACCAGCGTTGCGAACCACACGAAGGTGTTCCACGCCGCTTTGTTGTTGGTGATATCGTTCCAGTTCAGTACGCCGGTCCACAGCATCAGCACGATAACCAGCAGGGCGGCCATCGCCGGTTCAATAAAGTCGGCGGCGAAGATCCACATCATCAGCGCACAGCAGACGAACACCAGCAGCAGGATTTCGTTGCGCGACAGCTTGCCGAGTTTTTCCAGCTCACGGGCAGCCCACAGCGGCACTTCGTTGTTCACTTTCACTTCCGGCGGGTAGAACCAGTAGGCCAGCAGCGGCATCACCAGAATCAGGATCACGCCGAGCGGCAGGAAGGCGAGGAACCACATGCCCCAGGAGATATTCAGGCCGACGATGCTTTTCACCAGCGCCAGCGCCAGCAGGTTCGGCGCCAGGGCGGACAGGAACATCGAGCTGGTGATACAGGCCGCGGTGATCGCCACCCACATCAGGTAAGAACCGATTTTACGCGCGCTTGGGTCGTTTGGTTTGGAGCCATACAGCGGTGGCAGGTTAGCGATAATCGGGTAGATGGTCCCGCCGCTACGCGCGGTGTTGGACGGCGTAAACGGAGCCAGAAGCAGGTCAGCGAAGGTGATGGCATAACCGAGCGTCAGGCTGCGACGACCGAGGTATTTCACCAGAATCAGCGCCAGACGGCGACCAAACTGGGTTTTGTCGTAGCCGGCAGCAAACATAAAGGCACCGAAGATCAGCCACACGGTAGAGTTACCGAAGCCGCTCACCGCCCATTTAAAGGAGGCGGATGCCAGCTTGAACTTCGGCTCAAGCATCTGATCCGGGCTGAACAGCAGCCACTGGCTGCACAGGGCGATGACCACCACGCCGGTCAGGCCAATCACGGCACCCGGCAGCGGTTCGAAGATAAGACCGACAATCACGCCCACGAAGATAGCGAAGTAGTGCCATGCGTACGGCGGCAGGCCTTCCGGTACCGGTACGAACAGCAGCAGCACTGCGACGATAATCGGCAGCGCCATCATCAGCGGGCGGTTTTTATTTCCGGCTTTTGCACCAGCGGCAGGCGCCGGTGCGGGGGTTGCAGTTTTGTCTTTCATAGTGAGACTCGACAAGTAGTTAAGAATTCGGTTTGCCGTTCTGAATCACCCGATCGTTTTTTTTAGTTTCTAAACTTACTTTAATTATATAGGACGATCGTGAGGCTATTCAGATATAGCGATTTAACGCATTAAGCGGAGCGCTAAATTAAATATTTTGGTTATTTATATATTGCGCTTTCAGTACGCGTTGCAATTGATCCAGATCAAAAAAATGAAATAACTGGACGCTTTATTTTGTTTTTATATAACCACTCCGGGGTGTGTGGTTATTTAAGAAAATAATGGATAAATGTTAATTTATAAAAGCAGTGATGATGACGTTTAAGTTTGATTGTTGTGTGTTATATATTGATATTTAGGTGTTTTTTATGTCGTCGGTCATGCCGTTTTATTGTTAATGATGGTTGTGTAATTGTTACTTTCTCTGGCGGTGATGTAAATATCATATTTTTATTTGCTAATACTGTAGTGGTATTGATGTTATGGCAGGTATTAAATAGTTTTATAACTAACGTAATACCTTTAGAAACTAAATAAAGTATTATATTAGAGGCATGAAATCGGACCACTTAATAAAACGAATAAAGCGCCCGTCACCGAATTCTTAAATTTCAATTTTAAAATCTGGAGTTCCATTATGACCAGTAATGAACGCATTCTGAGCCCCTTCACTCTGCCAAACGGCACCGAGCTGAAAAACCGTTTGTTAATGGCGCCGATGACCACCTGCACAGGCTATTTTGACGGCACCGTGACCAGCGAGCTGGTGGAATACTACCGCGTGCGTGCGGGCAGCATCGGCACCATCATCGTTGAGTGCTGCTTCATCGACGATCTCGGTCTCGCTTTCCCGGGCGCTATCGGCATCGATAATGATGAGAAGGTAGCAGGCCTCGCCAAAATCGCCACAGCCATCAAAGCCGAAGGCTCAAAGGCTATTTTGCAGATTTACCACGGCGGTCGCATGGTCGACCCGAAACTGATCGGCGGTCGTACGCCGGTAGGCCCAAGCGCCGTCGCTGCTCCGCGTGAAGGTGCTGCAACGCCCGTTGCGCTGACCACGGAAGAAGTGGCGGGCATGGTCACCAAATTCGGTGAAGGCGTGCGCCGTGCCATTCAGGCCGGTTTCGACGGCGTGGAGATCCACGGTGCGAACACTTACCTGATTCAACAGTTCTTCTCGCCGAATTCCAACCAGCGTACCGACGAATGGGGTGGCAGCCGCGACAACCGCGCAAAATTCCCGCTGGCGGTGCTCGACATCACGCATAAAATGGTGCGCCAGTACGCCGACGACAGTTTCATCATCGGCTACCGCTTCTCGCCGGAAGAGATGGAAGTCCCGGGCATCCGCTTTGACGACACGATGTTCCTGCTGGAAAAACTGGCGGCGCGCGGTCTGGACTATCTTCACTTCTCGCTCGGCGCAAGCCTGCGTTCGTCCATTGTCGATACTCAGGATCCAACGCCGCTGATTGAAAAATTCTGTGCGCAGCGTTCTGAAGTGCTGGCGCAGGTTCCTGTGATGGGCGTCGGCGGCGTAGTGAACGCGAAAGATGCCGAAGAAGGGATCGATCACGGCTACGACCTGATTGCCGTTGGCCGCGCAACCATCGCTTATCCTGACTGGGCGGAGCGTATCGCCAATGGCGAAGAGCTGGAGCTGTTCATCGACAGCACCCGGCGTGAAGCGCTGAACATCCCGGAACCGCTGTGGCGCTTCTCGCTGGTGGAAGCGATGATCCGCGACATGAGCATGGGCGAAGCCAAATTCAAAGCGGGCGTGTTCGTTGAGAACGTGCAGGACGATACCCACGAGCTGGTGATCAACGTCAGCCTCGAAACCGACCGCATTGCCGATATCGAACTGGTGTCCGGCCCGTCGCAGGTCGAATTCGTGACCAGCTTTGAAGAGATCAAATCCCGCATCCTGGACGCCAACACTCCGCACGTTGATGCCATCTCCGGTGCGACCAGCCAGAGCGAAGCGGTGAAAAAAGCCGTTTCCAAAGCGATGGTGAAATCCACTAAAGCGCGCGTGGCGGAAGAGGGCGGCGATGAGCTGGCGCCGAAAAACTACGACGTTGTGGTTGTCGGCAGCGGCGGTGCAGGCCTGGCGGCGGCGATTCAGGCGCACGACGAAGGAGCAAGCGTGCTGATCGTTGAAAAAATGCCAACCATCGGCGGCAACACCATCAAGGCTTCTGCGGGCATGAACGCCGCGGAAACCCGCTTCCAGCGCGTGAAAGGCATTCAGGACAGCAAAGAGCTGTTCTATGCTGAAACCCTGAAGGGCGGCGGCAATAAAAACAATCCGGAGCTGCTGCATCGCTTCGTAGAAAACGCGCCGGAAGCCATCGAATGGCTGGCTCGTCGCGGCATCATGCTGAACGATATCACCACCACCGGTGGGATGAGCATTGACCGTACTCACCGCCCGCGTGATGGATCGGCGGTCGGCGGCTACCTGATCAGCGGCCTGGTGCGCAACGTCACTAAACGCGGTATCGACGTAATGCTCGACACCTCCGTGGACGACATTCTGTTTACCGACGGTGAAGTGAGCGGCGTGCGTCTGCTGACCGAAGAGAAAGAAACCGTGCTGGTGCAGGCGAAAAGCGTCGTTGTGGCAACCGGCGGCTTCAGCGCTAACAGCGCGATGGTGGTGAAATACCGTCCTGACCTCGAAGGCTTCGTGACTACCAACCACAAAGGTGCGACCGGCGGCGGTATCGCATTGCTGGAACGTATCGGTGCGGGCACCGTGGACATGGGCGAAATCCAGATCCACCCGACCGTTGAGCAGAAAACCTCATACCTGATTTCTGAATCCATCCGCGGCGGCGGGGCGATTCTGGTGAGCCAGCAGGGCGAGCGTTTCTATAACGAAATGTCCACCCGCGATAAAGTCTCTGCGGCAATCATTGCCTTGCCGGAACACTTCGCTTACATCGTCTTCGATGAGCACGTGAGAGCGAAAAACAAAGCGGCGGATGAGTACATCGCAAAAGGTCTGGTGGTCAGCGCCAGCTCACCGCGCGAGCTGGCGGCGAAGCTGGGCATGGACGAGCACGCTTTCCTTGCTACGCTTGAACGCTACAATGGCTTCGTGGAGAAACAGCACGATGACGATTTTGGCCGCACCACCGCGCTGCGTGCGCCAATCAACGAAGGGCCGTTCCACGCTATCCAGATTGCGCCAGGCGTGCACCACACCATGGGCGGCGTGACCATCAACACCGATACCGAGGTGCTGAACGCTGAGCATCAGGTTATCCCTGGCGCCTATGCGGCGGGCGAAGTGGTCGGTGGTATCCACGGCGGCAACCGCATCGGCGGGAACGCAGTAGCGGATATCATTATCTTCGGTACGCTGGCGGGCCATCAGGCTGCGGTGAGAGCGCAGCGGTAAAAGCGGCGCTGGCGGTGAGATTTCCCCCTCACCCCGGCCCTCTCCCTCAAGGGAGAGGGAGAAAACCAGACTGGCGCTGTTATTAATTGCGTGCACAATCAGTCCCCTCTCCCTGAGGGAGAGGGTTAGGGTGAGGGTCAACCCATCCGGCAAACGCCACCAAAAGAGCCACCACCATGATGAGGGCAACCGCCATGCCAACAGACGATTCGGTTTACAGCTATTCCGCCGTTCTGATGGGGTCGCCCATCCTGCTGAAGCTCTTCTCCCACAACGAGCCGCTGGCTTCCCGCGTATTTGGCCTTATCAAACAGTACGAAGATTTGCTGACCGTTAACCGCGCGCAGTCGCAGGTGATGGATATCAATCACGCTGCCGGGGAACGTCCGGTGGCGGTCAGCCGTCCGGTGTATCAGCTGATTAAATGCGCCAAAGCTGCGAGTATGCTGCCCGGCAGCGCGTTCAACCTGGCGATTGGCCCGCTGGTCAAACGCTGGCGCATTGGTTTTAAAGGCGACAGCGTGCCGCCTGCGAATGAGATTGCGGTCCTGCTGGACGTCACCAGGCCAGAAGACGTCGTGCTCGACGATACCGCGCTGAGCGTGTTCTTAACCCGCAAAGGGATGGAAATCGATCTCGGTGCGATCGCCAAAGGCTACATCGCCGACCGCGTGCGCGATCTTCTGCAAAAAGAGGGCGTGACTGAAGGGCTGATCAATCTGGGTGGTAACGTCCAGACGCTCGGCACACCGCAGGGCTGCTGGAGCATCGGGCTGAAAAAACCGTTCTCGAATGCTGATGCGCTGGTGGGTGCGATGGAAATCGCCAACAAATCGGTGGTTACCTCCGGCACCTATGAACGCTACTTCGAGCAGAACGGCCAGCGCTATCACCACATCCTCGACCCGCAAACGGGTTACCCGCTGGATAACGAACTCGACAGCGTGACCATCATCTCCACCGACTCACTCGACGGTGATATCTGGACCACGTTGCTGTACGGCGCGGGCGTGGAGAAGGGCTGCCGGATGCTGAAAGGGCGCGATGATATCGAAGCGATTTTCGTCACCAAAGCGCGGGAAGTGGTGCTTTCTTCCCGTCGCCAGTTCCGCTTTACCCTGCTCGACGACAGCTATCGCCTTATTGACCGTACTGCTTGAGCAGGCCGTACTGTTCCGCCACAAGACGATAGCGATAGACCGGCCGCCCGGTGGCGCCGTAGTGAATGCTGGTGAACAGAATGTTGATCTGCGCCAGCCAAATCAGATACTTCCTGCATGATACCCGCGAAATATTGACCGCATTTGCCAGATCGTCGGTCGAAAACTCCGTGCCCGGATGGGCGTCAATCCACTGGCAAATGGTGCGCAGCGTCTGTGGCGTTAAGCCTTTCGGCAGCTTTTTGCTGTCGGCCACTTCCGGCGTGCCGCCGTGCAGTAGCCTGTCCACGTCAGCCTGCTCGTAATAAGCGTGCGCCCCCATCAGGTTTTTCTTCTCACGCCAGGCGGTAAGCGCCTCTTCAAACCGCGGGAACTGGAAGGGCTTGATCAGGTAATCGACCACGCCGTAGTGAATGGAGGTCTGGATCGTCGCGGCGTCGGCGGCAGAGGAGATCATGATCACATCAATCGCCCGCCCGGAGGCGCGGATCGCCGGCAGCAGATCCAGACCGTTGTCCTGCTGCATGTAGACATCCAGCAGGACCAGATCGATATCCAGCGCGGGATCGTTGACCATCAGCGTAGCCTGCGCCAGCGTGGAAGCGGTGCCGCAGCAGTGAAAACCGGGCACCCGGGCAACATACATCCGGTTCAGCTCGGTGACCATCGCGTCGTCATCAACAATTAATACATTTATCACGCACTCTTCCTTTCACTGTCCCACGGGAGACTGACAAAAAATTGGGTAAACACGCCGGGCTCGGATTCTACCGTAATCGTTCCGCCCAGTTCATCTAACTGCTGGCTGGCAAGGAACAGGCCGACGCCCCGGTTCTCGCCTTTGGTGGAGAAGCCCTTGGCGAAAATGGCCTCCAGATTGGCTTCGGGAATGCCGGGGCCGTCGTCACTGACTTCAATGGTCAGCCAGCCTTGCTGATAATGCATCAGCAGGCTCACTTCGCCTTCTTCCTGCTGGCTCATGGCGTCCAGCGCGTTTTCAATCAGGTTGCCGAGCACCGTCACCAGCACCGTCACCTGTTTTTCATTCGGGTTATCCGGCACCAGGCTTTCATCGGCCAGCTGGAGGCTAAAGCCACGCTCTTTTGCCCGGTTGATTTTGCCGAGCAGGAAGCCCGCCACCACCGGTGATTTCACCCGATGCTGAATGGCGCCGATATCGGTCTGATACGTCTGCGCGGTCTGCAATACGTACTCTTCAAGCTTATCGTAACTTTTCATGCTGAGCAGGCCGAGGATCACGTGCAGCTTGTTCATGAACTCGTGCGAGGTGGTGCGCAGGGCATCGACGTAGTTGACCATGCCGTCAAGACGCTGCATCAGCTGGCTGACTTCGGTTTTATCGCGGAAGGTGCTGATCGCGCCAATGACGCGACCCTGGCTGCGAACGGGCACGGTATTGCTGAGCAGCAGGCGACCGTTGCAGCCGAGCTCTCTGTCCTGAATGGGTTCGCCGCTGGCGACCACTTCGGTGAGGTTGTTGAGCAGCTGGGCCTGGCCCGGCTCGCCCTGGGCAATGCTTGATGAGGAGAGCAAAATCTGGCGAGCGGCGTGGTTTATCACCGTCACGCGACCCTGGGCGTCCACCGCCATCACGCCTTCCTTCAGCGACTGGAGCATCGCCTGGCGCTGCTGAAAGAGGCTTGAAAGCTCGGATGGCTCAAGGCCCAGCAGCTCACGCTTGAGCACCCACACCAGAAAACAGATGCCGATGCTCCCGACGACCATGCTGAACAGGACGCTCCAGATCACGCCCCAGCGTCCGCGGCTTATCTGTTCATCCACTTTGCTGAGCGAAATGCCGATGGCCACCACGCCAATCTGCCGGTGATTATCGTCATAGACGGGCGTAAACACGCGTAGCGCTTCGGCCAGCACGCCGTGGTTAATCGCCACGCTCTCGTGACCTGCCAGCGCCGGGTGGAGATCGTCGCCGATAAAGGGTTTGCCGATGAGGGTGTTATCCGGGTGCGAATAGCGAATGCCGCGCATGTCCGTTACCACGGCGAACAGCAGATCGTTGCGCGCCTGCACCGCGTGAGCGAGCGGCGCGATGGGGCTATCCTGCGGCGGCTGAAGCAGGCCCCGTTTTACTTCGGGGGAATCCGCCAGCGTTCTCGCCACCGCCAGCGCCGTTTCTTTTACGCCATCGCGCGTGGCGTTGCCAATCTGTCCGAGCCACAGGGCCCAGACGAGGATCAGCACCGTGCCTACCACGCTGCAAACCATCAACGTCACCAGGGTACTGAGTTTCATCCGCCGCTTTAGCGGGGCGGCGGCGAGGGGGGAATCGCTCATGTCGATCTCACGGCTAACCTCAAAGGGGTAATTATCGCCGCCGGGGCAGATTTTTTAAAGCCGCGTAAAAAAAAGGAAATTTACCGTGCGGGCGGGGAAGCGTGACGGCACTCGCAGGCTGTCGCTCAGAATAACCTTATAGTGAATAAGGACGCTAACCAAGGAGGTTGTCATGAGCATTAAGCCAATGAGTTCTGCGATGGAACGTCGCAACGCCGAAACCACCGGGATCGACAAGCTTTCGACCCACGATATGCTGGCGATGATCAACAGGGAAGACCGACTGGTCACCGATGCCATTGCCGCCTGTTTGCCGGAGATAACCCGTCTGGTGGACAACGCGACGGCAACGCTGAGCCGCGGTGGCCGCGTGATACTGGCTGGTGCAGGCGTATCGGGCCGTGCGGCCGTGCTGGCGGCGGGGGAATTTGCGCCGGACAATAAGCACTCGCTGCTGGCGCTGATGGCGGGCGGGCTGCAGTCGATGGTGCAAACCTCGGAGCTGGCGGCTGCAGATTACGATCGCGGGGTAAAAGATCTGGAAGCGATTGCCTTTAGCAACAACGACATGCTGATCGGCCTGAGCATCAGCGGTAAAACGCCGTGGGTCTGGGGCGCGCTGCGCCATGCGTGGTCGTTGGGTGCGAGAGTGGCAATAGTGACTCAGGATGCCAGCAGCGAAGCTGCTCAGTTAGCGGATATCGCCGTCGTGCCGCCAACCGGGCCGGAGGTTGTCGCCGGGTATAACAACCCGAAAGCGCAGCTGGCGCAAAAACAGATCCTCACCATGCTGACCACCGGGATAGCGATCCGCAGCGGGCGCGTTTACAGCAACCTGCGGGTTGACGTGCAGGGTAACACCACGCGCTGGCAGGAGCGGCAGATTGCCCTCGTGATGGAATTGACCGGCTGCCCGCGCGCGCAGGCGAAAGTCGCGCTGGCGAACGGCAACAACCATTGCCGCACGGCAATCCTGAGTATCATGACCGGGCTCGACGCTTGGCGCTCGCGTGAGCTGTTAAGTGACAACAACGACAACCTGCGTTTAGCGTTAATGGAGGCGCAGGAGAAGCAGTTGCACAACGCCTGACAGCCTGCCCGACGGGCCCGGTAAGGCAAACAGCAAAAATCCTCTCCCGAGAGGATTTTTTTTTGTATCAGCCTCCCTCGCCATGTGGCAGGTTGGCCGGGGAGAGGGCATCAGGCCGCACAGCTTACCTGCAGACGACACCTGCTTACCTCCATTCTAAAAACCGCTCAATACCTGATTTCCATCCATTCTCCCCGTGAATGTTTATGCTTGAAGAAATAAAGATAATACGTATAGTTCTCATTCTCTTTTTTATTTATCTTTTGCAGGGAACTTTTCATGAAACGTCAACTCACCGCGATGGCGCTTGCCTTTGCGCTGGCGGGCTGTGCTGCGCAGAGCACGAAAGCCCCGCAACACGCACCGCAGCTACAGGCTGCCGCACAAGCTGAACAGCTGACCCAGCGCGACCTTGCCGATGGCCTTTACGAAATGGCGCTGAGCCCGAAAGGCGATGCGCTGTATGTTTCCAGCGCTGAAGGCTTTAAGGACGTGCAGGGTGGAGTGGTCTATAAACTTGACCCGAAAACGCTGAAGACCCTCGGCGCGAGCCACACGGATCTGAAAAACTTCGGCATGACGATTTCTGACGACGGCCAGACGGTCTACGTCACTAACTCGCTGGACGGCGGCATCAGCGCGCTGAACACCGCTGACGGCAAGGTAAAAGCACGCCTGCTGTTCCCGGAGCGTAACGAAAAAGGGCTGCCGTACGGCGCACGCCAGGTGCTGCTGCATAACGACACGCTGTATGTAGGTGCGGTGGCCGATCCGGCGGTGATTTGGGTGGTGGACGCGAAAACGCTCAAATTAAAAAACCGTATCAAAAACACCGGCAAATGGATGACCGGGCTGCACTATTCGGCCAGTACCGGACGCATATATGCGGCTAACGGCGGTGGGGAAATCCTGGTCATCAATCCACGCAACAACCGCATTGAGCATCGCTGGAAGCCGCTGGGCGACAAACCTGCGCTGCTGCTGAACATCGCCGAAGACAGCGACACCGGCCGCCTGTTCGTTACCGACAACTCAAAAGCCAAAACGACGCTGGTGCTGGATATCCATAGCGGCAAGGTAATTAAGCAGCTGGATATCGGTGATTCGCTTGGGGTGGTGTTTAACCGTCACGAACTGTACGTGTCACAGCGCGAATCTGGCAAAGTGCTGAGCCTCGATGCCACCTCTTATGCGGTGAAAAAGAGTTGGGATCTGAAGCCGAATCCAAACAGCCTGCTCCTCTCCGCCGATGGTCAGACGCTGTATGTCACCGTCAAGCAGGCCTTCAATAAAGATCACTCGACCGATGGGCCCGATCGCGTCGTGCGCATCGCGCTGAATCACTAAAAAAACCGGCCCGGCAACGGGCCATTTTGTTTCACTTAGCCTCGTTAAAAGTCAATTATGCACAACACCAACTTTACGGCGTTTCGTAAAACGCTGCTCGCGCTTGCCATTGGCGCGGTTTCACACTCCGCTCTTGCGGCGGACACCTCAACCCCTGGCCCGAAAAAAGGCGAAGAAACCATGGTGGTTCAGGCCACCGAAGGCAGCGATTTTAAAGCAGGCGGCAACGATCTGGTGCCTGCGTTCCTCGACGGACAGGTTGCCCACGGCGGACGAATGGGGATGCTCGGTGAGCAGAACGCCATGGACGTCCCGTTCAACGTTATCGGCTATACCTCGAAGCTGGTAAAAGATCAGCAGGCGAAAACCATCGCTGACGTGGTCAGCAACGATGCCAGCGTGCAGTCCGTGCAGGGCTACGGCAACTTTGCGGAAACCTACAAAATTCGCGGCTTTGAACTCGACGGCGATGATATGACGATGGGCGGCCTGCCGGGCGTGGTGCCGCGTCAGGTGATGGACACCCAGATGCTTGAGCGCGTGGAAATCTTCAAGGGCGCGAACGGACTGATGAACGGCGCGGCGGGCAGCGGCGTCGGTGGGATGATCAACCTTGAGCCGAAACGTGCGGAAGATGCGCCAAACGCCAGCGTCGGCGTGGATTACACTTCCGATTCTCAGGTCGGCGGCACGGTTGACGTGGGCCGTCGCTTTGGCGACAGCAACCAGTTCGGCGCGCGCGTGAACCTCGTGCATCGCGAAGGTGAAACGGCGATCGATGCCGATAAGCGCCGCACAACGCTGGCTTCTCTGGGGCTGGATTACCGTGGAGATCGCCTGCGTACTTCACTCGATTTAGGCTATCAGAAGAAAACCTTCCACGGCGGCGAGATGGGGCTCAACATCACCGGCGTGAACTTCATTCCCGAGGTGCCGGACACAACGAAAAACTACAGCCAGAAGTGGGGCTACAGCGACATTGAAAGCGAGTTCGGCATGGCGAAGGCCGAATACGATTTGACCAGCAGCTGGACGACCTACGCGGCGTTCGGTGGGCAGCACTCCCATGAAATCGGCAGCTACTCGGCGCCGAAGCTGATTGACGAAAGCGGTGACGCCACCGTCGGGCGCCTCGATACCAACCGCATTATCGATGCGTGGAGCGGCATGGGCGGCCTGCGCGGTAACTTCGACACAGGCCCGGTATCGCACCAGGTGAACGTTGGCTATTCCGCGCAGATCAAAACGGATAAAACCGCGTGGCGCATGTCGGCCAACAACCCGACCACCAACATTTACGATAACCACGATGTTGCCAAACCGGACAACGCCTATTTCGGCGGAGACTACTACGACCCGCTGACGACCGCCCGCAGCCGCACGCAAGGTTGGCTGCTGAGCGACACGCTGGGCTTCTTCGACGACCAGGTGCTGCTGACGGGCGCTGCACGTCATCAGAAAGTGGTGGTGCGCAACTACAGCAATGTTACGGGCCTCGAAGATACCTCTTCCCGCTACACCGAAAGCCGCTGGACGCCAACTTACGGCATCGTCTACAAGCCGTGGAAAGAGATTTCACTTTATGCCAACCACACCGAAGCGCTGCAGCCGGGCGATAACGCGCCGAAAGGCGCGGCGAACTACGGCGAAAGCATGGGGATCCTGCATTCGAAGCAGAATGAAGTGGGCGTGAAGATGGACTACGAGCGCGTGGGCGGATCGCTTGCGCTGTTCGAAATCAAAAAGCCGTCGGCATTGCTGAACGGCGACAACAAATACGTGCTGGACGGTGAGCAGCGTAACCGCGGTATTGAGCTGAACGTGTTTGGTGAACCGGTGCTCGGCCTGCGCCTGAACGGCAGTACAACCTGGCTCGATCCGGAGATGACCAAAACCGCTGGTGGCACCAACGACGGCAACGACGCGATTGGCGTCTCCCGCTTCTACGCGGTGCTTGGCGGCGAGTATGACATCAAGCCGATTGAAGGCCTGACCGCAACGGCCAAAGTGAATTATACAGGTTCACAGTATGCAGACGCGGCAAACACTAAAAAGCTCGACAGCTACACTACGCTCGATCTTGGCGTGCGCTACCGTATGCGCGTCAACGCTGACCAGAACGACATGGTCTGGCGTGTGGGCGTGGATAACGTCACTAATGAGAAATACTGGTCCGGTGTGGAGAGCTACGGCACCTACATCTTCCAGGGCGAACCGCGCACCGTGAAGGTGACGATGAGCTACGATTTCTGATGTGACCCTCGTCCCGGCGGGATGACTCGCCGGGGCGGAACTTGCGACATCGTGGATGAAGTGTTAAAAGGTGCCCCTTCTGAAAAATGCGACAGGGGAACGACGTGAAAAACGCGTCATCGGCATCCGGTAATCCGCCAGCGGATGCGGCGTCAGAATCACAACCGACGCTTCAGCGCGGTCTGCAAAACCGCCATATTCAACTTATTGCCCTCGGCGGTGCCATCGGCACCGGACTCTTTCTCGGTATCGGACCTGCCATTCAGATGGCCGGGCCTGCTGTTATCCTCGGCTACGCCATCGCCGGTATCATCGCCTTTTTGATCATGCGCCAGCTGGGCGAAATGGTGGTTGAAGAACCGGTTTCTGGCTCATTTGCTCACTTTGCCTATAAATACTGGGGGCCGTTCGCGGGCTTTCTCTCCGGCTGGAACTACTGGGTGATGTTTGTCCTGGTGGGCATGGCCGAGCTGACCGCTGCCGGGATTTATATGCAGTACTGGCTGCCGGAGGTGCCGACCTGGATCTGGGCGGCAGCGTTCTTCATTATCATCAACGCCGTGAATCTGGTGAACGTGCGGCTGTATGGTGAAACTGAATTCTGGTTTGCGCTGATTAAGGTGCTGGCGATCCTCGGCATGATCGGCTTTGGCCTGTGGATGCTGTTCAGCGGCCACGGCGGGGAGCATGCGAGCTTCGACAACCTGTGGCAGCATGGCGGCTTTTTTGCCACCGGATGGCACGGCCTGGTGCTGTCGCTGGCGGTAATCATGTTCTCTTTTGGCGGGCTGGAGCTGATTGGCATCACCGCTGCAGAGGCTCGCGACCCGGAAATCACCATCCCGAAAGCGGTGAATCAGGTGGTGTACCGCATTCTGCTGTTCTACATCGGCTCGCTGGTGGTGCTGCTGGCGCTCTACCCGTGGGTGAACATTAAATCTGACAGTAGCCCGTTTGTGATGATTTTCCATAATCTTGACAGTAACGTGGTGGCATCTGCGCTGAATTTTGTCATCCTGGTGGCGTCACTCTCGGTGTATAACAGCGGCGTCTATTCCAACAGCCGGATGCTCTTTGGCCTCTCCGTTCAGGGCAATGCGCCGAAGTTCCTCACCCGCGTTAACCATCGCGGCGTGCCGGTGAATTCATTGCTGCTGTCCGGAGCCATCACCTCGCTGGTGGTGCTGGTGAACTACCTGCTGCCGCACGAAGCCTTCGGCCTGCTGATGGCGCTGGTGGTGGCCACGCTGCTGCTGAACTGGATTATGATTTGTCTGGCGCACCTGAAATTCCGCAACGCGCAGCGGAGAAAAGGGCGTGAGCCGACCTTCCGTGCGCTGTGGGCACCCGCCAGCAACTATCTGTGCATCGCCTTTTTACTGATGATTTTCGGCCTGATGCTGATGATGGACGATATGCGCCTGTCGGCTATTTTGCTGCCGGCGTGGGTGGTATTCCTGTTTGTGGCGTTTAAGGTATTAAGAAAACGCGCCTGATCGCCTGATAAAGAAATCCCGCCATCTGGCGGGATTTCTTTATTACACGGTGACGCCAGAAAGGGACCGAATATCATTCCCGGTCGGCGTCTGGTGAATGCGTAAACCAAACTCTTCCACCACCGCGAAAATATGGTCGAAAATATCGGACTGAATCCCTTCATATTCTGCCCACACTACGGTGTTGGTAAAGGCATATATCTCCAGCGGCAAACCGTTGGCATCGGGTGCCAGTTGACGCACCATTAAGGTCATATCTTTGCGAATTCTCGGATGATTGCGCAGATATTCATTCAGATAAACGCGGAAGGTACCGACGTTGGTCATTTTACGCCGATTAAGAATCGACTCGTCGCTGCCGTGCTCTTCGTTCCACTGACTAATTTCCTCATGACGGCTGTCCATATACGGCTTCAGCAGCTTCGCCTGAATAAGGCGCTGCTGTTCCTGCTCGTCGAGAAAATGAATGCTGGTGGTATCGATATTAATGCTGCGCTTAATGCGACGCCCGCCGGAGGCCGACATACCGCTCCAGTTTTTGAATGAATCAGACACCAGCGACCAGGTCGGAATGGTGGTAATGGTGTTATCCCAGTTACGCACTTTAACGGTGGTCAGGCCAATGTCCGTCACCGCGCCGTCCGCACCGTATTTTGGCATTTCCAGCCAGTCGCCAAGGCGCAGCATGTCGTTGGCGGAGAGCTGTATACCGGCGACTAACCCGAGGATCGGATCCTTAAAGACCAGCATTAAGACCGCCGCCATGGCGCCCAGGCCGCTGATTAGAATCGCCGGAGACTGCCCCAGAAGCAGCGAAATAATCAGAATGCCGACCAGAATAGCGCTGACCAGCTTGATCCCCTGAAATATGCCCTTAAGCGGCAGCTGCGATGAAAAAGTGAATTTCTGCGACAGGTTGAGCAAGACGTCGAGCAGCGAGAAAAACGCCAGCAGGGAATAAAGCATCACCCACAGCTGGGCGCAGGTCATCAGAATAGTTGCAGCGTCGCTGCCTTTTTGCAGCCAGAGTGCAGCCTGAACCTGAACGACTATCCCCTGAATCGTAAAGGCGATCCGATGAAATAACTTATTCTGGGTGATGATTTGCAGCCAGAAATGTTGACTCGCCTGTGCGCGTTTTTCGAAGGTGCGCAGTACTATCCTGTGTAATATCACGTGCAGGATAATGGCGGTCAGAAAGATAATGGCAAAAACGATCATCAGCGATGTGGTGTGGTTTATTTCAAGGCCCCATTTTTTCAGGGCAATAATAATTTCCTGCATAACTTCTCCTCTTTATCAGCGGTCATGATGACCGCTGAGAGAATAAGATGCAAATCGACGTCGATTATGATGTGAGCATTGGGCAACGGGTTAAATGGCGGCGGTAGCCCAGCGCCAGTGCCCCAAGGGCCAGCATCAGCACGACTTCAAGCGCCAGAAAGCCGACGATAGCGAGGGTGTAATCTCCCTGTGATGCCAGCGCCAGAAACGCGCTGCCAAGTACCGCAGGGCCAAGGCCCAGCGTCGATTGTTGCAGGGTGCTGAGGATGGCGCTCCCCGCGCCCGCATCCCCTGGCTGAATATCGCGCATGCCAATCCGGTAGAAGCTGTTGACGATCAGCGCCTGACCATAGCCAACCAGCGCAGTCGCCGGGGCCAGCGTCAGGGCATGGGTGCGCATGCCGAAATGCCAGAAGGTGAGCATCAGCAGCACCAGGCCGCTGATTTGTACGGTCAGACCGGTGAGCAGGATACGGCCCATGCTGTAGCGTGCGATCAGCTTCGGGGCGTACAGCGCCGAGACGAAATAGGCGATACCCAGCGCGATAAAGCTGTTGCCCGACTGCCACGGTGCCATGCCGAGACCCGACTGCATGGTCAGCGCCATGCAGAACATAAAGCCGGACCAGGCGCTGAAAAACAGCAGCGCGATCAGAATACCAAAGCGGATGCTCGGCAATTTCAGCAACCGTGGCGGCAGCAGCGGCGTTTGCCCGCGGGCTTCTTTCGCCAGCGCACTGCTGCGCATCAGCCACATCAACGGGATGAGCGCCAGCAGCATGAGCTTCAGCGCCCACGGCCAGTGCAGCTCCATGCCCAGCGCCATTGGAAACAGCAGGCAGCAGAGGATCGCGGCGAGATACAGCGTGCCCGGCCAGTCGATACCTGAAGGCGTTTCGCTGCGGGTTTCAGGTACGTAACGCTGGCTTAAGGCCAGCACGATAAGGCAAATCGGCACGTTAATGAAAAAGGCGTTCCGCCAGCCAAGCCCGGCGAAATCGGCCGATACCAGCCGCCGCCCATCTGTCCGACAATAAAGGCGATACCGCCAATGCCGCCGTACAGGCTGATGGCCCGGGCATGCGCGCTGCCTTTCAGCGTGACGTGCAGCGTTGCCAGAATTTGCGGCACGATAAGCGCCGCGCCTGCGCCTTGCAGCGTTCGGGCTGCCAGCAGCGAGTGAATCGACCCGGCCATGCCGCACAGCAGCGAGGCCACGCCGAACAGCGCTACGCCCCACATAAACAGCCGCCGCCGTCCGTAGTTGTCGCCGAGTTTACTGCCCATGGCGAGGCACACCGCAAAAGCAACGCCGTAGAGGGCGACGATAAGCTCCAGCTGCGTCGGGCTGGTGTGCAGCGAGCGGGTAATCGAATCCAGCGCAACGTTGGTGATAGAGGTGTCGATAAGCGGCAGCATCTGCCCGGTCAACAGCAACAGCAGACCGGCACGACCGGGTGAAACAGCAGACGTATTCATGGTGTTCTCCATTGCGTCATTCAGGGATCGGACGTAGCATCGCTGAATGAATAAACGGGTACCAGTTCCTGCTTATACTGGTACTGACACTACCCTGCTGGAGGTAACATGTCGCTGATCGTCCCCGTTGAGGCCGCACCCGCACGGCACGATGATAACCGAAAACAGCTTGGCGCCTTTTTACGTGCGCGGCGGGAAAGCCTTGACCCGCAGCGGCTTGGGCTTCCGCGCAGCGGCAGAAGGCGCACACCCGGCCTGCGTCGTGAAGAAGTCGCGATGCTGGCAGACGTAGGCGTCACCTGGTACACGTGGCTGGAGCAGGGCAGGGAGGTGAACCCTTCGACGCTGGTGATGCAGGCGATTGCCCAGGCCTTGCAGTGCAGCGCGCTGGAAACCCGACATCTGTTTGTGCTGGCCGGGCTGCCGCCGCTGGAATCCCTGCAGGCACCGCAGTGCGAAGGCATCAGCGCCGGAACGCGCAGAATGCTCGACAGCCTGATGCCGCAGCCTGCCAGCATTCAGAAACCCAGTTTTGATATCGTCGCCTGGAATGAGAGCTTCTGCCGCCTGATGGGCGTCGATTTCGCCTCAATCCCGGACGAAGATCGCAACTGCATCTATCTTTATCTGACCAACGATGCCTGGCGGACAAGGATTGCGAATCCTGACGTCCTGCCAACGTTTGTTTCCTATTTTCGGGCGGCCATGGCGGAGCATCGCGGTGAACCGGAGTGGGAGAACAAGCTTGCACGTTTCTTTGCCGCTTCTGCTGAATTTGAATCGCTTTGGCGTCAGCGATACGACGTGCGCGGCGTGGAGAATCAGATCAAAATGTTCAATCATCCGCAGTTAGGGATGTTCAATCTGCAACAAATGTACTGGTATTCCGCCCCGCGTAATGGATCACGATTGCTGGTCTATCTCCCGGTTGATGAAGCCGGGGAGCAGGCGCTGGCGTGGCTCGATAAACAGGGTTAATCGCCCGCTTACTTTCAGGGAAAGAGATGAACGTCCCCCGTAAACAGGAACGCATTATTCGCCGGGCGCTGGCCGACTGGCAGCAAACGGGCGCACTAAGCCCGGACGAAGAGGCGCGGCTTGCGGCTACCCTTAAGCCACAGCTTTTCGACTGGAAACGCCTCAGCCGCTATGCCTTCTGGACGGCGCTGGCCTGTGTGCTCATCGCGTTGGGCAGCCTGTTTGCCGACAGCTATCTGATGGCGGTACTTTACTCACTGTTTTCACATTCTGGCCTGCTGCGCATTGGCGTGCCGCTGCTGCTGGGCGCGCTCTGCTACCTGTGGGGCTTCCGGCGCCAGCGACGCGAGAGCCAATGGCACTACAGCACCGAAGCCATTCTGTTTCTCGGCGTGGTCTTTACCGCGCTGATGCTCTGGCAGCTGGGGGAAAGGCTCGATGACGGCAGCGGCCACATTGCACCGCTGTTTCTGGTGGGCTGCGCTATTTACGGCGTGGTGGGGTGGCTCGGCCGTTCGTCGCTGGTCTGGCTGTTTTTCCTGCTCGCGCTGGGCAACTGGTTTGGCGCGGAAACGGGCTATATGTCCGGCTGGGGCGCTTACTGGCTGGGGATGAACTTCCCGATTCGCTTTGTGCTGTTCGGCGGCGTTCTGCTGACGGCTTGTCTGCTGCTGGGCCGTATTCTGCGGGGGCGTAATCTGTTTACCGTCAGCAAAGCGATGGGGCTGACGTATCTGTTTATCGCGCTGTGGATCATGTCGATTTTCGGCAACTATGATGCCGACAGCTGGTACAGCTCAACCCATGCGGAGCTGCTGCCGTGGGCGTTGTTATTTGCCGTCGCCGCTGGCGTTTGCGTGTATATCAGCCTGAAAACCGACGACGGCATGCTGCGCGGCTTCGGCCTGACGTTCCTCGCCCTCAACCTCTACACCCGCTTCTTCGAATACTTCTGGGACGGCATGCATAAAGTGGTGTTCTTCCTGATCCTCGCCGTTTCTCTGGCGGCCCTTGGCAAATATGCTGAAAAAATCTGGCATGCGGGCGGGCAGGAAAATAAGTAGTCCATCAGCTTCACTGGTTTTTTCTCGAGCACGCTTCCCGTTTTGCACTTCCGTTCTGCTATGGATTGCCCGATGCGCTAATGGAGGCCAACGTGACGCGTGCCAGCCTCGATACCCTCACGCGCTACGCGCTGGCCTGCGGCGTGGAATCGCCGACCATTCAGCTTTATTAACACTGCCCGAGGGGGCTTCCTGGTAACCTGTTATCCAGGCCCGGCAAATGCAGCACCGCCGGGCAAATCCGTTAAATCTCGGTGATCGTAGTGCTTTGCGGCAGGCGGGATTTCGGCAGTTTGGCGTTAAAATCCTCCACGCTGTGACGGCCAACCGGAACTACCACAACGCTGGTAAAGCCTTTTTCGGTCAGGCCGAACTCTTTATCCATCACCGCGGCATCAAACCCTTCGACTGGCACCGCGTCGAGGCCCATTGCGGCTACGCCCAGCAGGAAGTTACCCACGTTCAGGTAAACCTGCTTCTGCATCCAGTGCGCGTCATCTTTCAGCTCTTTACGATGCAGGTCAGCAAAGAACGTGCGGCCTTTATGGTTGCCTGCTTTGGCTTCCGGCGTAGCAAAGCGGCCATCGGCCTCTTCCTGATCGACGACTTTTTCCAGCCAGGCATCGTCCATCGCCGTTTTGGCGCAGAACACCACGACGTGGGAGGCATCCAGCATTTTGCGTTCGTTGAAGACGAAGCCGCCCGCGGCGGATTTCGCCACGCGGGCTTTCCCTTCTTCGGTGCTTGCCACGATGAAGTGCCATGGCTGCGAGTTAGTGCTGGATGGGCTGAACTGCAGCAGGGTTTTCAGATTTTCGGCCTGCTCAGCGGTCAGCTTAAAGCCGGGGTCAAAAGCCTTGGTAGAGTGGCGTTTTAAAGCGATGGAAATGATGTCCATGATAACTCCTCAAGAGATAACAGCCCCTTAGGGCAGATTGATGGGAGGAGAGTACAGGGAGAGCGGGCGTTTGATAAGAGAGAATAGTGCGAAAACACTTGTTGTTTTTAGCTATAAATCAGGCGGGCCGCATCATCTTCTGCTGACGTTTTGGCAGCTTATCCACCACGCAGTGCCAGGAGTCGGTGATTAACCCTTCGATCAGCTCCGGGCTGATATCATCGCCGCCGTAAACGGTTATCCAGTGTTTTTTATTCATGTGATAGCCCGGCCCGATACTTTTATAAATCTCCTGATGCAGCAGCACGTTATCCGGTTTGGCTTTGAGATTGATAATCGGTTGCCCGCGTAGCGTCATGGCAAGCATAAACATTTTCCCGCCGACCAGATAAACGTCACACCCCGGCCCGAACGGCCAGGAGGGTTCGGTGAAGGGAAGCTCAAGGGCGAACTGATGAGCGTGTTTGGCTAATGCCTCGCCGTTCATGCGGGATTTTCCTCGGCCAGGGCCAGCCACATGGCTTCAAACCCGAGTGCGGTTAAGTCGCTGGCGCGCTCCGGCTCGTGGCTGGCAAATTCGATGGTCGTTTCGGCAAGCGATAAAAACAGCGCATCGCCAAACGCCTGAAACTCGGAGGAAAGAAACACGCTGCGCACCGAGCGTTGGCAGAGTTTATGCAGCTCAGGGAACATGTCCGTGACCTGCTGTTTGGTGTCGGCGGTGATTTTCTCGCTCACGGCCATGCGGCGAATGGCTTTGTGGCCGATCGGGTTACGCACGCCCCAGGAGATGTAGCTGTTCCAGATGCAGCGTGTGAGCTCTTTCGGCGTAACGGCATCCGTAATGCCCGCCAGCATGGTTTCACACAACGAACTCTTCAAGTGCAGATAAAGCGCGTTGAGCAGATCGTCTTTCGTGGCAAAGTAGCGAAACAGCGTTCCTTCAGCAACGCCCGCGTTACGGGCGATCAGGGCCGTTGAGGCCGCTATACCCTGCTGGGCAATAGCCGATGTTGCGGCTTCCAGTAAGGCCTGCTTTTTATCTTCACTTTTAGGACGAGCCACTACACTTTACCTCTCCGACGATAAAAAACACCGATTGAAACACGCTCCCTGAAGTACTTCAACGTTGAACGTCAAAAATTGAAAATCGCCTTGACGACTTTCGCTCGCTTTCTATAATGAGTGCTTACTCACTCATAAGCAAGTTTTCTCCTAAGTACGTTCTCCAGGATGGAGCGGTTCTTCGGTTCGGATATGCAGCGTCTTCTTCTAAGTGTGGTCATCATCATGTTAATTGCCAGTGCAGCAAGTTTACCGTTCGTGTTGAATGCCGGTTTTGGCAAAGCGCCGCAGGGCGAACAGCTAAACGCCGTGGAAGGTTCCGCGCACTATCGCGACGGGCAGTTTCATAACCAGCAGCCGACGCCGAGCTGGTCCGGGCAGAAAAGCATGCCGCGCGCTATCTGGGAGTTTTTAACCGAAAAGCGCCCAAACGCGCGTCCGGAGCGGCCGTTGCCGATGGTTAAAACCGATCTCGCCAGCCTGCCGCTTCAGCAGGAGGTCATGATCTGGCTCGGTCATTCATCCTGGTACTTACAGCTTGCCGGGAAACGTATTCTGATCGACCCGGTCTTCAGCAGCTATGCCGCGCCGTTCTCCTTCATCAATAAGGCGTTTGAAGGCGAGTATCCATGGCGTGCTGAAAACATGCCCGAGATCGACCTGCTGATTATCTCTCACGACCATTACGATCATCTGGATTACGCGACGATCAAAGGCCTGATGCCGAAGATCAAACGCGTGGTCACTCCGCTTGGCGTCGGGTCGCACCTGCGCTACTGGGGCATGGACAGCGCCATCATTACCGAAGCCGACTGGAACCAGCAGGTCAAGATAAGTGATGAGCTGGTGGTACACGTGCTGCCCGCTCGCCACTTCTCCGGCCGTGGCCTGAAACGCAACCAGACGCTGTGGGGCAGCTTTATGTTCGTCACGCCAGAGCAAAATATCTATTACAGCGGCGACAGCGGCTATGGCCCGCACTTTAAGGCCATCGGCGAGCAGTTCGGCCATGTGGATTTGGCGATCATGGAGAACGGCCAGTATGACCAGGACTGGAAGTACATTCATATGCTGCCGGATGAAACGGCACAGGCCGCCGTGGACCTGAACGCTCGCGCCGTACTGCCGGGCCACGCCGGGCGTTTCGTGCTGGCCAAACACACCTGGGACGATCCGTATAAACGGCTGGCACAGGCGAGCGCCGGGAAAAATTATCGTCTGTTAACGCCGGTTCAGGGTGAGCCGGTGTGGGTCGCCAATCGCGATCAACAATTCCGTGCCTGGTGGGAATAACCACCGCGCAGTTTCACAAGAGGGGAGGAAGGTATGACGATTTCCGCTCAGGTTATTGACACCATCGTCGAGTGGATTGACGACAATTTGCACCAGCCGCTGCGCATCGACGACATTGCCCGTCATGCGGGATATTCGAAATGGCATTTGCAGCGCCTGTTTCTACAGCAAAAGGGGGAAAGCCTTGGACGCTATATCCGCGGGCGCAAGCTTAAGCTCGCGGCAGAAGATTTACGGGATACCGATCAGAAGGTATACGATATCTGCCTGAAGTACGGTTTTGACTCACAGCAGACCTTCACTCGAGTCTTCACCCGCACCTTCAAACAGCCGCCCGGTGCCTGGCGCAAAGAAAATCAAAGTCGTGCGCACTAGCGTATAAAAACAGAGCCTGCGTAAGCGGGCTTTTTTACGCCTGCTTCCTGGAATACTCAAGTGATATTGCAAACCATTCCCATTTGCATTAGCGTGTTGCTCTCTCACAACAGGAACGTTAACGTAATGAAGATGGCGTGGAGTGGTTTACTGATTGGGTTAAGCGCGCTGCCAGCGGCGGCCTGCGAATCCTCTTCTCTTCAGGGAGAGCAAAAGGGCAGATTTGACGCCAGCGGTGAGGTCTGTTTTGCCCTGCCGGAGCTGGGGGAAAACTACGTTCAGGCAACGCTGGTCGGCGTGACAGACGCCCGTCTGCTCGACCGGGACAACCGCCGTATTCGCACGCTGATTGAGGGCGGTCCGGCGGACGGTACTCAGACGCTGCTGTTTTCACTGCCGGTTCATCAACCCTCGACGCTGGTGCTGAACGGTAATGAGGGGGCACGCTGGCATTTTCAGTGGCGTATGAAGGAAACTGAGGCGCAGGCGTTGGCAACCAGCCCGGATCCGGCAAGCCCCACGCTTCATCAGCTGGCGGTCTCGCTTGCCGCTGGCGGCAACACGGAAGCCTTCTGGCAAAAACGCCAACTTGAAGGCACGCCAATGATTGAACCCGTGGATGCGCAGCACAAGCGCGTGACGTTTCTCTGGCGCGGGGCACGGCAAAACGTATTTTTGCTCGGCTCGCCTGCAGGTGAGCACGATCCGCTGTTCCGCCTGAATGATTCTGACGTCTGGTTTCGCAGCTACGTCGTGCCCGTCGATACCCTGATGCAGTACAAGCTCGCGCCTGACGTACCGCACATCGGTACCGATCCTCACCAACAGCGCCGGGCTCTGTTGGTCAGCGCCCAGGCCGATCCCCTGAACCCCAACACGCTCCAGCCGGACGGCGATCGCTGGAACCGCCATTCGCTGCTGGCGCTCAACCCTGCCCGTTACTGCACGCTGGCCAGGATGAAAAAGCCCATTCAGTATGGTCAGTTGACCCGCCATGCGTTCGACAGCGATTTTCTCGGCAATACCCGCGAGATAAAAATCTATCGCCCGCGACTGCCGCAGCCCGCACGCTGGACGCTGCTGCTGTTCGACGGCAGGCAGTATCAGGATGATTATCACTTTGCCAACGTGCTCGACGATCTTATTGCCCGTCACGTGCTGCCGCCGGTGAACGTGGTATTCATCGATACGCTCGATCACACCCGGCGCAGTGCTGAGCTGCCCCCAAATCCGAGCTTTGCCGATTTTATGGCACACGAACTGCTGCCGTGGCTGCACCGTCAGGGGCTTAACCTGCAGCGGCAGAAAACGGTGCTGGCGGGGTCGAGCTATGGTGGCCTGGCGGCATCGTGGGTGGCGCTGCGCTACCCGCGCCTGTTTGGCAACGTGTTGAGCCTGTCCGGCTCTTACTGGTGGGCGCCGAAAGGTGAAGCTTCCGACTGGCTGACGCACCAGTATCAGCAGTCTCCGCGCTATCCGATTCGCTTCTGGCTGCAGGCGGGCACGTTCGAAACCAGCGGCCCCGGCGGCGGCAATTACTCTAACACTCTTGAGTTTGAACAGGTGCTGCGCGACAAAGGCTATCGCGTCAGCTTCCACCCTTACGCCAGCGGGCACGACTATGCAGCATGGTGTGAAGCGCTGGTGGACGGGATGCGTGATTTCGCAGGCTTAGTTCGCCAGTGAGAACCAGCGACGCCAGATAAAGCGCAGGACGAAAAACTCGATGGCACCGAGCAGCAAAAACCAGATGCAGAACAGAATGGTGTAGAGCTGGCTCAGATCCATCAGGTGGAACACGCTGACCAGCTTTTGCGCCACCGTCAGCCCCAGGGAAGGGGCGGGCAGCAGCAGGCAGGAGAGAAAGGCCATCAGCAAAATGCCGCCAGCGGTGATGAGGGGGTCGAGCGGATGTTTCATTATGATGTTAATCGGTAGTTAAAAAATACATTGTCCGGGAAATTCCTCCGTAACGCAATATTCATCTCTTGTGCGATATTTCGCACGGCAAAAAGATGAAATCTCATCTCTCTCTATAAATAAAGTTTTAAATTCGCCAATATAAATTGATATGTAAACTAACGTTATAATTAAGTTAGCAGCTTTACGAACATATAAGTGCTGTATCCCACCAGAGTGGCAATCACGATTGCAGCTGCAATAAATAGCGCCAGGCGGCGTGCAGGATAGGTTCCTGACATAGATAACCTCGTTTAATAATGGTTTAAAAAGTCGCGGTATTATATCAATCAATAAATTGATGAACGCAGTTTTGAATATTGTTCGGGGTTTATTATTGCGTTGGATCAATTTTTTTTCACAGCAAGATAAACGTTATTTAAACATTTTAAATGTCGGCCCGAAATTGACTTCAGGTTATTTGCTTCCGGGAAATTATAAGGAATCGTATTTTGACTAAAATGAATACCTCGCAAAGCCGGCCATCTGGCGATGGCCGCCCTGAACACGCTTATCAGCAAACCTGCGAGCAGGTCCTGAGCGAACAACAAAGCCAAAACGAGGGCCTGATGGCCGCAGAGGCGCAGGCGCGACTGAACGCCGTTGGGCCAAACTCGCTGCCGGAACAGAAAGGCAAACCGGCGTGGCTACGCTTCCTCGCGCACTTCAATGATGTGCTGATTTATGTCCTGCTGGCCGCAGGCGCGCTGACGGCGGCGATGGGTCACTGGATTGATACCCTGGTTATTCTGGGCGTCACCGTCATCAACGCCCTCATCGGCCACCTTCAGGAGAGCAGCGCGGCGAAGTCGCTGCAAAGTATCCGCAATATGCTTTCCAGCGATGCGGTCGTGGTGCGTGAAGGCAAACATGAAACCGTCTCCACTGCCGATCTGGTGCCTGGCGACATTGTCCTGCTGCGTGCGGGCGACCGCATTCCGGCGGATATGCGCGTGCTGGAAGCCCACAATCTGCGGGTAGAAGAAGCGATTCTGACCGGCGAATCCACCGTGGTGGACAAACATACGCAGGTGCTGAGCGGCGAACTGCCGCTGGGCGATCGTACTAACATGCTTTTCTCCGGCACGACGGTCAGCGGCGGAGGCGGGCGCGGCGTAGTCACGGCAACGGGCCAGCAAACGGAGCTGGGCCACATCAACCAGATGATGGCAGAGATTAAACCTTCCCGTACGCCGCTGCTGGTGCAAATGGACAAGCTCGGCAAAGCGATTTTCGTCATTATTCTGGCGATGATGGTGGCGCTGTTTGTCTTCAGCCTGGCGGTGCGTGATATGCCGATGAGCGAGCTTTTGCTGTCGCTGATTAGCCTCGCCGTCGCCGCCGTGCCGGAAGGGTTACCGGCCATCATCTCCATTATTCTTTCGCTCGGCGTACAGGCGATGGCGCGCAAGCGGGCCATCGTGCGCAAACTGCCGACGGTAGAAACCCTTGGTGCAATGACCGTGGTGTGCTCGGATAAAACCGGCACCCTGACGATGAACGAAATGACGGTGAAAGCCATCATCACCGCCGACTGCTGCTACTCCGTGGACGGTGACAGCTACGCGCCAACCGGTAACATCTACCTTGAGGGTAGCAACGAAGCGGTGCTCATCCAGCCCGGAACCCTGCTGGAGCAATATCTGCGCACCATCGATCTGTGCAACGACAGCCAACTGGTGAAGCAGGACAATGGCCTGTGGGGCATCACCGGCGGCCCGACCGAAGGGGCGCTGAAGGTGCTCGCGGCGAAAGCACAGATGGCTGACGTTGACGCACAGCTGATTGCGAAGATTCCGTTTGATTCACAGTATAAATACATGGCGACGCACCACCGCATCGGTAACGATGAGCGCGTGCTGGTCACCGGCGCGCCGGATGTGCTCTTTGCGCTGTGCCAGACCCAGCAGACGAAGCAGGGCGAAGCGGCCTTTGAGCGTGAATACTGGGAGAGGGAGATAGAGCGCTTTGCCCGTCAGGGTCTGCGCATGGTGGCTGCCGCGAGCATGCCAGCCCGGCCAGGAAGCACGACGCTTGAGCATTCGGACCTGCAAAACGGACTGGTGTTCCTCGGCATTGCCGGGATGATGGACCCGCCGCGTCCGGAAGCGATTGACGCGATCCACGCCTGCCAGAAAGCAGGGATCCGCGTGAAGATGATCACCGGGGATCACCCGCAAACGGCGATGAGCATCGGGCAGATGCTGGGGATCAGCAACAGCCAGCAGGCGATGACGGGCTACCAGCTTGAACACATGGATGACGCCGAACTGGCAAAGGCCGCCGTCGGGTACGACATTTTTGCCCGCACCAGCCCTGAGCATAAGCTGCGTCTGGTGAAGGCGTTGCAGGGCGAGGGGGAAATCGTAGGCATGACGGGGGATGGCGTGAACGATGCGCCAGCGCTGCGCCAGGCTGACGTCGGCATCGCGATGGGTATCAAGGGCACGGAAGTCACCAAAGAGGCCGCCGACATGGTGCTGACGGACGATAACTTCGCCACCATCGCCAGCGCGGTGAAAGAGGGGCGTCGCGTCTACGACAACCTGAAGAAAACCATTCTGTTCATCATGCCGACCAACCTGGCGCAGGGGCTGCTCATCATCATCGCCCTGCTGGCAGGCAGCGTGATCCCGCTGACGCCGGTGCTGATCCTCTGGCTGAACATGGCCACCTCCGCGACGCTCTCCTTTGGTCTTGCCTTTGAGGCGGCCGAGCGCAACGCCATGAACCGCCCACCGCGTAAAGCGGGCCAGCATGTGATGGACGGTTTTGCCGCCTGGCGCGTGGCCTTCGTCGGTTCGATGATTGCGCTGAGCGCCTTCGCGCTGGAAGCGTGGCTTGGCCCGCGCGGACACAGTCCTGAGTTTATCCGTACCGTGCTGTTGCAGATGCTGGTGGCGGCGCAGTGGGTCTACATGATCAACTGCCGCAGCAGCAACCGTTTCTCCCTCAACCGCGGCCTGCTGCTGAACAAAGGTATCTGGCTGGTGACCGGGGTTCTGCTTCTGCTCCAGCTGGCCATTATCTATCTGCCGTTTATGCAGATGATGTTTGGCACAGAAGCGCTGCCGCTGCGCTACTGGGGGATCACTCTGGCGATGGCGGGGGCGATGTTCTTCGTGGTCGAAATCGAAAAACGCCTGACGCGCCGCTTCCGTAAAACGAGCTGAACCTGTCTTAAGCGCCTCCTCGCAGAAGGGGAGGCGCAAACCGGAGATCCCGATGAACAAAATTTTTCGCCACGCCTTACTGGCCTGTGGTCTGGCCGTCTGCGTACTGAGTACGGCGATAGCCAGTGCGATTCCGGTGCGTCTGACCACCGTTGAACAGATACCACACGCCGTCGAGCGGCAGATCCCAGGTCGCATTGAAGCGATCCATACCGTTGCCATTCGTGCCCGTACCGAAGGGATGATTGAAAAAATGCACTTTCGGGAGGGGCAGTACGTTAACGCAGGCGATCTGCTGTTTGAACTGGACAGCGCTTCCCAGCGCGCCGCGCTGTCGCTCGCCCGGGCGGAGCTGAAAAGTGCGCAGGCGTCTCTGCGCCAGGCGCAACAGCTGCTGGCCCGCTATCAGAGCCTCAACAACAGCCAGGCCATCAGCCGCAACGACGTGGACACCGCCCGCATGCAGCGTGATGTGGCCGCCGCCGCCGTAGAACAGGCGAAAGCCCGCGTGGAGTCGCAGAGTATTGCCCTTAGCTATACCAAAATTATTTCCCCGGTCACCGGTCGGGCCGGGCACGCCAGCGTGCATCAGGGGAGCCTGATTAATCCTTCCAGCGGCGTGCTGGTCGAGGTGGTGCAGCTTGACCCGGTGCGCATAGCCTTTGCGCTGGACGAACAAACCTTCTGGCTGAAAAGCGAACAGCACGTGGACGTCAACGCGCTGAAGGCGGCGTGGATGCCGCAAATCCAGCTTAACGGCGAAAGAACGTCCGGCACGCTCACCTCGGTGGATAACCGTATCGACCCGCGAACCGCCAGCGTGACCCTGCGGGCTGAGTTTGCCAATCCTCAGCATCGCCTGCTGCCGGGCGGCAGTGTGGATATCTGGCTGCGTCCTCAGGAAAAACAGCCGACGCTGATGATCCCTGCCGCCGCCGTGATGCAGGATGCCAACGGCTTTTTTGCCTGGTCCGTGGATGACAGCGGTCATGCGCAGCAGCGCCGACTCACGCTTGGCGCGCAGCAAGGACAACAATTTATCGTCATCGACGGGCTGAAGGCGGGCGAGCGTATTGTGACTGAAGGCGCGCAGCGCCTGCGTAACGGCGTCGCCGTTCAGCCGCTGAGCTAAGGAGAGACGATGCTGACGTTTTTTATTCGCCGTCCACGCTTTGCGATGGTTATTGCCCTGCTGCTGACTTTCGTCGGTGCAGTTGCCCTCAGGCTGCTCCCGGTGGAGCAGTACCCGCAGATCACGCCGCCGGTGGTGAACGTCAGCGCCAGCTGGCCCGGCGCCAGCGCATCGGATGTGGCCGAAGCCATCGCCACGCCGCTGGAAACCCAGCTCAACGGCGTCGATCACATGCTCTATATGGAGTCCACCAGCTCGGATGAAGGCACTTACAGCCTGAGTATCACCTTTGCAGCAGGCACCGATGCAGATCTTGCCGCCATTGACGTGCAAAACCGCGTTTCGCAAGCCGTGGCACAGCTTCCGGCTGAAGCACAGCAGAACGGCGTGCAGGTGCGTAAACGCGCGACCAACCTGATGATGGGCGTGAGCCTTTACTCGCCGCAAAGCAGCCTGACGCCGCTGTTTATCAGCAACTATGCCAGCACCCGCGTACGCGAAGCGCTGGCGCGACTGCCGGGCGTGGGCCAGGTGCAGATGTTTGGTGCGCGCGATTACAGCATGCGCATCTGGTTGCGGCCTGACCGCATGAACGCCATGAATATCACCGCAGATGATGTCGCCCAGGCATTACGCGAGCAAAACGTGCAGGGCGCAGCGGGGCAGGTCGGTACGCCGCCGGTATTCAACGGACAGCAGCAAACGCTGACGATTAACGGCCTCGGGCGGCTTAATGAAGCGGATGAGTTCAGCAATATCATTCTGCGCGTGGGGGAGCACGGGCAACTGGTGCGTCTGGGCGATGTGGCGACGATTGAACTGGGCTCGCGCAGCTACAGCTCCGGGGCGCAGCTCAACGGGCACGACTCTGCCTATCTTGGCATTTACCCGACGCCTTCCGCGAATGCGCTTGAGGTGGCAAAACGCGTTCGTGCCGAGCTGGAGATCCTTTCAGCCCGCTTCCCAAACGATCTGAAATATGAAGTGAAGTTCGATACCACCCGGTTTGTGGCTGCCACCATTGAGGAGATTGCTTTTTCGCTCGGCCTGACGCTGCTGGCGGTCGTCATTGTGGTATCGCTGTTCCTGCAAAGCTGGCGCGCCACGCTGATTGTGGCGCTGGCTATTCCTGTCTCGTTAACGGGCACCTTTGCCGTACTCTGGTGGCTTGGCTACAGCGCCAACACCCTGAGCCTGTTTGCGATTATTCTGGCGCTGACGATGGTGGTAGACGACGCCATTGTGGTGGTGGAAAACGTCGAAAGCCTGATGGCGGACGGGCTCGATCGCAAAACCGCCACGGCGAAAGCCCTGGGGCAAATTGCCGGGCCGGTGATCGCCACCACGCTGGTGCTGCTGGCGGTATTCATGCCGGTGGCGCTGCTGCCGGGGATTGTCGGCGAGCTTTATCGTCAGTTCGCGGTCACGCTTTCTGCAGCCGTGACGCTCTCGAGTCTTGTCGCTCTGACCCTGACGCCAGCGCTCTGCGCGCTTCTGCTGCGCCCGCGCTCGGCACGTCCGGCGGCGATTTATCGCGTCTTTAATCGTGGTCTGGATGCCACGCGCAACGGCTATCAGCATTGGGTGAAGGCATTGACCCTTCGTCCATGGCTGGCTCTTCTGGCGACGACGGTCGCGGCGCTGGTGGTGACGTTCAGCTTCCTGAACATGCCGAAAGGGTTCCTGCCGCAGGAGGATCAGGGCTACTTCTTTGCCAACGTTCAACTGCCGGAAGCTGCCTCGCTTGAACGTACTGAAGCCGTGATGAACGAGGCGCGTGAAATGATTCGACGCCACCCGGCGGTGGCCGACGTCATTCAGGTTTCCGGCTTTAACATCCTCAACGGCACCAGCGCATCCAACGGTGGATTCATGTCGGTGATGCTCAAGGAGTGGCAGCACCGTGAGCCGCTGGAGAGGGTAATGGGCGAACTGCAACGCCAGCTGATGACCTTACCGGGGGCGACGATCATGGCCTTTGCGCCGCCGACGCTGCCGGGGCTCGGTACCGCATCCGGCTTCGATCTTCGTTTGCTGGCGCAGGAAGGGCAAACTTCGGCAGCACTTGAGCAGACGCTGCAAAAGATCCTCTTTGCGGCGAATCAGCATCCACAGCTGAGCCGGGTATTCAGCACCTGGAGCAGCACCGTGCCGCAGCTCTCTCTTAGCGTTGATCGTGAGCGCGCAGCCCGGCTGGACGTGCCGGTATCGCGGATCTTCAGTACGTTGCAGACCGCATTTGGCGGCACCCGCGCCGGAGACTTCAGCATCAACAACCGCGTGTGGCACGTGGTGATGCAGAACGAAATGCAGTGGCGCGAGCGTGCAGAGCAAATCAGCGATCTCTACGTGCGCAGTAACAGCGGGGAGCGGGTACGTCTGAGCAATCTGGTCACCATCACGCCCGTCGTGGGGGCACCGTTCCTGCAGCAGTACAACCAGTTTCCGTCGGTGGCGGTGAGCGGATCTGCCGCGGAAGGCGTGAGCAGCCGCACGGCAATGGCGGCGATGGAGCAAATTCTGGCGACGAATCTGCCGCAGGGCTATGACTATGCCTGGAGCGGCATGAGCTGGCAGGAGCGGCAGACCGGGAGCCAGGCGGTATGGATTGTGCTGGCGGCGGTGGTGATGGCGTGGCTGTTCCTCGTGGCGCAGTATGAAAGCTGGACGCTGCCGGGCAGCGTCATGCTCTCCGTGCTGTTCGCCATCGGCGGGGCGCTGATCTGGCTCTGGTTTGCCGGATACGCCAACGATGTGTACGTGCAGATAGGCCTGGTGCTGCTGATTGCACTGGCGGCGAAGAATGCGATCCTGATAGTTGAGTTCGCCCGAACCCGGCGCGATGACGGGGCGTCGATCGTCGAGGCGGCATGCGAAGGGGCAACGCGACGTTTCCGTGCGGTGATGATGACTGCCGTGTCGTTCATCATTGGCGTGCTGCCGATGATGCTGGCGAGCGGGGCGGGTGCGCAAAGCCGTCGGATTATCGGCACCACGGTGTTCAGCGGCATGCTGGTGGCGACGGTCATCGGGCTGATATTTATCCCGTCGCTGTACGTGCTGTTCCAGCACATGCGCGAGTGGGGGCATAAGCGGGCAGGCTAAGCTGCCCGCTCAGGGCCAACGTCAGGTCATCCGGTGCTCGCCGTTTAGCAGCGCCGGACGGTCGTAAAAGCGCTGGATAACGCCATCGGTCATATACGCTGCGCGGTCAGACATATGGGCAATGACGTCCGCGTCGTGGCTGACCAACAGGTAGGTCATACCATGCTCTGCCTTCAGCCGGTTCAACAGGTTGAGAATTTCCGCCTGCACCGACATATCCAGCGCGGAAGTGGGCTCGTCCAGCAGCAGGATTTGCGGGCGCAGGAGCAGGGCCCGGGCAATCGCCACGCGCTGGCGCTGGCCGCCGGACAGCTGATGCGGATAACGCTGTAGCGCATCGGCAGGCAGGCCAACCTGTTGCAGGGCGGTTTTCACCTTGTCGTCGATGTGGGCTTCTTTCAGGATTTGCAGCGGCTCGGCCAGCGTCCGGTACAGAGTGTGATTCGGGTGCAGGGAGGCGTAAGGATCCTGAAAGACCATTTGCACGTTCCGGCGCAGCGCGCCCTGGAAACGCATGCCCGGCGTGAGCGCGTTGTCGAACAGACGCACGGAGCCCTGCCAGTCGCGGTTCAGCCCGGCCAGCACGCGCAGGATTGTCGATTTACCACAGCCGGAAGCGCCAATCAGGCTGAAGGTCTCCCCGGCGTTTACGGAAAAATCAGCACCCGAAACGGCCACTTTGCTGCCAAAGCGGACATGCAGCTGGCTAAGTTCAATCAGTGCCATGGTTCACCTCCGTATAGCTGCGGCTGCGATCCAGCGTCGGCAGCATCTGCCCGAACGTGCTGGCGTCAGGGCGACAGGTCCACAGCGTACGGGTGTAAGGATGAGTGGCTTCGGGCAGCCTGCCTGCGGGCATATCATCGACCTTTTCTCCCTGATACATCACCATTACCCGGTGGCAGTGTTGCGCGACCAGCGGCAGATCGTGACTAATCAGCAGCATGGCCATCTGGCGCTGCTCGCACTGGCCGACCAGCAGATCCAGAATCTGATGACGCAGGCGCGCATCGAGGGCGGAAGTCGGTTCATCGGCAATCAGCACCCGTGGATTGTTGATGAGCGCCATCGCGATCATCACCCTCTGGCCCATACCACCAGAAAGCTCTCCGGGATAGCGGCTTAGCACCGTGCTCTCCAGGCCGACCGCATGAACGATTTCCTGCACGGCTTCTTTACGCTCTCGGCGGCTGAGCTGCTGATGCAGCGTCAGGGCTTCTTCGAGCTGGTTAAAGATGGATTTCACCGGGTTCAGGGCATAGCGCGGATCCTGAAGCACCATAGCGATACCGTTGCCGCGCAGCCGTTGCCAGTCCCGGGAGGAAAGGTTCAGCACGTCATGACCGAGTACGTTCAGGCGCCGTGCGCTGACGATGCCCGGTTTACGCACCAGGCCCATCAGCGCCCGGGCAGTCATGGATTTGCCCGAGCCGGACTCCCCCACGATAGCCAGCCGCTCGTTGCCAAGGCTGAAGCTCAGATTGTTGACCACGCGTGTGCCGGAGTAATCGACGCTCAGAGCGTCAATGGTGATTAAGGGATCAGTCATGTTGTGGCTCCAGGACATCGCGCAGGCCATCGCCCAGCAGGTTGAAGGCAAGGCTCGCCAGCAGAATGGCGGTGCCGGGAATGGCGGCTATCCACCACTGGTCAAAAATCACCTGCATGCCGTCGGCGATCATCGCCCCCCATTCCGCCATCGGCGGGCGGGCACCGAGACCGAGAAAGCCGAGCCCGGCGGCGGCAAGAATAATCCCCGCCAGATCCAATGCCAGGCGCACAATTGCCGACGGCAGGCACAACGGAAGAATATGTCCCACCAGCAAACGCCCGCCGCGAATACCCATCATCTCCGCCGCCGCGAGGTAATCGCTGTGGCGCAGGCGCTGAATTTCGCTACGTGCCTGGCGAGCGTAGGCAGGCCAGGTGGTCAGCGCCAGCGCCAGGGCGCCATTGACCAGACCGGGGCCGAGCATGGCCACAAAGGCGAAGGCCAGGATAAGCCTTGGCATCGACATCACGACGTCGGTAAAGCGCATCAGCACGCGCTCCATCCAGCCGCCGTAGTAACCGGAGAGGATCCCCACCAGCAGGCCGACCGGCAGGGTAATCAGGGTCACCAGTCCCACCAGGCCCAGCGCCGGACGCGTGCCGTAAATCAGCCGCGAAAACAGGTCGCGCCCGTAGCTGTCGGTGCCGAACCAGTGCTGAGCGCCAGGTGCCTGTAAACGGGCGGCGGCGTCCTGCCAGTTGGGATCGAGTGGGGAAAGCAGAGGCGCAAACAGCGCAATCAGCAGCAGCAGGGTGATAACCAGCAGGCCGAAGAAGGCCGCTGGGGAGCGGCGCAGGCGTCGAAGAAAAAGAGAGCCAGGCATCAGCGTATCCTCGGATCGGTCAGGCGCACCAGCAAATCGGTGAGGTTGTTGATCAGCACAAAGCAGACGCCAATCAGCAGCGTGCCGCCCATAATCGCCGTGGTGTCTCCGGCGAACAGCGCGGTGGTCAGGTAGCGGCCTATTCCGGGCCATGAGAAGACCGTTTCGGTCAGCACCGCGCCCTCCAGCATGCTGGTCCAGGCCAGTGCAATCACCGTCAGCAGCGTGCCGCGAATATTCGGCAGCACGTGGCGAAGCAGAATGCACATCTCGCCTGCCCCTTTGGCCCGGGCCAACAGGATGTACTCTTTGTTCATCTCGCTCAGGCAGGCTGAGCGCGTCAGGCGAGTGATGCTTGCCAGCGCATAGTAGGACAGCAGCAGCACCGGAAGCACCAGGTGGGCGAAGGCGTTTTTGAAGGCGGCCATATCGCCGGACAGCCAGGTATCAATCAGCACAAACCCGGTTCTCGCGTCCACAGTGTACTGGTAGATATCATCCAGCCTGCCCGGCCCGGCGCTCCATTGCATCCTGGCGTAGAACAGCGCCAGCATCAGCAGCCCGAGCCAGAAAATAGGCACAGAATTGCCCAAAAGCGTAAAGGTTCGCATGGCTAAATCCCACGGTGTGCCGACGAAACGGGCGCAGAGTACTCCTGCGGCAACGCCCAGCAGAGCGCCCAGTATCAGGGCAAGCGTGGCAAGCTCCAGCGTTGCGGGAAAGACCGACAGCAGGTCATGCAGCACGGGCTGCCCGGTACTGCTGGCAATACCTAAATCGCCGTGTGCGAGATTGGCCAGATAGTGCCAGAACTGCAGCGGCAGCGGCTGATCCAGCCCAAGCTGGTGGCGAACCTGATCGTAGGTGGACTGGCTGGCGTGATCGCCAACGATCTGCAGTACCCTGTCGACCGGCGACAGCGCGGAGAGCGAAAAGGTGATCAGCAGCAGCCCGAAGAGCGTCAGCGCCAGGGTCAACAACGACTGGAGCGCGCGAGTGATGTGTGGCATGAAAGCTCGTTATCTCAGGATGTGCAAAAGCCCCTCTCCGCACCGAAGAGGGGGAAGGGCGGCGGCTATTTGGTTACGCGGTCATACCAGACCATATCGGCGTTCAGGCCCTGTTGATAGCCCTTGACGTTGTCGCGGATCACTATCTGGGTTTTGCCCTGGTCAACAAAGACGTAAGGGGAGCTCTGCTGCAGTTCTTCCTGCATTTTTGTGTACAGCCCAAGCCGCTTGGCCGGGTCAGGCTCGGCAACGGCGGCCAGGGTTTGCTGATTGAGTTCAGGAATTTTCCAGCCGTTCAGCCCCGCGACGGTGCTGGACTTACCGTCGTTCCACGCGAAGGCGCTGGCGTTGGAGTGGGCATCGAAGTAGTCAGGGATCCACAGGCGAATAGCGGCCTGATGCTGTTTGGCACGCACGCGGGCGTAGACCTGACTGCCTGCGGCAGGAAGAAGATCGATTTTCACGCCGCCCTGCGCAAAGCTTGCCTGCATCGACTGGGCAAGGGTGATAAACGGCGGCTTGTTTTCCACATCCAGAGTAAAGTGCGCGTCTTTGATGCCCGCTTTCGCGAGGATGGCTTTGGCCTTCGCCGGATCGAATTTATACGGATTGTTCTCCAGCGCCCCCGGGAAGCCGATCGGCAGGAAGCTCTGATGCACGAAGTACTGGCCTTTCAGCAGATCTTTGGTGATCCCTTCATAGTCCACAAGCCAGCGCGCGGCTTCCCAAAGCGCCGGGTTATTCAGCAGCGGATTAGCGCTGTTGCCGGTGTTAAACGCCAGGTAATTTTGTTCCGCAGAGGGGATGCTCAGCACTTTTATCCCAGGCTTATCCTGCAGGGCGCTAATCTGATCAGCACCGAGGTCGCGAGCGACATCCGCGTCGCCCTGCTGGATCAACAGGCGGCGCGAGGCCGGATCGGGCACGTTCTTGATGATGATGTTTTTCAGCTTCGGCGCACCGGTTGGTGAGGTATCGTTGGCATCCAGCACGATTGCCTGATGTGGCTGATAGACGCGCATTTTCCACGCGCCGCTGCCTGCCGAGTGCATCTTCAGCCAGGCGTTGCCAAAGTCATCACCTTTGACGTTTGCCGCTACCAGCTTCTCGTCCACAATGGAGGCAATCGGCGTGGAGAGAATGTTCAGCGCCACGGCCGGGCTGACGTCCGCCGTCCAGTGCAGTTGCAAAGTATGGTCGTCAACTTTCTTTAACTGGCCATCGATATTGCCTGCGTCCCAGCCCAGTACGTTAAGGATAAAGGCGGGGGATTTGTTCAGCTTCACTGCGCGGGACCAGGAGAAGATCACGTCTTCCGGACGCAGCGGGTTCCCGGAGGCGAATTTAGCATCCGGCTTCAGCTTGATCGTCAGGGTCTTTGCTGCCGCGTCGGCTTCCCAGCTGGCTGCCAGGATCGGCATGATTTTCGCCGGGTTATCGCGATCGGGTTGGACCAGGCGCTGATACAGGCTCGGCACGGTCTGGATGCTGGAGAGTTCGTTAGCTTCCGCAGGATCGAGACTGACGATATCGTCCAGACCTTGAGCGACGATCAGCGTATTGGGCGGCGTGGCGGCATAAGACGCGGCTGACAGCATCGCCAGCAGCAAAGGCAGAATTTTTTTTGTCATGACGATCCCTGAAAAAGTGAGGTTTTGTGTTTTTTATAAGCCCCGCTACGTTAGCGCCGCGGGCGAATTCAGGTAAAGTCAAAATTCAGCTTAGCTTATGCATAAAATGCATAAGTGTGAATGAGATAGTATAAGGCGCGCAGGTTAAGCCGCCCAAATCTCACAATGCTTTTCCACAAGGGCAATCAGCGAGCCGCCGGATGAGATAAATTCGCGCATTCGATAGGCTTCGCTGTAGCCCTGCTTCACCTGCCGCTCCAGCGCCTCTATGGCGCTACCCGCTCCGGCCTTGTCGGCCCAGGGCTCTACCTTTTCCAGCAGGCGCTGAATATCTTCGGCAATCGGACGCTGCTCCCCGCTATGAACGTCCGTCAGCACGCCTGAAAGCCCATAGCGGCAGGCCTGGAAGCGGTTAAATTTGTACAGCAGGTAGTCCTGCTCCTGATGCTTAAACGGACGTGTTTCCAGCAGCCAGCGGGCGGTAGCCTGAATCAGCCCGGCAATATTCACCGCGTGCGCGAGGGTCAGCGGCGTGTCCATCACCCTGACCTCCACCGTGCCAAAGTGAGGGCTCGGGCGAATATCCCAGTGCAGATCCTTAATGCTGTCGATCATGCTGGTATAGCTGAGTCGACGAAACAATCCTTCGAAACCCTGCCAGTTTGCCACCCACGGCATCGGGCCCATATCGGGGAAAGCGGAAAAGACGTTCAGACGTGAAGTGGCAAATTTACTGTCTGCGCCCTGCAAATATGGGGACGCGGCGCTGAGCGCAATCAGGTGCGGAACGTAGCGCGAGAGCCCGTGTAGCAGGTAAATCGCGTCATCTCCGCTGGCGCAGCCAACGTGCACGTGCTGCCCGAACACCGTTGCCTGCTTGATGAGGTAGCCGAACTGTTCCAGCGTGAGCAGGTAGCGTTCGTTATCGCACACTTCCTGACGCTGCCACTTCTGAAAAGGATGCGTCCCGCCGCCGCAAATCTGCACGTGCTGGCGCGAGGCGGCCTCGAGCACCGTCTGGCGAATCGCCGAAAGCTGGCTGCTGGCCTGATGGATGTCGTGGCACACCCCGGTGGCGATTTCCAGCATGCTTTCGGTGATGTCGTGCTTAATCTCCCCGGCGGCGAGCGCGCCCTGCGTCTGCGCAATCAGCGCAGAGGAATCCTGGCTGAGATCGTAACCCGGCGGGTTAACCACCTGCAGTTCCAGCTCAATGCCAAGGGTAAACGGTTCGGAGACGTGAAAGTCGGGAAGTGACATAGCGAGATCCGGTAGCGGCTTTTTGTCAGTATAGGAGACAAAATGCCCCTGGCCGCCAGATTGCCGGCTGGATTTGGCCGAAGCGGTGGCACGCATGCTATAACCATCCTCAACAATATCAGCGGGAGCACATCGTGGCGGAGTTAAACGAGTACGGACAATGGGTGGGCGATATCGTGCCAGACTGGCACGGTGCCAGGGAGCTTGAGCGGAAAATGCTGGCAGGCCGAAGCTGTCGGCTGGAGCCCATCATCGTGGCCCGGCACGCCGCAGATTTATACGAGGCATTTGCGCTGGCTGAAGATGAACGAGACTGGACCTGGCTTGGCAGCGTGCGTCCAGTCTCCATTGCAGCAACCGAAAGCTGGCTCCAGGCCAAAGTGGATGACAGCGGGCTGGTGCCGTATGCGGTGATTGATGCACGCAGCGAACGCGCGGTGGGCGTGGTGTGCCTGATGGCGATCGATCGCGCCAACGGTACGGTAGAAATCGGCCACGTCAGCTGGTCGCAAAGAATGAAGCGCAGCGTGATAAGCACCGAAGTGGTCTGGTTACTGTTGCAGGAGGCATTTGCCTGCGGCTACCGTCGCGTGGAGTGGAAATGCGATGCGCTGAACGTGGCCTCGCGTCGGGCCGCCGAGCGTATCGGTTTTACCTTTGAAGGACGCTTCCGCCAGCGGATGGTGCGCAAAGGCCGCAACCGGGACAGCGACTGGCTGTCAATCATCGACGGTGAATGGCCCGCGGTGGATGCCGCGCTGCGAAGCTGGCTTGCGCCGGAGAATTTTGATGCGGCAGGCCAGCAGCTACACAGGCTGGAGAGCTTTCGCCAGTAGCGTGACGATCTCCTGCCCGCGCTGAAGCCAGCGGACATCGCAGCGCTGCCCGGCAAGGGTGGGCGAAAAGGTGGAAGAGAATTGCAGCGTCACATGTTGTGCATCAAGCGCAACCACCTGAGCTGAGGCAAATCCGGGCAGGTCGGTTGTCATAAAAGAGAAGGCTTTGAAGGCGCTTTCCTTCGCGCTGAAGGCCAGCGTTAGCGCCAGCGAATACGGCAAGCCGCTGGCATGCAGCACCCTTTGTTCTTCCGGCGTGATAATGCCGCTGGTCAGTTCCTCACACATCGCCTCGCTAAAACAGGTTTCAAGATCGACCCCGACAGGCTCCCGCGATACCACCGCCAGCGCGGTCGTTCCGCAGTGACTGATGCTGCCGTAAAAGCCATCCGGCCACATGGGCTGGCGATGAGGGCCGATATCCGGAATCTGCCGACTACCGTGCTCCTGCAACGCATGAAGCGCCGCCAGCCGTCCGGCGAGATGTTCGGCTTTGCGTTTGCGTCCGGCAGCCTGAAGTTTAGCGTGATGGGGAAGCCAGAGCAGATCGGCGTCGGTAAAGGTCTGCGAATCGAAATCGATTCGGTGAAGGAGGTGAGCGGCAAGCGGGAAGGTGCTGTGGTGGGTTTTCATTTTGTGGAACTCCCTCTCCCTGACCCTCTCCCAAAGGGAGAGGGAAATTTTCGGTGCTGACGGGTTTCTCCCTCTCCCTTCGTGAGAGGGCTGGGGAGAGGGGAAACTCAGGATCAGAAGTGCGTATTCACGCTCATATAATAAGTCCGGCCGGACTCGTTATAGGTTTCTGCACCCGCGCCATACATATAGCCCGTCGCGCCGCCGGTGGTCTGGGCGTTACCCGCACGCCAGTGGCGCTTGTCGAACAGGTTGTCGATCCCCGCCGTGAAGCTGACGTTTTTGGTGGCATCCCAGGTGCCGCTCAGGCCAACGATGCTGTACGGACTGACTTCGTTCAGCTCGCTGCCCGTCACCGGTTGCCCTTTGTAGTTGTACTTCTTCGGCTGCTGCTTGCCGTACCAGGTGAAGGTCGACTGGACGGACACGTCCTGCACAATCTGCCAGCTCAGGGTCGAGTTCAGCGTGTATTCCGGGATGATCGACAGACGGTCGCCGGTCTCCTTGTTCTTACTTTGCAGCATATAGGTGATGTTGTTGGTCCAGTTGACGGTCTCGGTCACCGGCACGTTCAGCGTCCCTTCCAGACCTTCCACCACCGCTTTTGGCACGTTCTCCCACTGATAAAGATCGGTGCCAGCGCCGTTGGTGGATACCGGCGAATAACCGGCTTCAATCTTGTTGCGGTAGTCGTTGCGGAACCAGGTCGCGCCAGCCAGCCAGCCGTCATGCTTAAACTCCAGCCCCACTTCTTTGTTGATGCTGGTTTCGGCCTTCAGGTCATCATTCCCCTGCAGATAGCAGCCGCTGGTGCTGGCGTAGCAGCCCTGGCCTTTGCTGTAGAGAATGTAGTTCGGGTTGGTCTGATACAGGCTTGGCGCTTTATAGGCGCGCGCGATGCCCATCTTCAGGGTGAAGTCATCACCCAGGCCCTGCGACAGATTCAGGGACGGACTCCAGTTGTCGCCGACGATGCTGTGGTGATCGAAGCGCAATGCTGGCGTCAGCATGGTGGAGTCGGTCACTTCAACGTTGTCTTCGGCAAACAGCGAGAAGATCTCCGCCTGCGAGTACGGGCTGCGATTGGTGCTGCTGAAGCCCGGAATTGGTCCGCCCATAAAGGTCTGGGTGTTCGACCCCATATCCTTCATCTTCTGCTGGTTCCACTCGGTGCCGAGCGTCAGCGTCTGGTTGAAGACAAAATCGACGGGCAGGTTGATTTCGCTGTGCAGCAGCACGTCGGACAGATCGATATCAACAAACTTGTTGGAGTTAAAGATCCCTTCGGTGCCACCCGCCAGGCCTTCGCCTTTGCGCGAGTTGCGGGTGTGCTCGTACTGCGCCCAGGTGCTGGTGGTGACGCCGTTATCCCAGCCACCGTTCCAGGTGAGGGCGTAATTCTGACGGTACAGACGGTTGGTCTCTTTGCCGTAGTTTTCCTTCACGAAGTTATTGGTGTTGGTGTTCTGGGTGTCGCCCGCATAGAGGTTATTCTGGCGGTTGTAGCCAGCTTCCAGCTCCAGGGACTGCATGGGAGCAAAGTCCCAGCGCAGCTGGCCGTTGATGGCCTTGTTTTCCACTCCTTCGCGCCCGGCGGGCAGGGTGTTCTGGTAGATGCCGGTACGCTCTGACTGATGACCCTGGTTGATGTCCCATGCGTCGGCCTGCGTTTTGTCCAGGTTGCCGTAGAGGCGGAAGCTGAAGTCGCCGCCCATCGGCCCGGTCAGGCTGAAGTTGGTGCGCTTGGTGGAGCCTTCGTCTTTATGCTCCGGCAGGTTCATGTAAGTGTCCCAGGAGCCGTGCCACTCGTTGCTGGATTTTTTGGTGATGATGTTCACCACGCCGCCTGCTGCGCCATTGCCGTAGCGGGCCGCGGCTGGACCACGAATGACTTCAATACGTTCGATCATCTCTGGCGGTACCCAGCCGGTATCACCGCGGGTGTCGCGCTCGCCGCGCCAGCCCAGACGCACGGAGTTGCGGCTGGTGACAGGTTTACCGTCGACCAGAATCAGGGTGTTTTCCGGGCCCATACCGCGAATATCAATCTGGCGGTTGTTGCCACGCTGGCCGCTGGTGGAGTTCCCCGTCAGGTTCACGCCCGGCATGGTACGAATAATTTCGGACACGTCGCGAGCGGGAGGATTTTTGCGGATCTCATCCGCGGTGATGGTGGATACGCCCGGCGCCTGCAGGTTCTGCTGTGCGGCGGTCACGACCATCGTTTCTTCTGCGTCTGCTGTGCTTGCCTTTGCGGTCTCTTCAGCGTGCAGCGGTAAAGCCACCCCGTAAATGCCCAGATTGACCAGTAAGGTCAGGGACTTAAGTTTGTTATTCATTGGTAAGTCAACGTCCTGCTGTATGGATAAAACCTCATCAAGGCGCAGAGCGGCGTTCAGAGGTTATGAATGAAACGAAAACGCGCGCCAATACGCTATTGCAAATGCAAATAGTTATCAATAATATTATCAATAAATTTTGGCGTGTAACAAATAATTCCACAGATATCGCGGGGTTAACGTGGCGGAAACGGTGGCAGGGAGTGCAGAGTGGTGGGCGCGCATCGAGGGGCCTCAGTGGCGTCGGGAAGGAGAGAACTGCCACGTCACGTTTTACTGGCGAGATCCGGCGGGAGATGAGCGTCATTCAGCCATTCAGCGGGTGTGGATTTACATCACCGGCGTAACGGATCACCACCAGAACGCGGTGCCGCAGACGCTGTCCCGTCTACCGGGCACCGACGTCTGGCAGTGGCAAACCTGGCTCCCCGTCAGCTGGCGCGGCAGCTACTGTTTTATCCCCACCGATCGTACCGATGACTTTGCGGCGGCGCTGTTCAACGGCGAAGCGCCCGATCGTCAACTGCTGCGTGAGGGCTGGCGTAAGCTGTTGCCGAACGCGGTGGCCGATCCGCGAAACGCACACAGCTGGCGCGGTGGGCGAGGGCATGCCGTGTCGGCGCTCTCCTTGCCGGAAGCCCCCGTTCAGCCAGGCTGGGATCGGCCTGACGTCCCTTATGCACCGCCTGTTTGTATCCAGTGGCGCAGTCAGCGTCTGGGTAACATTCGCCGCGTCTGGGTTTACACCACGGGCGAAGCGTCCTCTGATGAACGTCCGCTGGCGCTGCTGCTCGACGGCCAGTTCTGGGCTGAAAGCATGCCGGTCTGGTCGCCGCTTGCCCGCCTTACGCAGGAGGGGCGGCTTCCACCCGCTGTCTACGTCCTGATTGATGCCATCGATACCGCGCACCGCAGCGCCGAGCTGCCGTGTAACCAGGATTTCTGGCTGGCGTTACAGGAAGAGCTGCTGCCGCAAATCCGGCGCATTGCACCGCACAGCGAACATCCTGAACGTCGTCTTGTGGCCGGGCAGAGCTTTGGCGGTCTGGCGGCGATGTATGCCGGGCTGAGCTTTCCGCAGCAGTTTGGCTGCGTGCTCAGTCAGTCCGGTTCCTACTGGTGGCCCATGCGCGGTGAGCCTCACGGCGGCGTAATCCCTGAAAAACTTTCCCGCGGAGAATTGTCGCCGCGCGGCCTGCGCATCTGGCTGGAAGCCGGGCGTCGCGAGCCGGTTATCTTTAAGGCCAATCAGGCCCTCTTCCAACAACTACAACGTACACAGCAGCCGGTTTTCTGGCGTCAGGTTGACGGCGGACACGATGCGCTGTGCTGGCGCGGCGGCTTAACCGCAGGGCTGATTGCGCTCTGGCAGCCGCTGCTCCCGGCATAACGCGCTTTACGACAGGAGTTTGGTATGCAAATCAGTAACCCTTTCGATGATGCGCAAGGGCAGTTTTATATTCTGCAAAATGCGCAGCAGCAGTACAGCCTGTGGCCGCAGCACTGCGCGTTGCCCGAAGGCTGGCATGTTGTCTGTGAACCCCAGAGCGCGGAGGCCTGCAACGCCTGGCTGTCGGCCCGCTGGACTACTCTGAACCCCGCCCATTTTGCCGGAGCTCGCCATGACTGAATGTTTACCGCTGGTGGCCGCGCAGCCGGGGATCTGGATGGCGGAGCAGCTTTCCACGCTGCCGAATGCCTGGAGCGTAGCCCATTACGTTGAGCTTGAAGGCGAAATGGATGCTGCCCGGTTTGCCGAGGCTATTGCCCTCGGGCTGGCGCAGGCCGACACGCTGAAAATGCGCTTTAGTGAAGATAACGGCGAGCTGTGGCAATGGGTGGACGACAGCCTGACGCACGATGCGAGCGCAGTGCTGGATTTACGCCACCAGGCCGACCCCCATGCTGCCGCAATGGCGGTGATGCAGGCTGACCTGACGCAGAACACCCGCGTCGACAGCGGCAACCCGCTGGTATGCCATCAGCTCATCCGCGTCGGTGACCGTCGCTGGTACTGGTATCAGCGCTATCATCATCTGCTGGTGGATGGCTTCAGCTTCCCGGCCATTACCCGCCAGATCGTGCAGATTTATGCCGCATTGCTGCGTGGAGAAACGCCGCCCACCTCGCCGTTTACGCCTTTCGCGGACGTTGTGGAGGAATATCAGCGTTACCAGCAGAGCGAAGCGCACGCGCGCGATGGCGCGTTCTGGGCTGAACAGCGCAAACAGCTGCCTCCGCCAGCCTCGCTCTCCTCCGCACCATTATCTGGCCGGGCGACCAGTACGGAGATCTGGCGGCTTAAGCTCACCGCGGACAAACAGGCCTTCAGCCGTTTAGCGACCACACACACCGCTCAGCGTACCGATCTGGCTCTGGCGCTGGCCGCGCTCTGGCTGGGACGCCTGTGCGGACGCAACGACTACGCGGCGGGTTACATTTTCATGCGCCGCATGGGTTCTGCTGCGCTGACCGCAACGGGGCCGGTGCTGAATGTATTGCCCCTGGCGGTCACCATCCAACCGGAAGAAACCTTGCCGGAGCTGGCGAATCGCCTGGGCGCACAGCTCAAGAAAATGCGCCGCCACCAGCGCTATGATGCCGAACAAATCGTTCGCGACGCAGGAAAGTCGGCAGGCGAAGAGCCGCTGTTTGGCCCGGTGTTCAACGTCAAAGTGTTTGATTATCAGCTCGAACTCGACGGCGTGCATGCCACCACTCACACCCTGGCGACGGGTCCGGTGAACGATCTGGAGCTGGCGCTGTTCCCGGACGAGGAAGGCGGCCTGACAATTGAAGTGCTGGCTAATAAACAGCGCTACGACGAATCAGAACTGCAACAGCATATTGCCCGACTGCTGGCGATGCTGAACCAGTTTGCTGCAAATCCTGAACTGCGCTGCGGCGACGTTGAGATGGTGTCAGACGAGGAGTATCAGCGTCTGGAACAGATTAACGACACGGGCATGATGCTGCCGGAAACCACGCTCAGCGCGCTGGTTGCGGCACAGGCCGCAAAAACGCCGGATGCTATTGCGCTGGCAGATGCCCGTATGCAGTTTACCTATCGCGAAATGCGCCAGCAGGTTGTGGCGCTGGCAAATGTGCTGCGCGAGCGTGGCGTAAAACCCGGCGACAGCGTCGCGGTCGCATTACCGCGTTCGGTTTTTTTAACCCTCGCGCTGCACGGTATTGTGGAAGCGGGCGCGGCCTGGCTGCCGCTGGACACGGGCTATCCGGACGAGCGTCTGCACATGATGCTGGAAGATGCCCGCCCCTCGCTGCTGATTATCTCCGACGACCAGCTAAGTCGTTTCCCCGGTATCGATACGCTCTGCTATACCGCGCCGTTGCCAACGGGAGATGATTCTCCGCTCGTACTTTCGCGCTCCGAACACACCGCCTATATCATCTTCACGTCGGGCTCAACCGGCAGGCCGAAGGGCGTGATGGTCGGCCAGACGGCGATCGTCAACCGCCTGCTGTGGATGCAGGACCACTATCCGCTGAATGCCAGCGACGTGGTGGCGCAAAAAACGCCATGCAGTTTTGACGTCTCGGTGTGGGAGTTCTGGTGGCCGTTTATCACCAGTGCGAAGCTGGTGATGGCCGAGCCGGAGGCGCACCGCGATCCGCAGGCGTTACAGCAGTTCTTCGCCGATTTCGGCGTGACCACCACGCACTTTGTGCCGTCGATGCTGGCGGCGTTTGTCGCCTCGCTCAACGAAGAGAGCGTGGCCTCGTGCCGCACGCTGAAGCAGGTGTTCTGCAGCGGCGAAGCGCTGCCTGCCGCGCTGTGTCGGGAGTGGGAACAGCTCATCGGTGCGCCTCTGCATAACCTGTACGGGCCGACGGAAGCGGCGGTGGACGTCAGCTGGTATCCGGCCTTTGGCCCGGAGCTGGCGGCGGTGAAGGGCAACAGCGTGCCGATTGGTTTCCCTGTGTGGAACACCGGTCTGCGCATTCTGGACGCGCAGATGCGCCCGGTGCCGTTTGGCGTGGCGGGCGATCTCTATCTCACCGGCGTCCAGCTGGCGCAGGGCTATATGGGCCGTCCGGACCTCACGGCCAGCCGCTTTATTGCCGATCCGTTTGCCCCGGGCGAGCGTATGTACCGCACCGGCGACGTTGCCCGGTGGCAGGATTTCGGCGCGGTGGAGTATTTAGGCCGCAGCGACGATCAGCTAAAAATTCGCGGGCAGCGCATTGAGCTTGGCGAAATCGAACGCATGATGCTGACCCTGCCAGAAGTGGCGCAGGCCGTGGCGCACGCCTGCGTGCTGAACCAGGCTGCAGCAGTGGGCGGCGATGCGCGTCAGTTGGTGGGTTACGTGGTGTCGGAATCGGGGCTGCCGCTGGACGGCGACATGCTGCTCGAAAATCTGCGCGGCAAGCTGCCGCCGCATATGGTGCCGGTGACGCTAATTTCACTTTCAGCGCTTCCGCTAAGCGCCAACGGCAAGCTTGACCGCAAAGCACTGCCGCTGCCGGAGCTGGCGCAAAAAGCGCCGGGTCGTGCGGTGGAAAGCGCCGTGGAAATTGCTGTTGCTGAGGCATTCAGCGTGCTGCTCGGCTGCGAGATTAATGATGTGGACGCTGATTTCTTCGCCCTCGGTGGCCATTCGCTGCTGGCGATGCGCCTTGCGGCGCAGCTGAGTCGCACCTTTGCCCGCCAGGTGACGCCGGGACAGGTGATGGTGGCTTCCACGGTGGGCAAGCTCAGCGAGTTGCTGGAGTCTGTGGACGACGCACAAGCGCAACGCTTAGGTTATGAAGCGATTTTGCCTCTGCGCGAAAGCGACGGGCCACGCCTGTGGTGCTTCCATCCAGCCTCGGGATTCGCGTGGCAGTTTAGCGTGCTGGCCCGCTGGCTGAGCCCGCGCTGGTCGATAACGGGCATCCAGTCGCCGCGCCCGGATGGCCCTATGGCCCACGTGACGACGCTGGATGAACTCTGTGAAAACCATCTGCAAACGCTGCTTACACAGCAGCCTCATGGCCCGTATTATCTGTTTGGTTACTCGCTCGGCGGTACGCTGGCACAGGGGATTGCTGCCCGGCTCCGCCAGCGTGGTGAAGCGGTCGCTTTCCTCGGGCTGCTGGACACCTGGCCGCCGGAAACGCAGAACTGGTCGGAAAAGGAAGCCAACGGTCTGGATCCGGAAGTGCTGGCAGAAATTAACCGCGAGCGCGAGGCCTTCCTTGCCGCACAGCAAGGTCAGGCGTCCGGTGAGCTGTTTACCGCTATTGAAGGTAACTATGCCGATGCGGTGCGCCTGCTGACCACCGCCCACAGCGTGAAGTTTGACGGAAGGGCAACGCTGTTCGTTGCCGAACGCACGCTGACGCCGGGTCAGGATCCGCATCGCGCGTGGGCACCCTGGGTGAACGAACTGGATGTGTATCGCCAGGACTGTGCCCACGTGGATATCATCTCCCCGCAGGCGTTTGAGGCGATTGGCCCGGTGCTGAAAGAGGTGCTTGGCTAATCCGTTTTTGGGCAGCCGTCTGGCTGCCCGCTATCCTTATTTCGCGCCTGTGGCACAATGAGCACTTTCCATACTGGACCGGGAGTAAGGGAAGTGCTCAGTCGTCTCGATCTGTTTTTGATTCACCCGCCTGAAACGGCGCTACGCGGTATTAAGAAGGCCGGGCTGGAGTTTATCTGGTTTGGCGTAAAGGAGCTTCGCGCCTGCCTGTTTGCCGGACTCTTTTTCCTGGCAATTTTCTGCGTGCCCTGCAGCGGGCTTCTGGGCCTGTCTCGCTACGATCTGCTGCTGCTGATTGCGCTCGCCATTCAGCTCACGATGTTTTTCACCCGCCTTGAAAGCCTGGATGAAATCAAAGCCATCACCCTGTTTCACGTGCTGGGCTTTGCGCTGGAGCTATTTAAAACGTCATCGGCGATTGGTTCCTGGCACTATCCGGAAGCGGGCTGGAGCAAAATCGGCGGCGTGCCGCTGTTCAGTGGGTTTATGTATGCAGCGGTGGGTAGCTACATCATTCAGTGCTGGCGGCTGTTTGACCTGAAAATCCTCCATCATCCGCCAATTCTGCATGCGGTTTTGCTTTCACTTGCGCTCTATGCCAACTTTTTCACTCATCATTTTTTCGGTGACTACCGGGGGTATATCGCGGCGGTAGCTTTAGGCATGTATGCGCGCTCAACGGTGATTTTCACTCCTTACGACAGACCATACAAAATGCCGCTGTTGGTGGCTTTTGCGCTAATCGGTTTTTTCATCTGGCTGGCGGAAAATATGGGCACTTTCTTTGGCGTCTGGCGCTATCCCAATCAGCTGGGAGCCTGGGCGACGGTGCACGTCGGCAAATGGGGATCGTGGACGCTGCTGGTGATGATGACCTTTACCATCACGCTGTTTCTCAAAGACATCAAAAAGCGAATCCATGTCGCTCAATAAAACCTTGAGATGCCGGGTGGCGGCTACGCCTGACCCGGCCTACGCGCGGGCCCGGTAAGCGCAGCGCCCCCGGGCAAAACTGATATTACCAGCCGTAGCTGACGCCGCCGCCAACCACGAAGTTCTGCTGCGTGTCGTCAGAAACCGAGGCTTTCACCACCACGTGTTCTGCTGCCCGGGCCGAGAAGCCAACGGCCAGCGCGCTTTCGCTGTCGGTTGTGCCGACCCCTGCGCCAACGCTAAAGGTCTGGCCCTGAATTACCTGAGGAATGTTCGCCATCGCCGCCACGCCGGAAATGGCGGCCGATGCACGCTGGCGGTTCTCATCCACCTGGTTTTTCAGCTTGCCAAAGTTCGCTGAATTCGACGCCTCAAGTTTCTCGATGCGCTGCTCGTGATTAGCAATTGCCGCGCTATTATCCGCTACGCGATGGTTGGTTGCCTGTAATGCCTGACGGTTGGCTTCGGTGTTGGCATAAGCGTCATTGGCCCGGGACTGGGCATCACTACCCATCACCTGGGCTTGTTTCAGGCCTGTGTTCAGCGTATTGATATCAGCAGTATTGGCGTCTGTCTGCTGCACAAACTCTTCATGGCTGCTTTCAGCGACTTGCGCATTGACCATAGTGCGGTACTGAGCGGCATCGACCTGATGCTGGTTTGCTTCATGCTCAGATTTTGCAGCATTGAGAGCATCGCTTTGTATTTGTGTGCGTTTAAGGTTGCCCTCGAGCAGGGCCTGGCCTTTTTCGTCGTTGAATTTTTTGGCTGAAGTGCGATAAGCGTCCTGCAGCGCTTCAGTTTGCTGAGCGGTACGCTCCTGATTAGCCCTGGTTAACGCTTCGCCTTTCAGCTGTGCGAAGCGCTGACGATAAGCATCCTGTAGCGCTTTAGTTTGCTGAGCGGTACGCTCCTGATTAGCCCTGGTTAATGCTTCGCCTTCACCGTCAGTAGAGGTAGCTGCCTGCGGTTTTGTGGCTGGTGTCAATGTACTTATTGGAATAGCTGTTGTGTCGATGGGCGGAAAACTAACTGTGGTACTTCCGTTGTAATAAGAATTTCCCTTCACATAATTGATTACCTCTTGCAGAGTGTCCTTTCTTTCTATCTCCTGTGTTTTATCCTGCGGCAGTTCCGGATGAGTGGAGAGGTAATTCTGTACAATGAATTGATCGCTGCTGCTCATTTGCGCATCAGCAATACCAGAAATTGCACTAGCCACAATTGCTAATGCAATAAGTTTGATTTTCATATTTAATAAACCTGTTAATTTGATGTCGAAATCACTTAACGCCGGAAAGACAGGTTTTGCAGAACTCGTCTTTCCATTCTCTAACGCGGCTGATACTTTACGGTATCAGCCGCGTAATTTTTTTTACCAGCGCATTACATTTCCCTTGACGTTACGCGCCCTGTACTTTTATTTGCACATTGATCAATGTCAGTTCACCAGGGCTAAAGGTTAACGCCCATTCACCTTTATCATTCTCAGGTAAAAAACGAAATTGCTTTCATTTGAAGGCAACTGTTTTGTTGCAAAAGAAATGCCTGGTTAAAATAAATGACTTTTAAACGAGGTGAATATTACAACTTTAATTTAATTATTCAATACCAATGATTATTGGTGGTGTTTTTTGTTTATCTTATTGTTATTTAATGATTTTGTTTGGGTGTTGTGATGTCATTTACCATGAGAAATATTCAGGAGCTTTGATGCTGCGGGGCTTGCTGGGATCTTTTTTTGGGATTTCTGTTGAAATATTGTTTGGGTTATATTGATAACGTGTGTCTTTAAGCCGATTTGGTTTTCATAGTAATTATTTTTTTGTCATTTCATTAGGATTGCTTAAGTGTTGAGGGTGTTTTTCATTTCGAACGAAAATTTTTACAGGTGGCAGGAATCGTTCTCGATTTTCATTTTTCAGAATAAGGTTTATCCGTTGCATTGTTTTGTGAAGTTAAGCACTAAAAACGTACCCGGCAGGTAAATTAAAGATGTCTTTTTTACTTACAAAATAGCGATTTATTCCGAGCGGGCATTTATAAGCATTTTGAATGCCGCTATCTCCCGCTCTTTCGGGAGAAGGTTATTTCCCCGCCTTACCCCACGGCACCACCAGCGGTGTCCCTGCCACCGGATCCTCAATAATCAGGCAGCGCAGGCCGTAGATTTTCTCAATCAGCTCTGCTGTCACGATCTCCTTTGGTGCGCCTTCGGCGATAATTTTGCCATCGCGCAGGGCAATCAGGTGCGTCGCGTAGCGGCAGGCCTGATTGAGATCGTGCAGTACCGCCGCCAGGGTGTAACCCTGCTCACGGTTGAGCTCGCTCAGCAGCTCCAGCAGATCGATTTGATGGCTGATGTCGAGCCAGGTGGTTGGCTCATCGAGCAGCATGATGGCCGTTTCCTGTGCCAGTACCATCGCAATCCATGCCCGCTGCCTTTGACCACCGGAGAGGGTATCCACGCTCTGATTCGCCAGCTCCGTCACACCCGTCGCCTGCATGGCGCGGTTGACCGCTTCGTCATCTTCCTTGCGCCAGCGTGTAAACAGCGGCTGATGCGGATAGCGCCCGCGGGCCACCAGCTCCTGTACGGTGATGTCGCCCGGCGTGTTGGCGTTCTGCGCCAGCAGGCCAATGCGGCGGGCGACTTCTTTGCTGTTGAAGCGTTGGATCTGCTCGCCATCCAGTAAAACCTGCCCGTGCTGCGGTGTCATCAGACGGCTTAAGGTGCGCAGAAGCGTCGATTTGCCGCAGCCGTTGGGGCCGATAATGGCGGTGAAATGACCGTCGGGAATGGCGACCTGAAGATCTTCAGCAATGATTTTTTTACCGTAGCCAAGCGTCAGGTGTTCGCCGTACAGGCGGGCGGGAGAGGCAGTCATTTTTTACGGGACTCCTGAATAAGCAGGGCGATAAGATACAGGCCGCCGAGGCTGACGGTCACCACGCCCACCGGAAGCTGGTAAGGCATAAATAGCTGCTGCGCGGCAAAATCCGCCAGCGCCAGCAGCAGTGCGCCGCAAAGCGCCGACTGAGTTAAACCCCAGCGGGCAGTACCGCTCAGGCGTCGGGCGATATGTGGCGCGACGAGGGCAATAAAGGAAATCGGCCCGGCCAGAGCGGTTGAGGCGGCGGTCAGCACGACGGCGACCAGCATCAACAGTAAGCGAGAGCTTTCCACGCGCACGCCTAACGCGCAGGCGCTGTCGTCGCCCATTTCCAGCAGCCGCAGCCGCCGTACCAGCAGCGCGGAGCAGGCCAGCATGACCAGCAAAATGGGGGCTGCAGGGAAAATCTTTGCCCACGTCACGCCGTTAAGCGATCCGGCAAACCACAGCCCTGCCGACTGCGCAGTCTCGAGCGTGGCGCGCAGCAGCAGCCAGGTGTTGAAGGCCATCAGCATCGCACGGATGCCGATACCGATAATGATCAGCCGGAAGGTATCAATCCCGTTGCGCCACGCCAGCAGCCAGACCAGCAGCGAGGTGATTATCCCACCTGCCATCGCGGCGAAGGCGATTGCCGTCTGGTGCTGACCAATCAACACCATCGCCACCAGTACGCCACTCCACGCCCCGGTGTTAAAGCCCATGACGTCCGGACTACCGAGTGGGTTGCGCATTAGCGACTGGAAAATTGCGCCGCTGACGCCAAGTGAGGCACCAACCAGCAGCGCCATTAGCACGCGCGGTAAGCGCCATTCTGTAACCACCATCGTCACGCCGCGGGGGGCATCACCCGTCAGCGCGGCAATCACTTGCCTAACGTCCAGAGCGACCGCGCCGCTGCGCAGGCTCCAGAGGGCAAGTAATAAAGAAGCGAGCGTGAGGAAGCCACAGCTCAGCAGCAAGCGACGCGATGGCGCAGTCATGCGGCACCTCCGCGGGAAGGCTGGCGGCGAACAAGCCAGATAAGCACCGGCGCGCCGATGAAGGCGCTGACCACTGACACGCGCAGCTCACCTGGAACCAGCAGACGCCCGGCGATATCTGCGAACAACAGCAGGGCAGGGGTGGCGAGCAGGGTGACCGGCAGCGACCAGCGGTGATCGCCGCCGACCAGCCAGCGCGAGATGTGTGGCATCATCAGGCCGATAAAGGCGATGGGCCCCACCAGCGCGGTGGCGCAGCCGCTCAGCACGGTGATGGCGAGAAGACCAAGAATTTGCGTGCGCGCCACTTTATTGCCAAGCGCGGTGGCGGTGTCGGCACCAAGATTCAGGCTGTTCAGTGAGCGGCTCAGGCCCAGCGCCACGGCGGCGGCGATAATCACCGGCACCAGCCCCACTTTGAGCGTCTCCAGCGAGCGGATATCCAGCGAACCGGCCTGCCAGAAGCGCAGCTGGTCGTAAACGTCCGGATTGAGCAGGGCGATACCGTTGGATAACCCTTCAAGCACTGCGCCCAGCGCAACGCCCGCCAGCGTCAGGCGAACCGGGCTGAGCTGACCGCCGCCCTGGCTGCCGGTAAAGGCCACCAGCAGCGAGGCGATCAGCGCACCGCTAAAGGCGAGTAAAAGCTGCTCCTGGGGAAGCGTCAGGCCAAACAGCGCCGCGCCCAGCACAATGGCAAAGCTTGCTCCGGCGTTAACGCCAAGAATGCCGGGATCGGCGAGGGGGTTGCGGGTCAGGGTTTGCATCAGCGCGCCCGCAAGGCCAAGCGCGCTGCCTGCCAGAAGCCCGGCAAGCGTGCGCGGCAGACGGGCATCAAGAACGATGGTGCAGTCGGCGCTACGGCAGGTGCCGGACAGAGCATCCGTCACCACGCTTAACGGCAGCGGCTTCGCGCCAATCAGAAGGCTGAGGGCGCAGGCAGCGACCAGCAGAATGAACAGTCCGGGCACGGCGATGGGGCGCAGCGCGGCGGGAGAAAACGACATAGCAACGTCCATGATGTGATAATGATAGTAATTATCGTTCTCGATCTTATTCGCCTATGGTAGCATGTGCGGCCACGGAAATGGTATCGAAAGTTCGTTGAAGGCCCTGTGATGCAAAGACAATCCTGGCTGTTGAACCTCAGCCTGCTAAAGACTCATCCGGCGTTTCGCGCCGTCTTTATCGCCCGCTTTATCTCAATTCTCTCTCTCGGCCTGCTCGGCGTGGCGGTGCCGGTTCAGATTCAGGCGCTCACCCACTCCACCTGGCACGTTGGTCTGGCGGTCACACTCACCGGCGGGGCAATGTTCATTGGCCTGATGCTTGGCGGCGTGCTGGCGGATCGCTTTGAGCGCAAAAAGCTGATTCTTCTGGCGCGTGGCACCTGCGGGCTGGGCTTTCTGGGCCTGTGGCTGAATGCGCTGCTGCCAGAGCCTTCGCTGCTGGTGATTTACCTGCTCGGCCTCTGGGACGGGCTGTTCGCCTCGATTGGCGTCACCGCGCTGCTGGCCGCAACGCCTGCACTGGTCGGGCGTGAAAACCTGATGCAGGCCGGGGCGATCACTATGCTGACGGTACGCCTGGGCTCGGTCATTTCGCCGATGGTCGGTGGCCTGCTGCTGGCGAGCGGCGGCTTCTCCTGGAACTACCTGCTGGCAGCGCTCGGCACCTTTATCACTACGCTTACGCTCCTGCGTTTGCCGCAGCTGCCGCCTCCGCCGCAGCCGCGTGAACACCCGTTTACTTCTTTAATGGCCGGGCTGCGCTTCCTGTTCAGCAATCCGCTGATTGGCGGCATAGCGCTGCTCGGCGGCCTGCTGACGATGGCGAGTGCGGTGCGCGTCCTCTATCCGGCGTTGGCGGTGGGTTGGCAGATGTCTGCGGCACAAATTGGCCTGCTGTATGCGGCTATTCCGCTCGGTGCTGCCCTTGGCGCGCTGACCAGCGGCAACCTGGCCCGCAGCGAAAGGCCGGGGCAGATCATGCTGCTCGCGACGGTCGGATCGTTTGTCGCGATCGGCGTATTCAGCCTGATGCCCGCCTGGGCGTTGGGTGCGCTGTGCCTCGCGCTGTTTGGCTGGCTGAGCGCGATAAGTTCGCTGTTGCAGTACACGCTCATTCAGACGCAAACCCCTGAAGCGATGCTCGGGCGCATTAACGGCCTGTGGACCGCGCAAAACGTGACCGGCGATGCCATCGGCGCTGCGCTGCTCGGGGGCTTTGGCTCGATGCTGACGCCCGCTGCGGCGGCAAGTGCGAGTGGATGGATACTGGCGGCGGTTGGCGTGGTACTGGTGGTCTTGCTGGGGGAACTGCGCCGGTTCCGTCAGGCTCCGGTGCAGGTGGAAGAGGTGGCATGATTGCCGGGTGGCGCTGCGCTTACCCGGCCTACGATGTTTCGTTGGACGGGCAAGCAACGTGCTACCCGACGATGTCAAACAGGGTTTCGCTATTTTGTAGGCCCGGCAAGCGTAGTGCCGCCGGGCATTTACTTAGCCGAACAGTTTTTCAAGACGCTCCAGCACCCGCATTGCGCTGTAATAGTCGAGACGGAAAGTTTCGGTGCCAAGCGCATACACGCGCTTGTTTTGCACCGCCTCAAGGTGAGACAGCAGCGGGTTAGCTTCAATGGCATCGGTGTCCTTCTGGTCACCGGCGAAGACAAACAGCGACTGCCCGTTCAGGCCCGCCGCCAGGGTTTCACCGCCGAGCTGGATGATGTCGTGACGCTTCCCCTGGCTCTGGCTGGTGTGCAGACCGGCGGGGAGCGGGGCGAGGGTAAAACCAAGCTGCTCGAGCAGCTTGCCCTGGGCGGATTCCGGGGTCCACAGGTTGGCGCTGTGCGCGGCGGCGGTATAAACCAGCGCGCTTACCGGCTGCGGCGGCAGCTTCATTTGCTGCTTGAGCGTCGCCATCCGGGAATCAAATTCAGCAATGCGCTGTGTTGCCTGCTTTTCCTGGCCGGTGATTTTGCCAAGCTGAGTCAGCAGGCTCTGCCAGCTCTGGTCGTCGTAGTTGATGATAAGCGTCGGGGCAATGGTTGATAGCTGATCGTAAAGCGCGAGTGCTGAATCACCGCCGGTGGCGCTAATCAGGATCAGATCCGGCATCTGCGCAGCCACGGCTTCGGCGTTCGGTTCACCAATGTATAGCCTGGCGACGTGGCGCTCTCTGGCAATCTCGCCCCACTGGCGCAAAAAGCCCTGGCCGTCCGCCACGCGATTGTTGGGCGTGGTGGCCCCGCTGGCGACAACAGGGGCGTCAATGGCCAGCAGCGAACCGGTGAGGGTGACGCTGGTGGAGACGATGCGCACTGGCTTGTGTTCAAGCTGGTGCGTGCCGCGGCTGTCTGTCACTTCGCGCGGCCAGTCGGCGGCCAGGCCTGGGGTTAATCCGAAAAGGAAAAGCCCGGAAACGAGCAGGGTGTTGCGGAAAAAAACGGGGAATTTCACGACGTCAAAGTCCTGTTTTATGGATGTTAATGAATCTCATTTTCACTTCTGCGCGTCGCAGATGCAAGGGGGATGATGCGTCTGAAGTTGACAAGGAAGCGTTTTACTTTTAGCTTACCGAACCAAAATATAAATGATAATCATTCTTAATATCTTTATCGTTTTGGAGGATAATATGGAAACGTTACTGGCTGAGGCCGAACAGGAAGTCGCACCAACGCTGTCCCCTGACAGCTTCTTTTTTATGTCGCCGTATCGTAGCTTCACCACCTCTGGCTGCTTCCGTCGCGTGTCGCAGCCGGTTGAAGGCGGAGAAGATTTAGCGGGAGAGTTTCAGCAAAGCATCAGCAAAGCCTTTGCCGATGCGAAAGCCGCCGGTGTCCAGCGTCCGCTGCTGGTGGGCGCTATCCCGTTTGATACCACCCAGCCCTCCGCGCTGTTCATTCCGCAGCACAGCGAAACCTTCTCCCGCACGGCGAAACAGCACTCGGCGCCTTACGTCGCGGGCCTGAAGCCAATGCAGGTGCAGGCGCGGCAGGAAATTCCGGGGCAGGATGAATTTATGACGATGGTGGAACGCGCTGCGGCGCTGACCGCCACGCCGGAAGTTGACAAAGTGGTGCTCTCGCGTCTGATTGAGCTCACTACCGATTCCGCCGTGGATACCGGTGCATTGCTGGAGCGCCTCATCGCGCAGAACCCGGTGAGCTTCAACTTCCACGTGCCGCTGCCGGACGGTGGCGTGCTGCTCGGCGCCAGCCCGGAGCTGCTGCTGCGCAAGGAGGGCTCCCATTTCAGTTCCCTGCCGCTGGCGGGTTCAGCCCGTCGTCAGCCGGATAACGTGCTGGATCGTGAAGCGGGCAACCGCCTGCTGGCCTCGCAGAAAGATCGCCACGAGCACGAGCTGGTAACCCAGGCCATGAGGAACGTCCTGACGCCGCGCAGCGATGCGCTTTCTCTTCCTTCCTCGCCGCAGCTCATCACCACGCCAACCCTCTGGCATCTGGCAACGCCGATTGAAGGCGAAGCTAAAGCCGATGAAAACGCCCTGACGCTTGCCTGCCTGCTGCACCCGACGCCTGCGCTGAGCGGTTTCCCGCATGATGTGGCGAAGCGGCTGATTGCCGAGCTTGAGCCGTTCGAGCGCGAACTGTTCGGCGGCATCGTCGGCTGGTGCGATGCGGAAGGCAACGGCGAGTGGGTGGTCACTATCCGCTGCGCGAAAGTGCATGACAACCACATCCGCCTGTTTGCCGGGGCGGGCATTGTGCCTGCCTCTTCGCCGCTCGGCGAATGGCGTGAAACCGGCGTCAAGCTGACCACCATGCTGAACGTATTTGGCCTCAATTAAGGACTGATGATGAGTGTTGCTTTTACGCCGTGGCCGGAAGATCTCGCGGCCCGCTACCGTGAAAAAGGCTACTGGCAGGATCTGCCGCTGACCGACATTCTGACGCGCCACGCGAATAACGATGCGGTGGCCGTTATCGATGGCGATCGCCGGGTGACTTATCGCGAACTTAACGTGCTGGTGGATAATCTCGCCGCCTCTTTGCAGCATCATGGACTGAAGGCAGGCGAAACCGCGCTGGTGCATCTGGGCAACGTGACGGAGTTTTATGTCACGTTCTTTGCGCTGCTGCGGGCAGGCGTCGCGCCGGTTAATGCGCTATTCAGCCATCAGCGCAGTGAACTGCACGCCTACGCAGCGCAAATTGAACCGGCTCTGCTGATTGCGGATCGCGATCATGCCCTGTTTGCCGACGATACGTTCCTCAACGCTTTCGTCGACCAGCACCGCTCGGTGCGCAAGGTATTGCTGAATCATGACCAGGGCGAACACAGCCTGGCGGCGGCGATGGCAACTCCGGCGGATAACGTTGTATCGTCGTCGACCAGCGCCGGAGAAGTGGCCTTCTTCCAGCTTTCCGGCGGCAGCACGGGCACGCCGAAGCTGATCCCGCGCACTCACAACGATTACTACTACAGCATCCGTCGCAGCAATGAGATTTGCCACTTCGACGAAAACACGCGCTATCTCTGTGCCTTACCTGCCGCCCATAACTACGCACTGAGCTCGCCCGGTGCGCTCGGGGTGTTCCTCGCAGGTGGCTGCGTGGTGTTAGCCGCCGATCCCAGCGCCACGCTCTGCTTCCCGCTGATCGAACAGCATCAGATTACGGTTGCCGCTCTGGTGCCGCCCGCGGTGAGCCTGTGGCTGCAGGAGATTCAGGCCAGCGGCAGTAACGCGCAGCTTGCTTCACTCACCCTGTTGCAGGTCGGCGGGGCGCGTCTCTCCGCCACGCTTGCGGCGCGCATTCCGGCAGAAATTGGCTGCCAGCTTCAGCAGGTGTTCGGCATGGCGGAAGGGCTGGTGAACTACACCCGGCTGGACGATTCGCCGGAGCGCATCATCAACACGCAAGGCTGCCCGATGTCTCCCGATGACGAAGTGTGGGTGGCGGATGCCGACGGCAACCCGCTGCCGCGTGGAGAAGTCGGGCGACTGATGACCCGCGGGCCGTACACCTTCCGCGGCTATTACAAAAGCCCGCAGCACAACGCCAGCGCTTTTGATGCCAACGGCTTTTACGGCTCAGGTGACCTGATTTCCATCGACGAGGATGGCTACATCACCGTTCAGGGACGCGAAAAAGATCAGATCAACCGCGGCGGTGAAAAGATCGCGGCGGAAGAAATTGAAAACCTGCTGCTGCGCCACGAGTCGGTGGTTTATGCGGCGCTGGTGAGCATGGAAGACAGCCTGCTCGGTGAGAAAAGCTGCGCGTATCTGGTGGTGAAAGCGCCGCTGCGTGCGGTTGCGGTTCGCCGCTTTCTGCGCGAGCAGGGCGTCGCCGAATTCAAGCTGCCGGATCGCGTGGAGTGCGTGGATGCACTGCCGCTGACGCCGGTAGGGAAAGTCGATAAAAAACAATTACGTCAGTGGATCGCCGATCGCGCCCTGGCCTGAAGGAGAAGAGTATGGCAATTCCAAAACTGCAGGCCTACGCGCTGCCAACCGCCGCCGACATGCCGGCCAACAAAGTCGACTGGGCGTTTGAATCGGCGCGCGCGGCGCTGCTTATCCACGATATGCAGGAGTATTTCCTCAACTTCTGGGGTGAAAACAGCGAGATGATGGCCACCGTGGTGGCGAACATCAAGGCCCTGCGCGACTTCGCCAAAAAGCATAATATTCCCGTCTACTACACCGCGCAGCCGAAAGAGCAGAGCGCTGAAGACAGGGCGCTGCTGAACGATATGTGGGGACCGGGCCTGACTAAATCACCGGATCAGCAGCGCGTGATTGCCGCGCTGGCTCCGGACGAAGCGGATACCGTGCTGGTGAAATGGCGCTACAGCGCGTTCCACCGCTCGCCGCTGGAGATAATGCTCAAGGAAACCGGGCGCGACCAGCTGATCATCACCGGCGTCTATGCGCACATCGGCTGCATGACCACGGCGACGGACGCCTTCATGCGCGATATCAAGCCGTTCTTCGTGGCCGATGCGCTGGCGGACTTCAGCCGTGACGAACACTTAATGTCGCTGAAATACGTAGCCGGACGCTCCGGGCGCGTGGTGATGACCGAAGAGCTGCTGCCGCTGCCTGCCTCGAAAGCCGCGCTGCGGGCGGCCATTCTCCCGCTGCTGGACGAATCCGACGAGCCGCTCGATGATGAAAACCTGATTGACTACGGCCTCGATTCGGTGCGGATGATGGCGCTGGCCGCGCGCTGGCGCAAAGTCCACGGCGACATTGATTTCGTGATGCTGGCAAAAAATCCTACCCTCGACGCCTGGTGGGCGCTGCTCTCCCGCGAGGTGAAGTGATGACCGGATTGGATTTTCACGGCAAAACCGTCTGGGTAACCGGCGCGGGAAAAGGCATCGGCTATGCCACCGCGCTGGCGTTCGTGGAGGTCGGGGCGAAAGTCACCGGTTTCGATCTGGCGTTCGACAAGCCTGAGTATCCGTTCACCACTATCGAGATGGACGTGGCGGATGCCCGGCAGGTGCTGCTGGTTTGTGCTCCGCTGTTGCAGGATTTGCCGCGTCTCGACGTGCTGGTAAACGCCGCCGGGATTTTACGCATGGGCGCCACGGATGAACTCAGCGCTGAGGACTGGCAGCAGACGTTTGCGGTCAACGTGGGCGGCGCGTTCAATCTGTTCCAGCAGACGATGGCGAAGTTTCGGGCACAGCAGGGCGGGGCGATTGTGACCGTTGCGTCCGACGCCGCACACACGCCACGCATCGGCATGAGCGCCTACGGCGCGTCGAAGGCGGCGCTGAAAAGCCTGGCAATGACCGTCGGGCTGGAGCTGGCGGCAAGCGGCGTACGCTGTAATCTGGTGTCGCCGGGTTCAACGGATACCGATATGCAGCGCACCCTGTGGGTCAGCGACGACGCTGAGCAGCAGCGCATTCGCGGGTTCGGCGAGCAGTTCAAGCTCGGCATCCCGCTTGGCAAAATTGCCCGTCCGCAGGAAATCGCCAGCACCATTCTGTTTCTCGCCTCCGACTGCGCCAGCCACATCACCTTGCAGGACATCGTGGTCGACGGCGGCTCAACCCTGGGGGCGTAATGATCTGGATCCGACACTTAACGCTGGATGCCCTGAACGCTACCAGCGAAGCGACGATGGTCGCGCATCTCGGCATCGTTTATACCCGTCTCGGCGACGACACGCTGGAAGCTGAAATGCCCGTTGACGCCCGTACCCATCAGCCGTTTGGTCTGCTACACGGCGGCGCGTCCGCTGCGCTGGCGGAAACGCTCGGTTCGATGGCGGGCTATCTGATGACCCGTGAAGGCCAGTGCGTCGTCGGCACCGAGCTGAATGCCACGCACCACCGCGCGGTGTCTCAGGGTAAAGTGCGCGGCGTATGCCAGCCGCTGCACTTAGGTAAGCAGACCCAAAGCTGGGAAATTGTCGTGTTCGACGAACAGGGGCGGCGCTGCTGCACCTGCCGGCTGAGCACGATGGTTTTGGGGTAATATGCAACACTATTGCCGGATGGCGCTGCGCTTATCCGGCCTACAAAATTACGCAGGTCGGTGCAAACAAAGTGCCGCCCGGCTTAATAAGCGAATGCGCGACTCGATCGATACGATATTTCCGCGGATGAGGTGCAGCCTCGTAGCGTGACCCGCTTAACAATGTGGTGTAAATCCGTGGCGTTACGTCGTTATTCCCTGGTTATGATATTGTTAAATCTGTGTGGGGTGTTATAGATACAAAATGTAACATCTTCCCCTTTACAGACGGAATCAGACCATGAATAACCCAGGGAAATACCTGATATGGGCCATTCTCTCGATCGTCGGAGCCTTTGCCCTCGGCTATATCGCCCTTAATCGCGGCGAACAAATTAACGCGCTGTGGATTGTTGTCGCGGCGGTGTGTATCTACCTCATCGCTTACCGTTTTTACGGGTTGTACATAGCAAAAAGGGTGCTTGCCGTTGATCCGACGCGCATGACGCCTGCCGTTCGCCACAACGATGGGCTGGACTACGTTCCGACCGACAAAAAAGTGCTGTTCGGTCACCATTTTGCGGCAATTGCCGGGGCCGGGCCGCTGGTGGGGCCGGTGCTGGCCGCGCAGATGGGCTACCTGCCGGGAATGATCTGGATCCTCGCAGGCGTAGTGCTGGCCGGGGCGGTACAGGACTTTATGGTGCTGTTCGTCTCAACCCGCCGCGACGGGCGTTCGCTGGGCGAGCTGGTGAAAGAGGAAATGGGCGCCACCGCAGGCGTGATTGCGCTGGTGGCGACCTTCATGATCATGGTGATCATCCTTGCGGTATTGGCGATGATCGTGGTGAAAGCCCTGACCCACAGCCCGTGGGGCACCTATACCGTGGCGTTCACCATTCCGCTGGCGATTTTCATGGGGATCTACATTCGCTACCTGCGCCCGGGCCGTATCGGCGAGGTGTCGGTGATTGGTCTGGTATTCCTGATTTTCGCCATTATTTCCGGCGGCTGGGTGGCGGCAAGCCCAACGTGGGCACCGTGGTTTGATTTCACCGGCATCCAGCTGACGTGGATGCTGGTGGGTTACGGCTTCGTGGCGGCGGTGCTGCCGGTGTGGCTGCTGCTGGCTCCGCGTGATTACCTCTCTACCTTCCTGAAAATCGGCACTATCGTCGGGCTGGCGATCGGTATCCTGATCCTGCGTCCGACCCTGACCATGCCTGCTCTAACGAAGTTCGTGGATGGCACCGGCCCGGTCTGGACCGGCAGCCTGTTCCCGTTCCTGTTTATCACCATCGCCTGTGGTGCCGTATCGGGCTTCCACGCGCTGATCGCTTCCGGCACAACGCCGAAAATGCTGGCCAATGAAAATCAGGCCTGCCTGATTGGCTACGGCGGGATGCTGATGGAATCCTTTGTGGCGATTATGGCGCTGGTTGCGGCGTGCATTATCGATCCTGGTGTCTATTTTGCGATGAACAGCCCGATGGCAGTGCTGGCTCCTGCCGGCACGACCGACGTGGTAGCCTCTGCGGCGCAGGTGGTCAGCAGCTGGGGCTTCGCCATTACGCCAGACACGCTGACGCAAATCGCCAGTGAAGTCGGGGAACAGTCGATCATTTCCCGCGCGGGCGGCGCACCGACGCTGGCCGTCGGGATGGCGTATATCCTGCACGGTTCGCTCGGTGGCCTGATGGATGTTTCCTTCTGGTACCACTTCGCTATTCTGTTTGAGGCGCTGTTTATCCTGACGGCGGTTGATGCAGGTACGCGCGCGGCACGCTTTATGCTGCAGGATTTAATGGGCGTCATCAGCCCGAACCTGAAACGCACCGATTCGCTTCCGGCTAACCTGCTGGCGACGGCGCTCTGCGTGCTGGCCTGGGGCTACTTCCTGCATCAGGGCGTGGTCGATCCGCTCGGCGGCATTAACACCCTCTGGCCGCTGTTCGGCATCGCTAACCAGATGCTGGCCGGTATGGCTCTGATGCTTTGCGCGGTGGTGCTGTTCAAAATGAAGCGTCAGCGTTACGCGTGGGTGGCCCTGCTGCCGACGGCGTGGCTGCTGGTTTGCACCCTGGCCGCAGGCTGGCAGAAGGCGTTCAGCCCGGATGTCAAAGTTGGCTTCCTCGCCATCGCCAACAAGTTCCAGGCGATGATCGACAGCGGTAAAATTCCGGCGCAGTATACGGAGTCACAGCTTTCGCAGCTGGTCTTCAACAACCGCCTGGACGCCGGGCTGACCATCTTCTTTATGGTGGTGGTCGTAGTGCTGGCGCTTTATTCGGTGAAAACCGCGCTGGCGGCGCTCAAAGAAGAGAAACCGACGGCGAAAGAGACGCCGTATGAGCCGATGCCGGAGAACCTGAAGCAGATTGTGGCCCAGGCGAAGGGTGTGCATTAACAGGGTTGACCCTCACCCCGGCCCTCTCCCTAAGGGAGAGGGAGCAAACCATTCCCTCGCCCCTTTGGGGAGAGGGTTAGGGTGAGGGGCATTTCACAGGAGCGACTATGTTCGACACACTTTCAAAAGCCGGGAAATACCTCGGCCAGGCGGCGAAAATGATGATCGGCGTACCTGATTACGACAACTACGTGGAGCACACGCGCCTTAACCACCCGGACAAAACGCCGATGACCTATGAGGAGTTTTTCCGCGAGCGTCAGGACGCGCGCTACGGCGGTAAAGGCGGTGCGAAGTGCTGCTGATTAAGCGTTAACCCCTCCGTCGACGTCCAGACCCGTCCCCGTGATCTGCCTGGCGGCAGGGCTCGCGAGGAAGCTGCCGATATTAATGCCCTGGTCGGGATGCGCGAGTGCCGCCTGAGTAGCCATCATCAGGCCGCGAATGCTCACGACGTCAATCAAGCGCTCAGGGTTTCCACCTTTACAAACGCCGCATGCAGCGCGTCCGGCGTGACGGTAACCGGCAGAGTGTGAATGGACTCCACCGGGCGCAGCGTGTGGGCAATGACTTTATCGAGCTCCGCGCGGTTGTGAATGTCCACGTCCAGTTCGGCAAGCGTGGTTGGCAGGCTGAAGCGCTGATAAGCCTCGATCAACTGGGCCAGCACGTCATCCTGCCCAAGCAGCGCACTCTGCACCAGAATACCGTAGGCGACTTTGGTGCCGTGGAGGTATTTTTCCGTCTGCGGCAGCACCGTCAGGCCGTTATGCACCGCGTGGGCCGCCGCGACGCGGGTGTAGCGTTCGCCCAGGCCGCCGACCATCCCGCCGCCCGCAATAATCGCGTCCACCACGTCAAGAAACGCCTGGCTCAGCGTACCGTTTCGCTGGTCTGCGAGTGCGGTTTCGCTGTGTTCGAGCAGGATATCGCGGATCGCCCGTGCGCCGTTCAGACCCAGACGCACCGTCAGCGGAAGTTGCTCCGGCTGCGGAGCAAGCACCACCGCTTCGTACCACTTCGCCAGCGTGTCGCCGATCCCGGCCAGTAGATACTCCTTTGGTGCGTTGAGGATGATTTCAGGCTCGACCAGCACAAGAAAGTTGGCATCGTCGAAAATTTCAAACTGCAACGCCTGGCCTGCGTCGTTGTACCACACCGACAGCGGCGTCCACGCGGCACAGGTGGCGGCAACGGTTGGCAGTGCCACGAATGGTACATGCAGCCGACGCGCTACGGCTTTAGCGGTATCCATCACCGTGCCTCCGCCAATGCCAATCACCACCGCCGCGTTTTCACCGGCGCTTTCGGCGAGCCCGGCGACGTCCCGCTCGCTGCAATGCCCTTTGAACAGCAAATGTTTTGCGCCTTCAGCCTGAAAGGCGGCTGGAAGGAAAGGCCTGGCCCCGGCAATGGCGCGTTCGCCATAAATCCACACCGCGCGGGAAAGCTGGTCCGGGCTGAAGAAGTCATTGAGTCGCGCAAAGCTGCCGCGATGCGAAAAATAGTTGGCGGGCCCGACGACGACACGAATATCGGTGTTGCTCATTTGTTATGTCCTTGTGTATTATCGCTCTCCCGATGGTATGTCTGGACATCCGGATGGCTAATATTATTTCGCTTTATCTTATGCCTTTTCCGCCTTTGTCAGTCAAGGGCGGCTGTGGAACAGTCCACGAATCAGACGATTAACGATAAGGGTGTTCAGCGGATGGCAGTCAATCGCCTTGAGATGCGCGGCATCAGCCTGGCGTTCTCCGGTTTTAAAGCCTTAACCCAGGTGGCGTTCACGCTCACCGGCGGCTCCGTGCATGCGCTGACCGGGGCCAACGGCGCGGGGAAATCCACGCTGATGGCGGTGCTCTGCGGCACATGGGATCGCTACGAAGGCGAAATCGCCATTAATAATCAGCCGGTGAGCATCCGTTCCCCGCGCGATGCCAAACGGTTGGGCATTCATCTGGTTCAGCAGGAAGTGGACGTGGCGCTGGTGCCGGGGCTGTCGATCGCCGAGAACATCATGCTCGATCATCTGGCGGAGCCGGGCTACCGCTTCAGCTGGCGGCAGGTGCGCCAGCAGGCGAAAGCGGCGCTGGCACAGCTGGATGTGGATCTTGACGTGAAGCGTTCCATTGACGCCTGCACGCTGGCCGAGAAGCAGCAAATTCTGCTGGCGCGGGCGCTGTCGCATCACTGCCGGTTTCTGATACTTGATGAACCTACCGCGCCGCTGGACAGCCACGAAAGCGAGCGGCTGTTTGCAGTCGTCAAACGCCTGCAGCAGCAGGGCATCGGCGTGGTGTTTATCTCCCACCGCATTCACGAATTAAAGGCCATCTGCGACACCCTGACGGTGCTGCGCGACGGGCGGCTGATTGAGAGCAGCCCGATGGCGACGCTCAGCGGGGAGCAGATAGTCGAGAAGATGCTCGGCCATGAATTGACCGATATTTTCCCGCCGCGTCGCCCGCCGCATAGCGATGAGATAGTGTTGCAGGTCGACGGCCTGCACGATGAAAAGCTGCTCCAGGCGATTTCTCTGCGGCTGCGCAAAGGCGAAATTCTGGGCATTGCTGGCCTGGCAGGCGCAGGAAAAACCGAGCTCTGCAAGGCGCTGTTTGGCGCGAGCAAAAGCCGCGTTGAGCGGGGGGAACTGAATGGGCAGCCCTGGCAGCCACGCGACCCGGCAGATTCCGTCAGCCGTGGCCTGGCGCTGGTGCCGGAAGAGCGCCGCAAAGAGGGCATTTTTATCGACGAGTCCATTGGTATGAATCTGGCGGTCGGCGCAGACAACAGCTTTTCACGCTGGAGCCTGTTTGGCCATCGTCAGGCGTGGCGCTGGGCTGAAGAAGTCATTGCCCGCGTTGGGATTCGCACCACCGGCCCGGCACAGACGCTGCGCAGGCTCTCCGGCGGCAATCAGCAAAAAGTGGCGATTGGCAAATGGCTGCGGGGGAGCGCGAACGTGCTGATTTTCGATGAGCCAACCAAAGGCGTGGACGTCAAAGCCAAAACCGATTTGTTTAACCTGATTGATGGCCTCGCCCGAGAGGGCAAAGGCGTGATTTATGCCTCCGGCGAGTTCGCCGAGCTGGTCGGCCTGTGCGACCGCATCTGCGTGCTGTGGGACGGCAAAATTGTGGCAGAAGTGGCGGGCAATGAGGCCCGCGAAGACACCTTACTTTATTACTCCACCGGAGGCGCAGCGTCGTGAGCAAGGCCCTGACAGTTAAGGCGACGGCATCGGGCCGTCAGCAGTTTTTCGATTTCCTCTACAAATGGGGCATGTTGCTGACCGTGGTGGCGCTGGTGGTGATTTTCGGCCTCGCGTCGGACAACTTCCTCGATCCGTTCAACATCATCAACATTCTGCGATCTATCGCCATCGTGACGGTGATTGCCGTCGGCGTGTCGATTTCGCTGACCGTCGGCGGGTTCGATCTCTCGGTGGGATCGACAGCCTCTCTCGCCAACGCGCTGGTGATTTCTCTCTTCGTCTGGCACGGCTTTGGCACCACCGAAGCCATCGTGGTGACGCTGCTGCTCTGTACGCTGGTCGGGCTGTTTAACGCCTTTTTGATCGTGATTCTGCGTATTCCCGACATGTTGGCCACGCTGGCGAGCCTGTTCGTGGTGCAGGGCGTGGCGGCGACGTACAGCTTCGGCGGCTCGATTACTGAGAACATGGTGCTGCCGAGCGGCGACATGGCGGAAGGCACGATCCCGGCGGCGTTCGGCCTGCTCGGCCAGGTGCCAACCATCGTTATCATCATGCTGGTGGTGACAGTTGTGGCGCAGCTTGCGCTGTCGCTGACCACACACGGACGCAGGATGTACGCCATCGGCGGCAACCCCGAAGCCGCGCGCCTTTCCGGGCTGCGCACCACACGCTACAAGGTGGCGGCGTACGTGATTGCGTCTTTGCTCGCGGGCTTAGGTGGCGTTTTGCTGGCCTCACGCATCGGCTCATCGCAGGTGAACGCGGGCAGCGGCTACCTGATGGACGCGGTAGCAGCAGCGTGGATTGGCTTCTCGCTCGCCGGCTCCGGCAAGCCGAATGCGCTCGGCACGCTGGTGGGGGCGGTGATCCTCGGCGTGCTGTCTAACGGGCTGGTGATGCTTTCGGTGCCGTATTACGCGATGGACATTATCAAAGGTCTGGTGCTGGCTGGCGCGCTGGCTCTGACCTATTTTCAGCGCCGGACATAACAACAACCAAACAACACAACATCAGGGTAAACATAATGAAAAAAATCACGCTGTCGCTTATCGCTTTGGGGTTGCTCAATTCCGTGGCCGCCTTTGCTGAAACCCCGACGCCGGTTCCGGCGGCTATCGCCAACCACAGCGGGCCGATCCGTATCGCGATTATTCGTAACCTCGGCTCGGACGACAACACGACGCAGTTTGTCTCCGGCGCGATTCAGGAAGGCAAAAAGCTCGGCTTTAAGGTCAGCACCTTCCTGAGCAACGGCGACGATGCCAGATTCCAGGACTTCGTCAACCAGGCCATCAGCCAGAAATATGACGGCATTATTCTCTCCCAGGGCCGCGATCCATACTCCACGGCGCTGGTGAAAAAGGCCGTCGATGCGGGCATTAAAGTGGCGGTGTTTGATACTGCGGTGAACGGCGAGATTCCGGGTGTGACCGTGACTCAGCAGGACGACGCCTCGCTGACGGATCTCTCCTTCGGCCAGTTGGTGAAAGACTTTAACGGCAAGGCCAACATCATCAAGCTGTGGGTGGCAGGCTTCCCGCCAATGGAGCGCCGCCAGGCCGCGTACAAAGCACTGCTGAAGCAGAACCCGGGTATTAAAGAACTGGAGTCCATCGGCGCGGTCTCTTCCGACGTGCAGGGCGATACCGCGAACAAAGTGGGCGCGGTGCTGGCGAAATACCCGAAAGGCAAAATCGACGCTATCTGGGGCACCTGGGATGCATTCAGCCAGGGCGCGTATAAGGCTCTGAAAGAGAACGGCCGCACCGAAATCAAACTCTACAGCATCGACGTTTCTAACCAGGATTTGCAGCTGATGCGCGAGGCCAACAGCCCGTGGAAGGTGAGCGTGGCGGTCGATCCTAAGCTGATTGGGGCCACCAACGTGCGTCTGATCGCCAATAAAATTGCCGGGGAAGCCACGCCTGCGACCTACGATTTTAAAGCGGCGGCGATTCCGCAGGCGCTGCTGGCGGCGCAGCCGGGCGCGGTGAACGTGGCGTCCTTAAGTAAAATCATTCCGGGCTGGGGGCAGACGGAAGACTTTATTGCGCCGTGGTTTGCCACGCTGGAAGCGAAATCAAAATAATGCCCGGTGGCGCTGCGCTTACCGGACCTGGGGTTTTGCAGGCCGGTTAAGGCGCAGCCGCCATCCGGCGTAGGGAATCAACGATGTCTGACTTACCTTGCCCGGATTACAGCCGCAATATGCGGCTGATTGGGCACAGCGACCAGGGCGGGCGGCCCGACGGCGTACAGCTGATGGTACATCGCGGCTATGCGTACATCGGGCATATGGTGTCGCAGGGCTTTTCTGTGGTTGATGTGCGCGACCCCAAAAATCCTAAAGCGGTGAACTACATCGCCGCACCGCCGGGGACGTGGAACGTGCATTTGCAGGCTCACGACGATCTTCTGCTGGTGATCAACGCCCGAGATCTGTTTGCCGACGCGCGCTTCGCCGATGAAAAGGTCTATTACACCCGCTCCGTGGGCGACACGGTCAGCGACGTGCAGGACAAAGGCTGGAGCGCCGGACTGCGCGTGTTCGATATCTCCACGCCTGATAAACCCAGAGAAATTGGTTTTCTGTCGCTCAACGGCATCGGCATTCACCGTATCTGGTACGTCGGAGGGCGCTGGGCGTACGTCTCGGCGCTGATCGACGGCTTCAGCGACTATATCTTCCTGACTATCGATCTCAGCGACCCGCGCAAGCCCGAAGTGGCCGGGCGCTGGTGGCTGCCGGGCATGAACCAGGCGGCGGGCGAAACGCCGGACTGGCCGGAGGGTAAACGCTACGCGCTGCATCACGCCATCATTGCGGGTGATACCGCTTACGGCAGCTGGCGCGACGGTGGATTAACGATTCTGGATGTGAAAGACCGAACGGAGCCGAAGCTGATTGCCCATCGTAACTGGAGCCCGCCGTTTGGCGGCGGAACGCATACCGCGCTGCCGCTGCCTGACAGGGATCTGCTGGTGGTGCTGGACGAAGCGGTGCTCGACAATCAGGAAGACGGCGAGAAGCTTATCTGGCTGTTTGATATTCGCGAGCCGTCGAACCCGGTGAGCATCGCCACCTTCCCGCAGCCGGAGGAAATCGACTACGTGGCGAAGGGGGCGCATTTTGGCCCGCACAATCTGCATGAAAACCGCCCTGGCAGTTTTGTCAGCTCAACGCTGATTTTCGCCACGTACCAGAATGCAGGCGTTCGCGCGTATGACATTTCCAACCCGTACCGTCCGGTGGAAACCGGCGCGCTGGTGCCCGCCGCGCCGCAGCGGATGATGGATACGCGTCCGGGCAGGCCGCAGGTGATTCAGTCCTGTGACGTGTTTGTTGATGCGCAGGGGATTATCTACAGCACGGACTACAACGGCGGGCTGTCGGTGATTGAATATCTGGGGTGATTGTTTGTTAACGAGGATGTCGCCCTCTCCCTGACCCTCTCCCGGAGGGAGAGGGAACGGTAATGTGCGGTCTTTGAATTTTGCGCTCTCCCAAGGCCTAAGGAAAGAGTGTGGTTTTCTCCCTCTCCCTTTGGGATAGGGCCGGGGAGAGGGGGAGTGATGGTGTTTTGTGGGTCCGGTTTGTAGGCCCGGTAAGGCATTGCCGCCCCGGGCAATTAGCATAACCGGGCATCAAAGCTAGCTGTACTGCCGAACCCGCGCAATCAGCTCATCCACGCCGTCGATTTTGCCCGCCAGCACAATCAGCGCGCGGCCAAGCGTGATGGCGTGGCGCAGGCACTCGTGGCGCATGGTGTCATCTTTGATGGTGTCGATATCCGCCACGTGCGACAGCCCCACGCTTCGGCGAATCAGTTCGGTGCCGCAGAAGCCAACCGCGTCGTGCCACACTTTCTTCAGGAACGCGCTGCTGTAGCCGGGGAAGGCCAGAGCGGCGTCGCGGGATTTTTCCGTTGCCAGCGCCTGGAAGCGCTCGGAGAAGGTGTTCCACAGCTCCTGAATATCGACCAGACGCTGCTCGCGCCCGGCGGCGGCATCGCGAATGCCGAGCTGGCCAGGCAGGCCGCAGTAGTTCAGCAGCAGATTGCCAATTGCCGTGCCGACGTCAAAGCCAATCGGGCCAAAATAACCAAACTCGGCGTCGATCGCCTTCAGGCTGCCGTCGGCGACGAAAATAGATCCGCTGTGGATGTCGCCGTGCAGCAGCGCTTCAGCCTGAGAGAAGAAGCGGTGTTTGAGCGAGGCGACCGCCAGTTTAAGCGCCGCGTCGTCGCGCAGCGCGGCAACGTCGGCTTCAAGTTCAGCCGGGTAGTTATTGTGCTCATGTACCTGATACGGGTCGTTGAAGAACAGATCTTCGGTGATCTCGCACATTTCCGGGTTGATGAAGTTCGCCACCTGCGCCTTTTTCTGGTGAGGATGCAGGTAAAAATCGCTGGTGTGGAACAGGGTTTGCGCGAGGTAAACGCCGAGCTGCGTGGCGGCCTGCGGGTAATAGATGCCCTGAATCAGCTCGCCGCGCCAGATGCGGTGATCGGACAGATCTTCCATCAACATCACCGCCAGTTCCGGGTCGAAATGATGGATGTTGACCGTGTGCTCCGGCGAATGTTTGTAATGCTCAACCAGCGTCTGCGCTTCGAGCCGCGCGCGGTCAATGGTCAGCGGCCAGGACTCGCCGACGCAGCGCACGTAGGGCAGCGCCTGCTTGACGATAATCCGGCTTACGCCCTGGGTATCGAAGATTTTAAACACCAGGTTGAGGTTGCCGTCGCCGACCTCCTGCGCGGATACCAGCTCTGACGGATTGTCCAGGCCGCCGAACTGCTGCGCATAAGCAACGGCATCCTGAGCGGTGAAGGTGTGGTAGTGCGACATTGCCTCGTTCCTCATATTCTCATAATCAGATAGCCAGAAATAAAGCCATTCAGACGTCTATACATCCGGAATTCATCCTGACACAATGTGCTACAACAACGCAACAGGGATTTAACGCTATGCAGACATTACAGACCACCAGCCTGCGGGTACGCGATAACCAGCTGTTCATTCTCGACCAGCAGGCGCTGCCGCAGCAGTCGAACTGGCTGGACGCCAGCAGCGTAGAGGCGCTGGTTGGCCACATTCATGCCCTGCGCGTGCGCGGTGCGCCGCTGATTGGCCTTTCCGCCAGCCTGCTGCTGGCGCTGCTCGCGGAGCGTGGGCTTAACCGCGATGAACTGCTCACCGCGCTGGAAACTCTGCGCGCCTCGCGCCCGACGGCAGTAAACCTGATGAATAATCTCGACCGCATGAAGCTCGCTCTGGCGCATGAAGATTTTGTTCCGGCGCTGGTGGCTGAAGCGCTGCGGCTGATTGAGGAAGATAAGCAGCTTTGCGAGCGTATTGCGCAGGCGGGAAGCGCGCTCGTCAAACCGGGTAGCCGGTTGCTGACGCACTGCAACACCGGCGGCCTGGCAACGGCGGGTGTCGGCACTGCGCTCGGCGTGATTAACTTCGCGTATCAGCAGGGTAACGTGGTGAACGTCTGGGTGGATGAGACGCGTCCATTGTTGCAGGGAGGGCGACTCACCGCCTGGGAACTTGGCGTGCTGGGCGTGCCGTATCAGCTGATCACCGATTCGATGGCTGCCAGCCTGATGGCGAAAGGGCAGGTCGACGCCGTGTGGGTGGGGGCAGATCGCATTGCCGCCAACGGCGATGTGGCGAACAAAATCGGCACCTACTCGCTGGCGGTGCTGGCGAAGTTTCACGGCATTCCGTTCTACGTTGCTGCGCCGCAGACGACGCTCGACCCGCATTGCCCGAACGGGGACGCGATCCCGATTGAACAACGCGCCGCAGCCGAAGTCACCGGCGTTGCAGGCAGCTTTGGGGCCGTGCAGTGGGCTCCGGAAGAGGCAAAAGTCTACAACCCGGCATTCGACGTCACACCCGCTGCGCTCATCAGCGGCTGGGTGCTCGACACGGGGGTGGTGACGCCAGAAGAGGTTGCCGCGGGGAGATTTGTCGGAGTCTGACTCTCTTTAAGGGGATCCCCTCAAAGAGGACAAAACCGTGACTCAGGACCCGAATACCGACCTGAAGCTGGAACGCGTGGTGGATGCACCGCGCGATTTTACGATTGGGATTCGTTCTGTTTGGCTGGCTTCATCCAGGCATCATCGTATTTGATGTTACCTCTGACATAATTCCATTCAATCCCTCTGAAGCGTAACCCGACAACCTCATGCATGTTAGGCGTTGAGCTCCCAGGATAATAAACATGGGTAAAATCGACCGAAGAAACAACAACGCTGTCTAATGTGATGGTATAGATTTCTGCCTCCATTCCTGCTTCGACAATCTCATAATATTTAATTATCGCTTTCTGCAATCGCTTCGATTCACAGACGGCAATAGCAAGATACGGACTTATTTTATCCAGCTGCTTATGCAGTTTAATGGAATCATGTTGTCTTGTTCCTGTCATGCTGCCGGTAAAACTGTCTACACCTTGCCTTACACCATAGCTGCTATTCATGATCTCTATCGCTCCTTCTCTGCCCGGAGCCATACAATCACCTGGAATCTGCATTCCATTTTCATCGTATAAAAATAAGTAAGCGGGTAATGACATAATTAGTGGTTTCCGTCGTTGTCTAAGAAAAATGAATCGCTGTAATGTTCGCCATTCAGGTCATAAGTCAGATGATAGCTATAGCCTCTGTTTAGCTCAGGTTTAATACATGAGTCAGGGTATGAAAGATTTAAATCATCTTTGTATGAAGTCGTTTTATATGGGCCACCTTGATTGGATTCAATTCGGTAATAATTTAATACGTCTTTTTTATCCACACTGAAACAAATGATATCTCCATTTATAAATACACTACGTGGAGTAGGTGCCCGATTTTCCATACCAGGACAACCAGTAAGTAGGAGTATAAAAGGCAATATGGCTAATCTTTTCATTCAGAGACCCTTATGCTATTGCTCCATATGCATTGCATTGTCATGCATACAAAGGGAATTATGTGATTGCGATATGGTTAATATTTCCAGTCGTTATTTAGGAATAATGAGTCGTAGTAATGCTTACCATTCATCCCATAAGTCAGTTTATAGCGATAACCTTTTTTTAACTTAGGCCTTATACATGTATCAGGGTATGAAAGAGCTACATCTTCTTTATATTCGAATATTTTATATGAACCACCTTTATATATCTCAATACGGTAATAATTTAATACATCATTTTTATCCGTGCTGAAGCAAATTGAATCGCGAAAGAATAATGTATATCTAAGTTCATCATTGCTTTTATCTCCCTGGCAAGCTGAAAGGAGAAAGATTACAGCTATAATGGCTACATTTTTCATTGAGGAAATCCTTTCATTACAGATTTGTATTTCTGAATAAGAGAGTAAACAGGTTCGTTAGAGTGATAATTACGAAATTTATGTAGGCTCTTATTAACTTCAAACCCCTCATTAAGGAGCAACCAGTAATCACTGGCTATTGACGCCTGTTGCTCCAGTCCATAATGAAGGAAATTATCTTTATCTAAGCTGTAGCAGTAATCAGCAAATCGTGAAAACAATCCTCTCGTTCTGACAAACATCCCTTTTTGTGCTTGCCATGCATGGACCATTTCATGCATGAACCTGTGTTTTTTTATCAGATCGTCTAATGAGAAATCGTGTGAATAGGTTTCTTCTCTGAACCATAGTTCACCGTTGGGAGTCATGGCAATATCTACAGGTTGCAAGTTAAACGGGAGGTAGCTTTCGCGATGTATCCAGATGCGGCTGTAGATAAGACTTTCTCCGAATAACGTCCTTGCCAGCGCTATTTCTCCCAATGTTAATTGCCGAACTCCTCCGGGGAGTATTATTGTACTTGATGTGGGTGCTATATTTTCATCTACCGGCATCCTATCCCCTTACAATCATTTCCCATTGATATCTGTTACTGACAATACTCCTGAAATTTGTAAGTGAGTAAAGAAAATTCCTCCTGAAAACTCTTAAAATTAAAAATGATTAAGCAAAATCACGTTTATGGTTAGTAATGATGTGTTCTGACGGGCATTAAATAGCGGGGCGAGTTAGTTGAAGATTTAAATGATACTCATAATTAAATATTCTGTCTGCTTAATTGCCACACGGGGAAATATCTTAGTGATTGCTGACAGGGTGAGGGGAAATAAGAGTGGATTAAAGTCTTTGTCATAGCGATGAGGAGGGGGAGATTTGCCTGAACCTGGCTATCAAGGTGTCTATCTGGAAATCGCTTCAGGTAGAAAACTGGTCTTCACCGAGGGCTACACAGAAGGCTGGGGGATGGTGCTGGATCAGCTGGTTGAGTATGTGAGGGGGAAATTATCTCAGACATGATTTTTAGGCTGTATTCTACCTAACGAATTCTGGTATCGTGTCAAAAGCCCATCAATGGACAACACAGCACCTTAGAATAACGAGGGTATTTCGTAAAGGAGAGGCGATATGAGTATGCCAGAATTGAATAAAGATATTTATAATGAACTATCAGAGCTCATTACATCACATATGATGACGGAACATGAATTACATCTTGGCCAGTTTGAGTCTGAGGCATTGCTTGATGGGTTACTCAAGAAACTTATGCCGTCGATTTATAATATGGCTATTGAAGATGCCATTCTGTCTTTACGCGGCGCAGCAGAAAAAATCGAAGAGGAATTGGATTTAAGGAAGATATTATGAGTTTTAAGGCTGATTTAAACTTAATGCGCAAGGAGTGGCATAACGCCTTTTATAATGGTGATACAGAGCAGTTAGACTATCTTGAAACAGAGTGGTTTATTTCTACCAATGGTCAGAAAATTCTTTATAAGGAGCACCAGTTACGCAAAGTCGATATGCGCCACCCGCAACATAAAAAATTATCTATTACCAGAACTGAATACGAAGTTGAAATCCGGAAATTTAAAGATATTGCGTGTGTAACAGGTAAGGCGGCGTTAGACGACGGAGAGGATGTATCGAACATCGGGTTCGTTGAGAACTGGATTATGCTCAATGGTGGCTGGAAGCTGCAGTTCGTTACTTTTGAAGAGCTGTGAAAGGGGCTGCTTCCCTTGTAAATTTTAAAATCTTATGCGGAAAATATTTAAATGGATGACGTTACGTTAAAAGAAATTAGTGGTTGGTTAATTGCAGTTGTTACTTTTTTAGGTGCCATATGGAAAAATAGGATGCATTTGAAAGAAAAATACCAATTTGACGTGTTGCTGAAAGAGCATGAGGCGATGCATGCTCGGAAAATGCAATCACTTGAAAATGCTTTACAGATTGAGAGAAACTTAGTTCAATTAGGACATGCGAAATTAATTGAAAAAAGAGCCAGCATTATTGATGATGTTTATAAATCATTAGTTGAACTGCACGAAGCAAGTTGCGATACTATTCGGCCTGATTATTTTGGCAGGCATAAGCCATCAAACAAAGAAGCCTACGATCTTGCGCTACCTAAGTTTGATTCTTTTATCGACATATTTGAGAGAAATAAAATTTATTTTCCTTCGGATGTTGCAATTAAAATATCCACGTTTTATGTCGCTGCGGCGAAAACGTTAGATCAGGCACGGGTTGTCATTAATTCTGGTGAGTCATATAGCCAAGGTAACACTCCAAACCTCCAAAAGTTATTTGAACAAGTAAATTATACAATGGGGGAAGCCCGTAAGACTGTAGAAGAAGAATTTAGGAATATCCTCCGAGTTCAAGATATTTGACATTGGATTACACTGTACGTCCCGAAACAGCTATTAAATTCTCTTAAAATCTCCCGGCCCTGAAGCCGGGAGCAGTCCAATACAACCAACCTGACCCTCAGTTCCCCCCACGAATCAAACAATCATTAGGATTACGACGAATCACCGGCACATTACCGGTATCGTTCATCGGGTATGGGAACGTTCTGAGCCAGGTGGCGATCCTTTGTTTGTTCACATCGATAATGCTCAGCCCTTCCAGGCAGCCCCACAGCTCGCGGGTGTTTTGCGGGGTGATAACGATACAGTCCGGCACCACGCGGATTTTGATTGGCATGCCGTCCAGAAAACCTGCTCTGGTCAGCCATTCTCCTGACAGGGGAATATACTGATGGCGGATCCGGGAATGCAGCTCGCAGCAGGCGGTGCTGGTTTCCGGAGTATCGGCTCTGGGGTGGATCGTTGCGGCGTCGGTGCTTTTTCCGTGCAGACGACGGGCGTTCTTTTTGTGCGTTACCTCGGGAAAACGAGCATTCGTTTCTGATTCCGGAAGATCTGTTTGGGCCACGGTGGGATCTGGCATACACTTCTGCTCAGCCATAAATAACTCCTCAGTCAGTTGTTTGTGGTTAGCGGCGTAAAGGTGTTCGAGCACCTTTGCGCTGCGTCTTCTTAAATGCTTTTCTTTTACTTCTCTTCTTTTACTTCTCTTGTTCGGACCTTACTTATTGCGCGCATGGCTATTATACCTCGCTGGATATAATTACAGGCTGTGTGATTGTGGGAGAAAATGTGAAATGCGAGGGCGCTCCAGAGAAAAATGTAGGGAATGTAACAAGTGCAGAAATGGCTGAATGAGGGCTGTAAAAAAAACCTCTCCGTCTTCACAAAGAGGCTTTCCTGTATTTAACTCAGCTTCGGATACCCGCCCGCAATATCACTCCCGGTAAATTGAGCTACCCAACCTTCGGGATTGTCGAAAATACGGATGGCGGTGAAGTTTGGTTCTGAGCCCATATCAAACCAGTGCGGGGTGCCTGCGGGAACGGAGATCAGATCGTTTTTCTCGCACAGCACCTGGAACACTTCGTTACCGATATGCAGGCAGAACAGCCCGGCGCCTGCCACGAAGAAGCGCACTTCGTCTTCGCCGTGAGTGTGTTCGTTGAGGAATTTCTCGCGCAGGGCGTCCTTCTGCGGGTTGTCGGCACGCAGGCTGATTACGTCCCAGCTCTGGTAGCCTTTTTCCTGCACCAGTTTGTCGATGGCGTGCTGGTAGGCGTTGATGACCGTTTCGGCGGTCGGGTTTTCACCCAGATCCCGATCGGCCTGCCAGCGTTCGAAACGCACGCCTTTGCCGTTCAGCTGCTGTTGAATTTCGTGGCCGTCGGTGCTGTGCCAGGTCGGGCGGCTGGCGTCAGAATCAGAGAAAATAGTCAGGGCGCTCATGAGGGGATCTGCTCCAGGTCAATGTCGTCGAATCGGGAAACCTGCGGGTGATGGCTGGCGGCATCATCATCGCCACGAATTAACTGCACGGTGCGGAATCCGGCCTCGCGGGCGGCGTCCAGCTCCTGATGTATATCGCTTAAAAACAGAATGTGTCCCGCAGGTTGCCCAAGCTGTTCCGCAATGTTCCGGTAAGACTGCACTTCGCGCTTAGCGCCGACGTGCGTGTCAAAATAGCCGCTGAACAGATGAGTAATATCACCTTCGTCGCTGTAGCCAAATAACAGTTTTTGCGCCGCCACCGAGCCGGAGGAATAAACATACAGATCAACGCCCTGGGCTTTCCATTTCTCCAGCGTTGGCAACACGTCCGGGTAGAGGTGGCCGGTGAAGTCGCCGTTCACATAGCCGTCGCGCCAGATCAGGCCCTGCAACGCCTTCAGCGCCGTCGACTTTTTATCTTCATCCATAAAGCGGAAAAGAGTGTCGATAAGTTCCTGGATACCGGCCTGCGGCTGGGCGATTTCTTCCCGCAGATCGCTCAGGATGGATTTCACAGGATCCGAATCCTGCTGCGTAGTCACAAACGCCGCCAGGCGCTCGCGTGCGTAGGGAAACAGCACGTTGTGGACGAAGCGAATATCGCTGGTGGTGCCTTCAATGTCGGTCACTATGGCGCGGATCATGGTTTCTCCAGTTGGCGCAGGCGCAGTTCGCATTCAAACAAAAATTCCAGCCCTTCGAGATGACGGCGCGCTTCGGCGACGTCGCGACCCCAGCAGGTCAGGCCGTGGCCGCGCAGCAGGAAGCCGTAGCTGAGCGGGCGTTCGCTGGCGTAGTGTTCGATGCGGCGGGCAAGGGCGTCGATGTCCTGGTCGTTATCAAATACGGGAACAGCCACGCTGTCGAGATGGCTGCTCTGGCCGCGCAGCGATTTTTGCATTTCGTAGCCGTGCAGTACTAATTCAGCCGATTTTTCAATGCGTGAGAGAACGGTCGCGTTGACGGTATGAACGTGCAAAACCGCCCCGGCTTCCGGGAACAAACGATAAATCAGGGTATGCAGGCCGGTTTCTGCGGAGGGTTTGCGGCCTGAAGGTGCCTGATTAGTGGCGATCTCGACCTGCAAAAAGTCGGCTTCCGTGAGCGAGCCTTTGTCTTTGCCGGATTCGCTGAGCCAGCAGGTTCGTGCATCTTCCCGCACGGACATATTCCCACCGGTAGCGGGTGCCCAGCCTTTGCGTCCAATCCAGTGGCAGGCTTCAACGAGGGCGCTAAGTGGCCGATTTTCAGTCATTTTACCGTTCTCCGCAGGCGGGAATATTCATATCGTTTAGACGTCTAAGCGTCTTGATTGCCAAATACTAACATCGTGTTATAGTGGCAGCAACAACTGCATTACATTCGGGTAAAACGATAATGAGCACTAACCGACTGATTCCGCAAAGCAAACTTCCCAATCTCGGCACCACCATTTTTACGCAGATGAGCGCGCTGGCCCTTGAACACAAGGCGATCAACCTGTCTCAGGGGTTTCCGGATTTTGACGGCCCACGCTTTTTACAGGAACGCCTGGCGCATCACGTTGCGCAGGGCGCGAACCAGTACGCGCCGATGACGGGCGTGCCCGCGCTGCGTGAAGCAATTGCGGCTAAAACGGCTGAGCTTTACGGATATGTGCCGGATGCGAATACCGACATCAGCGTGACGGCGGGCGCAACCGAAGCATTGTATGCCGCGATTACCGCGCTGGTGCGGGAAGACGACGAAGTTATTTGTTTTGACCCTAGCTACGACAGCTACGCGCCCGCGGTGGAACTTTCCGGCGGCGTACTGAAACGTATTGCGCTCCAGCCGCCGCATTTTCGCGTCGACTGGCAGGCGTTTGCGGCGCTCCTGAGCGATAAAACCAGGCTGGTTATTCTGAATACGCCTCACAACCCCTCGGCGACCGTGTGGCAGAAAAGTGATTTCGACGCCCTGTGGCAGGCCATTGCGGAACGTGAAATTTACGTCATCAGCGATGAAGTGTACGAGCACATTAGCTTTGCGGCGGAAGGCCACGCCAGCGTACTGGCGCATCCGCAGCTGCGTGAGCGCGCGGTGGCGGTCTCCTCGTTCGGTAAAACCTTCCATATGACCGGCTGGAAGGTAGGCTACTGCGTGGCGCCTGCTGAAATCAGCGCGGAGCTGCGAAAAGTGCATCAGTACCTGACGTTCGCGGTGAATACACCCGCGCAGCTGGCGCTGGCGGATATGCTGCGCAGCCAGCCGGAACATTATCGCGAACTACCAGAGTTCTACCGTGCGCGTCGGGATGTGTTTATTAACGCGCTGGCGAACAGTCGTCTGGAGATTCTGCCGTGCGAAGGGACTTATTTTCTGCTGGCCGACTACAGCGCGATATCCGATCTGGATGACGTGAGCTTTTGCCAGTGGCTGACCAAAGAGGTGGGCGTCGCGGCGATCCCGCTGTCGGTGTTCTGCGCCGATCCTTTCCCGCATAAGCTGATTCGCCTGTGCTTTGCCAAGCAGGAATCGACGCTGCTGGCCGCCGCCGAACGGCTGTGCCAGCTGTAGCTATTTCACCGTCCAGGCTTCGGAAAACTGACGGTCGCTGAACATATCCAGCAGGCCGTTGATTTGCCGCAGCCGCAGCACTTCGTCGGCGTCCATTCCCAGCTCCTCGCCGATTTTCTTGTCTGTCCAGCCGAGCTGCGCCAGCTCGCGGATGATGTCGGCCATCGCGTTAATCTGATGCCGCCCGCGCGCCCGGTTGTGGCGGATGGTGGAAGCCATGCGTCCGGAGGTTTCGCTGGCTTCGTTTTGCAGTACCGCTACCGGCAGATAACCTTTCAGCTTCGACTTCAGCGCGCTCTTTGACGTGGCGAGCTGCTGGCGGTGAAAGCCATCGATAATTTCATAATGCTGATTCTCAGGCTCATGCACCACAATAGGCTGGGTAAAACCATCGGTTTGCAGCGATTTCAGCAGCAGCTTTTTCTCCGGCGGGGCGACGTTGTTGGGGTTGTAATCGTTCGGGGTGATTTCATCCTGCTTTACCCACAGCACGCAGTCTACCGGCTGATCGCGAAACGGGCTTGTACGATGGAGCGCGATGCGGAAGGCGTTTATCGCTTCAATGCGTTCTGCCTCCGGCAGCGTTTCCAGCCAGGCGGTCATCTGGTCGATCATTTGCTTTTGCATAAAATTCCCCACTCCTGTCGTTTTTTCGCCATGTGCTGGCTATAGCGCTTGTAGTGCTGCGATTTTGTCGGGCTGAATGAGAGCATCCGGCACCAGTAATCGTTGTTTAACAGAACTTTGCAGATGCGACGCCACGAGGGAATGTCCTTCGATCCGGTGTCGCCCGTCTGGGTATCCGGAATGTCCTCCATGCCCTGTTTCTGATACCAGTGCAGATAAACGGCAATTTTATTGCGATAGTGCTCGGCGGTGGGTGGCGGCATGGTTTCCAGTAAGAAGAGAGCGTAGGTTTTCCAGCTGTGACCTTCGGGTTTTTCCAGCTTGCGGTGGCCGTAAAACTGATTGTCATGTCCTGCGTAGACGCCGCCGCTGTGGACGCCGCTGACCCGCTCGCACATCGCCGCCCAGCGATCCGGCTCAAGCACGTGATACAGCCACAATCCCTGACGCTGCTCCGGGCCAAACGGTTCACAGATGCGCATGTAGCGCAGCGGAACGCCGGCCTGATACATCAGATTATACAATGGGTTATAAGGTAAATCGCTGCGGGAGAACCACGTCCAGATATCTGCCGTTTTCCAGTCGTAAATCGGGTAGATATACCAGGCGTGGCCGCCGGGGGCGATGCTGGTCCAGGGCTTGTCGTCCGCGAAGCGCAGCTTGCGCTGGGAGGCTATCGCCAGGAAACGGGTATAGGACTCATCGGCGCGGATGCCGATCGTCACTGCCGCCGGGCGCTTTTGTGAGAACCATTCGGCAAACTCCCGGACAAACTGCTCGAAGGAGATGCCCGTTTGGTAAAACGGGAAAAAGGCTGGATCGGTGATTGCGTGCTCCGGCGGCTGGCGCACCCAGGGTACGCCAGGTTCCCAGCATTGCCATTCCGGACTGAACTGGGTGAGCGCATTCGGCGTGGTCAGCGGCAATGCGACCCAATAAAAGGTGTCGATAACGTCAGCATATTCCAGCCGCATATTTTCGCAGTGCTCAATAGTGCTTGAAAATTGGGCCTCCCAGTCAATAAACAGGACGCTGAATTTTTTATTGAGCTTTCTTGCAAGCTGGCCGGTTAAATGCAGCATCACGGTGGAATCTTTACCGCCAGAAAAGGAGACGCAAACTCGTTCGAAATTAGTAAGCGTCCAGATGACTCTTTCTGTGCTGGCATCGATCACGGACTGATTAAGCGGAATTTTATAGAGTGACATTCCGTTGCCTTAAGAATTTATAGGATTAACAGAGGGTCAAGTATACACCAATTTAATATCAGCCTGTCGGTTGACATGTTTTTTAATATATTCACGAAATCAATTAATTGATCCGGTGTAATTTTTATGGGTGATAAGTAAAGAGATGAAGAAAAGGGAAGGAGCCAGGGATTGGGGATGAAAAGGGTAAATTTATCACATGACTCATTTACCCTTTCTCACTATTTTTCGCCCATCATCGCTTTCAGGTTTTCGGCATCAGGCAGGCCGACGACCTGCTGGAGCATATTTTCCGCGTTCAGATAATAAATAGCAGGTGTGGCATTTGCGCCTAATGCATCCATTATTTTCTGATTGTTGTTGAGGATTTCCATTTGTTCCGGCGGAACGGATGTCGCGACGTTCAGCTTCAATTTCCCGCCGGACTGTTCGTAATCGTGCCAGGTTTTAGCCGGATCCTGGCTGCCAAGAATGGCTGCGGCGGTGGCAGGGCTTTCCGGTTTGATGACGCCAACCATCAGGGTGCGAAGCTGTACTTTGCCGGACTCCACCCACGGGCGAACCTGCTGCCAGAACTGCTTGCAGTAGGGGCAGAATGGATCGGCGAACACATACACCACGCGCGGAGCAGTTTTTTTGCCATCGAGGATCCAGTGTGCCTTTTCCATCTGCTGCCAGAGCTCGCGCCCGGCAGGCGCGTAGACCTCTTTCTGAATGATCTGCTCGCTCAGGTTGGTGCCTTGCTCATCGTACATATAGCCCGAGATGGCGTGCTTGCCGTCCGGCGTAAGGTAAATGGTGACGCCCATATCCTGATATTTGCCGAGCCAGCCTTTCATGCCGTCCGGAGCATCAAAGGGCTTCAGAATAGTAATACCCTGTTTCTCTAACGCTTTTACCGGGGCGGGCAGATCCTGAGCCGACGCTATCAGCGGTGCAAGCGCGAGTAAGTGGACCAGTTTTCGCACAGTAACTCCTTGTAAAATAAAAGGGTGACAGACAGTGAACGGTATAGCCTATCACAACCATAGATAAGACCCCGGCCTGACGCAATTGCGCGAACAGGGGGGGAGTGCTCTAATCCCTTTCGCTATTACGGCCTTTAAAAGGTTGGTAGAGCGCAACGCACAGCCAGCTTGCTGGCACTGACGCCTTTCGGGATGTTCAGGTAACGGGGCCGCCTGAAAAGGTGGCCTTTTTACGTTCTGGCTATCAGAACCGCTGGGTTTGTCAGGTAACGCCGATTGATTTGATAAAGCAAACGCATTGGCTCAATCCATCGAACCCGGTTACCTTAGCCCTCAACGACAACACGGAGGAAGTACAGATGTCCTTAATTAACACCAAAATCAAACCTTTCAAAAACCAGGCTTTCAAAAACGGCGAATTCGTAGAAGTCACTGAGAAAGACACCGAAGGTCGCTGGAGCGTGTTCTTCTTCTATCCGGCTGACTTTACTTTCGTATGCCCGACCGAGCTGGGCGACGTTGCAGACCACCACGAAGAACTGCAGAAGCTGGGCGTAGACGTGTATTCCGTTTCTACCGATACCCACTTCACCCACAAAGCATGGCACGGCAGCTCTGAAACCATCGCTAAAATCAAATACGCGATGATCGGCGACCCAACTGGCGCCCTGACCCGTAACTTCGACAACATGCGTGAAGACGAAGGCCTGGCCGACCGCGCCACTTTCGTTGTTGACCCGCAGGGCATCATTCAGGCCATTGAAGTTACCGCTGAAGGCATCGGCCGTGACGCGTCTGACCTGCTGCGTAAAATTAAAGCGGCTCAGTACGTGGCTTCCCACCCAGGCGAAGTATGCCCGGCGAAATGGAAAGAAGGCGAAGCGACCCTGGCGCCATCCCTGGACCTGGTTGGCAAAATCTAAAATTTCCATGTCTTTCACGCCATGGCAGCGTTGGTGTCACCTGCTCACCCCGGTCACTTACTTTAGTAAGCTCCCGGGGATTCCCAGGCTCGCCGCCTTGCCCTGACGCGAAATCCAAAGGAAATTGATAACGAATAACGGGTGTTTTATTACGCCCGTTTTATTTCAAAAAGACATGATGCAAGCCGCATTCAGGCAGCTGCGAGGCCGCTTGCATGATGACGTTTTAAGAGAGGGATAACGACATGCTCGACGCAAACATGAAAACCCAGCTCAGGGCCTACCTTGAGAAACTGACTAAGCCTGTTGAGCTGATTGCCACGCTGGACGACAGCGCTAAATCGGCAGAAATCAAAGAACTGCTGGCGGAAATCGCTGAGCTGTCGCCGAAGGTAACGTTTAAAGAAGACAACACGCTCGCCGTGCGCAAACCGTCTTTCCTGATTACGAATCCAGGTGCTGACCAGGGACCACGCTTTGCGGGATCTCCGCTGGGCCATGAGTTTACCTCCCTGGTGCTGGCGCTGCTGTGGACCGGCGGTCATCCGTCGAAAGAAGCGCAGTCCATGCTGGAGCAGATTCGCGACCTGGACGGCGATTTCGAGTTCGAAACCTATTACTCGCTCTCCTGCCATAACTGCCCGGACGTGGTACAGGCGCTGAACCTGATGGCGGTGCTGAATCCGCGCATTAAGCACACCGCAATTGACGGCGGCGTGTTCCAGAATGAAATCACCGACCGCAACGTAATGGGCGTGCCTGCCGTATTTGTGAACGGTAAAGCGTTCGGCCAGGGCCGCATGACGCTGGCGGAAATCGTCGCGAAAGTGGATACCGGTGCGGAAAAACGCGCGGCGGAAGAGCTGAACAAACGTGATGTTTACGATGTGCTGATCGTTGGCTCCGGCCCGGCAGGCGCGGCGGCAGCGGTGTACTCCGCGCGTAAAGGCATTCGCACCGGCCTGATGGGCGAACGCTTTGGCGGCCAGGTGCTGGACACCGTAGATATTGAAAACTACATCTCCGTACCGAAAACCGAAGGCCAGAAGCTGGCGGGTGCGCTGAAGCAGCACGTTTCTGATTATGAGGTTGACGTCATTGATTCCCAGAGCGCCAGCAAGCTGACGCCAGCGGCCAGCGAAGGCGGCCTGCATCAGATTGAAACCGCCTCCGGCGCGGTGCTGAAAGCCCGCAGCATCATCATTGCTACCGGTGCAAAATGGCGCAACATGAACGTACCTGGCGAAGATCAGTATCGCACCAAAGGCGTGACCTACTGCCCGCACTGCGACGGCCCGCTGTTTAAAGGCAAACGCGTGGCGGTGATCGGCGGTGGCAACTCCGGTGTGGAAGCGGCTATCGATCTGGCGGGTATCGTTGAACACGTGACGCTGTTGGAGTTTGCGCCAGAAATGAAGGCTGACCAGGTGTTGCAGGACAAAGTCCGCAGCCTGAAAAACGTCGATATCATTCTGAACGCGCAAACCACCGAAGTGAAAGGCGACGGCAGTAAAGTGGTTGGCCTCGATTACCGCGACCGGGTGAGCGGCGATGCGCACCACGTCGAGCTGTCGGGCATCTTCGTCCAGATTGGTCTGCTGCCGAACACCACCTGGCTGGAAGGCGCGATTGAGCGCAACCGCATGGGCGAAATCATCATTGACGCCAAATGCGAAACCAACGTGAAAGGCGTGTTCGCGGCGGGCGACTGCACCACAGTGCCGTACAAGCAAATTATTATCGCCACGGGTGAGGGCGCGAAGGCTTCCCTGAGCTCGTTCGATTACCTGATACGCACCAAAACGGCGTAATACAAAAAAAGTAAGACACACCTGCAATGTGAAGAGGCTACCGAAAGGTAGCCTCTTTTTTTGTTTCAGCGCATTGTCGGGTCGTCGATCGCCTGGCGGCGCTGCGCTTGCACAGGCCTACAAAACCCGTAGGCCGGGAAAGCGAAGCGCCTCCCGGCAAGACGTCACCGAACCACCAGCACCGGAATATGCGCATGGCGAATCACGCTGGAGGCATTCGACCCCAGCAGATGCGTAGCAATGGATGGATTGCGTGAGCCAATTACCACCACGTCGGCGTGCAGCTCTTCGGCAAGATCGTTGACTACGTCGCGCACGTTGCCCATTCGCACGTGCATTTTGATGCGCGAAGGGTCGATGCTGAAATGGTCCACCATGGTCTTCAGGCGCGTTTCCGCCTCCTGATGCAGATGCTCTTCAAAGCGGCGTAAGTCGGCAGCGAAACGGCTCATGGTCAGGCTGGCGGAGCCGGGCAAAACGTGTAGAAGGTGGATAACGCCTTCCTGCTGGGCAAGAAATTCCGCATGACGAACGGCCTTATCGCTCAGCGCCATTTCAAAGACGTCCACCGGCATAATGATCGTGTTGTACATAGCAATTCCCTCCTTGTAACAGATGATTTAATACAAGCATATCCGACGAAGAATTTATGACATTCAGGTCGCAAATATGGGTAACGCAGCGCAAAGGGAGGGTAAAGTTTTGTTAGAAGGAGAACGGAAAGAGGATGTGGGTACATCCTCTGAAATCGGCGGGTGAGCGGCGATTAGCGGTGAAATTCACCGGCGGCTTCAGGCTGGTAGATAAGCTCCAGCACCTCGAGGTGGGTTTCGGTGCCGTTGGGCAGCGTCCAGTGAATGGCATCACCTACGCGCAGGCCAAGCAACGCCGCGCCGACCGGGGCCAGGACGGAAAGCTGCGTTGCGCTGTCAGTCATATTGGCTGGGAACACCAGCGTGCGCACGCGCTCTTCGTTGGTGGTTAAATCGCGAAAGCGAACCTGGCTGTTCATGCTGACCACGTTGTGCGGCATCTCCTGCGGAGGACACATCTGCGCGCGATCCAGTTCATCATTCAGCGCCTGAGCGACCGGGGAGTTCGCCCATTCTGGTTTCTCAAGAAGCCGGTCGATGCGTTCGGCATCAAACTCGTTAATGATAATGGTGGGTCTGGTCATTGGTTACTCCATGTTTTTCCAGGAACCTGTTTCCAAAAGAAAACCCTCGTCGTACAGGACGAGGGTTTAGGGTCCGATCATCATACTGACTGTGATCGGTTCTTTGAAGTGATTTTGCTCACATTAGGCGATCGAATGCGTTCCGTATTCTTTTTCTGCTGGATGAATGTTGTGCGAAAAACGTTACCGATTTCAAATCTGGCATATCCTTGTTATGCAGCGCTGTGCCGCCCGGTATCAGCACATCCATGAAACAGGAGATCCCATGAGTGGTTATGACGCATTGACCCTGAAAGATGGCAGCACGCTCCACTTCAAAGACTGGGGAAGCGGGCAGCCAGTGGTATTCAGCCACGGCTGGCCACTGACGGCCGACGCCTTCGAAGATCAAATGTTGTTTTTAGGCAGTAAAGGTTTTCGGGTGATTGCCCACGACAGGCGAGGCCATGGGCGCTCTTCGCAGCCCTGGGACGGCCACACGATGGATCAGTACGCCGACGATCTGGCGGAGCTGACGGCACAGCTGAATCTGAAAGAGGCGGTCCACGTAGGGCATTCGACAGGCGGCGGTGAAGTGGCGCGCTACATTGGCCGTCACGGCACCTCGAGAGTGGCGAAAGCGGTGCTGATTGGTGCGGTTACGCCGATCATGGTGAAAACCGATTTTAACCCCAATGGCGTGCCGAAAGAGGTCTTCGACGGCATTCGTGACGGCGTGGTGAACGATCGCGGCGCATTTTTCCATGAGCTGACGATGGCCTTTTACGGCTACAACCGGCCCGGAGCGAACGTGTCCGAGGCCGTGCGGGCGAGCTTTGTCGCGCAGGGGCTTCAGGGCTCCATCAAGGCGCTTTATGACTGCGTGAAGGCATTTTCCGAAACCGATCTGCGTGAAGATCTGAAGCGTATGACCATCCCGACGCTGGTCATTCACGGCGATGACGATCAAATTGTGCCGTTTGAAACCTGCGGCAAAGCGGCGGCGGAGATTCTGCCAGATGCGCAGCTGAAGGTTTACCCTGGCGGCTCCCATGGGATTTGCACCACCCACAAACAGCAAATCAACGACGATCTGCTGGCCTTCCTCAAAGGCTGAACCCGTGGCCCGGTACGTGATGTGCCGGGCATACAGCCGCTCTGCTACCGGTTACACTCTCATTTTTCGACTCTTCAGAGCAAAACGATGCCTTTTACTGACCTGCCCGCCGACCGCCGCTTCTTCGCCGACCTGCTGAGCGGGCTGGTGCTCAATCCGCAGAGGCTTGGCCGCGTGTGGTTTGCCGGTGCGCCGAAAATGCTGCCCGCGGGCGCGCTATGTCTCGACATGCCGCGTCTGGAAGTGGTGCTACGCGGGGAGTACGGCAACCGGCTTGATGAGGGTCAACGGCATATGACTCAGGGTGAAATGCTGTTTATCCCGCCGCGCGCCGCTAATCTGCCCGAGTTTACCCGTCCGGCGATGGTGCTGAGCATGGTGTTTGCCCCGGCGTGGACCGGCATGGCGTTTTACGACAGCCGCGGCGGCGGCACGCCAGCACCGCTGCGTAAAATCGACGTGCCGCATCAGCAAAGAGGCGAGGGTGAGGCGATGCTGACCGCATTGACGTTGCTGAGCCGTTCGCCGCAGGATCAGGCGATTATTCAGCCGCTGGCGCTGAGCTTTCTGCACCTGTGCCGCAAAAGTTTGCTGACGCAGGATGATGTAACCCCCTCACGCCCGCAGTTTCTCTATCAGAGCATCTGTAACTGGATTCAGGATAACTACGCCCGTCCTCTGACGCGCGAGGACGCTGCCGCCTTTTTTAACATCACGCCGAACCACCTTTCCCGCCTGTTCAGCCAGCAGGGAACGATGGGGTTTGTCGACTATCTGCGCTGGGTGAGGATGGCGAAGGCGAGGATGATTTTGCAGAAGTATCAGCTGTCGATTGGCGACGTGGCGCTGCGCTGTGGCTATCCGGACGGGGACTACTTCAGCCGATTATTCCGGCGCCAGTTTGGCCTGACGCCGGGAGAGTATCGCGCGCGTTTCCAGTAAACGCTTAAAAGGTCAGTTCCTGATTGAGCAGATCCAGGATGCCCTGGGCATCCGGGGCTTCCATCAGCGACTGCCGGAAGGTTTTGTTCACCAGCTTGCGCGCCAGTTGCGAAAAGACCTTCACGTGGTTGAGGCCTTCGTATTCGCCAAGCGTGAGCATAATCACCAGCTCCACTTCACCCATTTCTGACTGCCAGTCGGTGAGGGCCGGAAGCCGTGCGATACTGATGCTCGAGTGGCGGATCCACGCCGATTTGGTATGCGGGATCGCCACGCCGAACCCGACGCCGGTAGTGACAATCTCTTCGCGCTGCCAGATATCTTCTTCCAGCTCCAGCGGGTGCTCCGTGCGTCCGGTTACCGCCAGGTTGCCGCACAGCAGCTGGATAATCTGCTCTTTGCGATAAGGCTTGTCGGTGAACAGAATGTTCTCCAGCGCCAGCAGCGGACGTGCCTCCTCCTGCGGCGTGAAGTCGCGCAGTAGCGTTTCTATCTCTTCGGCGCTGCGGCATTCGCAGGCTTTATCGGCCAGTTCCCGGCAGGCGTCGCTGTCGAGCTGGCGCAGCAGGCTTTTCACGGCCGGAATGCGCGGCCCGCTCATGCTGAGTTCATCCAGTCCCAGGCCAAGCATCAGCGGCAGATAGCGGCTTTCTCCACCCAGTTCGCCGCAGATACCGACCCATTTCCCGTGACGGTGGGCGACGGTGACAATCTGGCTCAGCATACGCAGGAAGGACGGCGTGATGGGGTTATACAGCGGTGACACCCGCGGATTGTTGCGGTCGACGGCGTAGAGATACTGCGTCATATCGTTTGAGCCGATGCTGAAGAAATCCACCTCGTCGCAGAAGTGATCGATGATGTAGCACACCGACGGCACCTCCACCATGATGCCGAGCGGCAGCGATTCGGCGTAGCGCAGGCCCTCAGCCTGCAGCTCGGCTTTAACTTCTCTTAGCTGATTTTTTACCCACAGGATCTGATCGAGGCTGTGCACCATAGGGATCATTAATTGCGCATTGCCCTGCGCACCAGCGCGTAATACGGCGCGCAACTGGGTGCGAAACAGCCCGGCAAATTCAGGATAAATGCGCACTGCGCGATAGCCGAGGAACGGGTTCTCCTCCTGCGGAATATTCAGGTAGTTCAGCTGCTTGTCGCCGCCGATGTCCATGGTGCGGAAGATGACGGGTTTGTCGCCCGCCGCCAGCAGCACCTGCTGATAGGCCTCAAATTGTTCCTGCTCGTCGGGGGGAGCCTGGCGGTCCATATAGAGCATTTCGCTGCGGAACAGGCCAATGCCCTCCGCGCCGGACTCAAACGCGCCGGGAGCTTCCAGTGCGCTGCCGATGTTGGCGGCAATTTCCAGTCGATGCCCGTCCCGCGACAGCGCCGTTAAGGCGGCATCGCGGATCTGACGCTCAACGCGTTTATCCGCCAGCTCACGGGCAAGCCGGTAATAGCCCATCACCGCCTCGTCGGGCTCCGGCACCAGTACGCCGCATTCTCCGTCAAGCACGGCCTGGCGGTGCTCCAGGGCGCTCAGCTCCGCCACGCTAAAGCCGCTCAGCACCGGAATGGACGATGCGCGGGCGAGGATCAGCGTATGCGAGGTTCGGCCCGTTTTCTCCAGCACCATGCCCTTAAGCTGCGTTAAATCGAGCCCCAGAAACTGGCTTGGGGTCAGATCTTCTGCCACCAGCAGGGTCGGCTTAGTCAGACGCAGCACGTTCTGATTGCGGTATTCGGGCCAGGTAATGTGCAGCAGACGTTCGCTAATATCGCGAATGTCGCTGGCGCGCTCACGCAGATAATCGCTGCTGGAGGCCAGCAGTTTGTCACAGATGGCTTCCATATTGTCGATGATGGCGGCAGCCAGCCCCTGCTTTTTGTCGCGCATCAGGCGTCGAATGTTGCTGGCAAATTCCTCATCCTGAATCAGCGACAGGTGCGCGCTGAGGATCGTTTTGCTCTCGCCGCCGAGCAGACGCAGCTGCTGGTTGAGGCTGTCGGCAAGCTCCGCCAGGCTGTGTTCCAGTCGGGTCATATCCTCCGGGCTGGCGGGAATGGTGCGGTAGCGCTCAAGGCTGTCGCTGCGCCAGAGCGTAATCTCACCAAAGCCGATGCCGCTTGCGAGGAGGGTGCCTGGCAGAATATGCGGATGCAGCCTTGAGAGCGAGCGCGGCAGCGGATAGCTTTGCGGCGCGGCGCTCGCCGGGATTTCGCTGTCGCTGTCGATAAAATCTTTATCGATCCAGCTTTCCAGCGCCCGGCGTGCCTGCTCTTCATCGCTGCCGCTGATCTCCAGCGAACAGCTGTCGTTAAACAGCGTACCGGTGCTCACCAGCGCCAGTGAGCTCTTCGCATCGGCGTGGCTGTTCAGGCGATGATTAATAAAGCGGATGTCGCTTCGCCACGCGCTGCATTGCTCTTTCAGCGCCCAGGCGGGGCGGGCGTGCAGGCCGTTGGGCAGCGGGCAAAGAAAATCGAGAGTCAGCATAACAGTTCCTGTAAGCGCAAAATCAGCATCTGAAGTCCGTCAGATGAGAAACGGTTTTGGCATTCACGTCATGAAGCAGGGCCACCAGCAGCTGGTGGGTTAAATCAATATCGCCCACGTCGGCGATAGACGCCGCGCAGTGTCCGTGGCGGGTTGGCGGGCCCAGCACCACAGTCGGGATCCCGGTGCCGCTCAGGTGTACCGCACCGCCGTCGGTGCCGCCGTTGCTGAACATATCCCGCTGCAGGGAGATGGCGTGGCGGGCGGCGGTCTCTTCGACCCAGGCGGTAAGCTTCGGTGGGGCGATCAGCGTTTTGTCGTACATCACCAGCATCGGGCCTTCGCCAATCTGGCGATGGTTGTCGCTGCCGTAATCAAAATTTTTTGCCCAGCAGGCGGTGTCGAGTACGAGGGCCAGATCGGGATTGAGCTTGCGGGTTGCGGTTTGCCCGCCGCGCAGGCCGACTTCCTCACTGGAGCTGGCGACCAGCCAGACTTCGGCGTTCAGCGGCGTGGCGTGCAGCTCTCGCAGCAGGCTGACCAGCAGATAACAGCCAAGGCGGTCGTCAAACGCTTTGCCCATCACCCGGTTATGCGGCAGTTCGGCGAAGGGGGTAGCGAAGGCGACGCGATCGCCGGGTTCCACGCCCGCTTCGGCAACTTCATCGGCGCTGCATGCGCCAATATCAACCCGCAGTTTTGTCACTTCAGCGCCGTGCCGCTCTCCGTCGAGCAGCCCCTGAATTTTACGGCCATAGCGCGTGGTGATGCGCACTGGCTGAAGTTCGCGGGCGGTCATCCTGACGTTACCGACAGGGATGACGTCGATGGCGCCTTCGCGGGAAATGCTGCGCACCATAAAACCGACTTCATCCATGTGCGCGCAGATCATCACCTTTGGGCCTGCGCTTTCGTTGAGGCGGATCAGCACTGAGCCGAGCCCGTCGAACTGCACCTCTTTGCCAAGCGCATCGGCTTCCCGCAGCAGAATTTGCCGCACTTCCTGCTCGGAGGCCGCAATGGCGTCGGCTTCGCTCAGCGCTTTCAGTAAGGCAATATCCATTAATTCTCCCCCGTCAGAAGCAGCGTTTTCGGCATCCGGTAGAGCACTTCAGCGCCGGTTTCAGTGACCAGCACCACGTCTTCTATGCGCACGCCACCTTCATTTTCGAGATAAATGCCGGGCTCCACGGTCAGCAGCATGCCGGAACGCAGCAGCGTGGTGTCCGTTGGCGAGAAACGCGGATCTTCGTGAACGTCAATGCCGATAGCGTGTCCGGTGTTGTGGCCAAAGTTCGGACCGTATCCGGCGCGGGAGATGTGCTCACGCGCGGCGGCATCTACCGTGTGGCACGCCACGCCGGGGCGCACCGCAGCAATGGCGGCCAGCTGCGCTTCCAGCACGGTCTGATACACCGCATACAGCGGAGATTGTTCAGGATACTCATAGCGCCCCGCGACCAGGAAGGTACGGGTCATGTCAGAACAATAGCCCTGGTATTGGGCACCAAAATCAAGCGTCACCAGTTCGCCCGCGACGATAACTTTCTCAGACGCCTTGCCGTGGGGCAGCGCGCCGCGAGGGCCGCTGGCCACGATGGTGTCGAATGAGGGCTTCTCCGCCCCCCGTTGCTTCATAAACCATTCCAGCTCTGCGGCCACTTCGCGCTCGCGCAGGCCGGGCTGAATAAAGCGACGGATATGGCTGGCGGCGGCATCGGCTATCCGGCAGGCTTCGCGAATAAGGGCGATTTCGCCGGTGGTTTTCACCTGACGCAAAGGCTCCAGCGATACGCTGACCAGCTCCGGACGCAGGGCTTCGCGCCATGCGTTACCGCTCTGCCAGCTCACGTGTTCGCCCTCAAAACCAATGCGTTGCAGACCTTCCTCCCCGGCAATCAGGTTGACGATGTCCGCCATCGACCGCCCGCTTTCCAGCCGATGAAGCTGATAGCCGTGCGTGCGGGCCGCGATTTCACCGTAGTAGCGAAAATCCACCAGAATATGCGCGTGCTGCCTTGTTACCAGCACGAAGCCGGAGCTGCTCGAAAAGCCAAAGTGCGGCAGCTTGTTTTGCCGGGACGAAATGAGCATCGCGTCGGTGCGCTGGTGCATCATCCTGTCGCGGATCGCCGTCAGAATTGCCATATCCGTCTCCTTCTCAGATGCCGTCGATAGCCAGCTTGCCGCGCTTGTGCATGCCATTACGGATTAACACGACCAGCAACGCCGTGATAATTGCCCCTACCGCGATGCCCGCCATGTAGCCGCCAAGGTTGCTGACCAGCGGCCAGGCCCAGATGGCGGATTCCGGGAACCATTGCACGGCCCCGAAGGCGGTGGCTGTCATCGCCCCGGCAATCGCGCCAACCATGTAGGCAGGCAGCGTTGCAATCGGGTTCTCCAGCAGGAACGGAATAGCCCCTTCGCTGATGCCCATAAACGCCAGAAACATCGCCGTTTTCCCCTGCGGATAGAGCTGCGGGCTGAACAGACGTTTGCCGGTCAGGCGGTGGTCAATCAGCGTGGCGAGCCCCAGGCCGATCGGTGGGATCACGATAGCCACCGCGCGCGAAGTGATGGGCAGTACGTGATCGGTGGTAAAACCGAGAGCCACGAAGCCAGCCGCTTTGTTGATTGGGCCACCGAGGTCAATCGCCGTGGCGGCCGCCATGCCGACGGCATACATCACCGAACCTGCCTGGCCTGCTGCCAGCAGCAGCGTGCGCATGCCGCCGTTCAGCCAGCCGCCAATGGGTGTGATGACGTAATACATCGCCAGCATCACGAACAGCGCGGAAAGAATGGGGATCAGGAAGGTGCTTTTGAACGCCAGAAGATACTGCGGCACCGAGATTTTCGCGTTCAGCCATTTGACCAGATAGCCTGCCGCAATGGCGATGATCAGCGCGCCAATAAAGGTGGAAGGCACGGGCTTAGTGGCAAGCCAGCTCAGTTTTTCCGGATCGAAGTTCAGCACCAGCGTCGGCTGCGTGGCGACCAGGCCGCCGATAAAGCCCGCCGGGAACGCCAGTTTGCCGCCGATGGAGTTGGCCACAAAGGCCGAAAACATCGGGATGGCAAAGCTGAACAGCAGCCCGCCGAAGGATTCCGTCAGGTAGCCAAACTTCAGCACAGACAGGTTAAAGCCGGTAAATTTTCCGGAGTTCAGGGCGTCCAGAATGCCGGTATCAGGCGGGATCTCCAGCCAGACGTAGGCGATAAGCTGTGATATGGCGAGGATCACCCCGCCCATGATGAGGGTCGGCACCATGCGGGAAATCCCCGACATGATGTGCTGTGGGAGCTCTTTCCAGAAGGCGGAACCGGATTCTACGGGCGCTGTTGCCAGCGCAATGGCTTCGCCGTCAGGCGAAGCAGGACGAATGGCACTGCGTTTTTTTATTGCCATTTCTGACACCCTTGCGGTTGAGGATTATGGTTATTCAGCGGCGATCAGCTCTTCGATCTCTTTCAGGGTGCCCGCAGCATTTTTAATGGCGTCCTGGAGGGAGATTTCGTACACGTCGCGCGTCTCGAAGCGCTCGTTGTCTTCGGGCGTGATGGCGATGGCGTGGATAATGACATCTGCGCTGGCAATATCCTGAGCGGTCAGGCGGTTCTGGATCCCGTCTGCGCCCTGGGTTTCAATCTTGACTTCGTAACCGGCTTCGATCGCTGCTTCTTCCAGCGCCTGTGCGGCCATAAATGTGTGGGCCAGCCCCATCGGGCAGGCGCAAAGTGCAATCAGTTTCTTCGCCATGTTCAGCTCCCGGTTCTTTGAAATAATGCTTTGAATAAGACATATCAGACAGGGCGATTATGGTCAGAGTTTTCTGGGGAGAGTTACCGGGCAGATGATGCATTTTCATGACATTTGATGCGTTTATGGCGAAGTGTGATACAGGTCCGGCTATAAGGAAAGGCGATGAAAGAGGGGACTTGTTGAGGGGAATTGCCCGGCGGTGCTGGCGCTTGCCGGACCTGCAAATCGGGTTGATGTTGATTTTGTAGGCCCGGTAAAGCGTAGCCGCCACCGGGCAATGGAAACTCAGTTTCCTGCTTTATCAATCACAAACTGCTGGCCGCAGTTGCCCGGGTGAGGCTGAGGCAGCAGCGAGCCCTCTGCCAGCGGGGCATTGATGGCCTCAGCTTTGATGGCAATCTGTATTTCGGTTAACCAGGCAGGGTGACCGTTACAGGTGAGTTTGAACGCTTTTACGCCTTCTTTACCGTAGCTTTTGGCAACGGCCGCGTTGAACGCATTGCGGGACACGGTTTTGCCATAGTTTTGCGCCAGGAACGTGCCTAATGCGCTCTGCTTCACTTCGCCGTTCAGGCGTACCATGGTGCCGAAGTAGGCGTCCGGGTCGAAGCCGAAGCAGACACCGTGCTTGGCGTATTCATAGCGCTCAAGGCAGGAGTCGCCGCCGCTTCCCGGCATGACGTTATTAAGCTTGTTCGCCATCTCAAGCGACAGTCCTGTTTCGGCCGCCGAGCATTTACGGCTGGCGCGAGCTTCAGGCAAGTTCGGTACCGGGCGCGTTGCGCAGCCGAAGCGCATCCAACGACGATCGTCCACGCCGCGGCTGGCAACAGATTTCGGCAGGCCTGGCCACAGACCGTGTACCGTCAGATAGCTGGTTTTATCCTTCACCTCTTTTTGCAGCCGACATTCGTCAGGCTCGTTCCGATCGCGATCCTGCATGCTCTGGCAAAAGCCGGTTTGCCAGGAAAGCGCCAGCACGTAGCGATCAAAATCGCCGTACTTTGTTGCGGTTAAAGGGTCGGCGTGCGTGAGCGGGGCACCCAGAATGAGCGCCATGGCGCAAAGGGCGGCTATATCCTTCCTGAACATGGTTTTTCCTGATAACGGGATGAAAGATTTCTGGAAATATTAAAGCACAAAAAAGGCGCCCTCAGGCGCCTTTTCGTTGCTGTCAGTAATCAGTGAACCATGGCGGCAGGCACCATCAGTTCAGTGGCGATGATGACCACGATCAGGCCTACCAGAATCGGAACGGATGTGCGTTTTACCACTTCAAACGGCGAGATTTTTGCCATCCCGGATACCGCCACCACTACGCCAGAAACCGGGGAAATAGTGCGGCCCAGGTTGGAGGCCTGAAGCATGGGAATCGACAGGTACGCCGGGTTGATGCCGGAGCTGTGCGCCAGTTTCGGGATCATCTCGACAAAAGCGTAGAACGGCGCGTTGCCGGAACCGGTGGTCATGGCCGCCAGCATGGTCAGCACCACCAGCACCAGCATCAGGATGATGCTTGCGGAGCCGAACGAGGTGGCAATAGAGATCAGGCTGTCGATAAAGCCGATAGTGCTGAGGCCCTGGGCAAAGACGCCCGCCGCCACCAGCAGCATCACAACGCCCGCGAAGGCATCAGCCATGCCGCGGTAGGCGACTTCCAGGCCAGAGAACACCTTCTGGGTGTTAAAGCCACGGCAGAATTCCAGAATTGCCGCCAGCAGCATGCAGATTACCAGAATGGTAATAATGTGCAGTTCCGGGCCCCATTTACCGTCAAAGATCAGCACGCCGATAATCGGGGTAAACGGCAGGATGGCGTAAAATGACGGCGCATTGGTGGTGATTTCGTTGACGTCGAGCATCTCGTGGGAGATGTTTTCTTTGTTATCGAGATAGCGCTGCCAGAAGAAGTGCGCCACCGCCATACAGACAATGGCGGCAATGGAAATCGGCAGAGTGGTTTTGAAGGCAAAATCGATAAGCGGCATTTCCGCGGCCTTAGCGGCCAGCACTACGTCGCCGGAGGTTGGCGAGAGAATAATCGCCGCTGGAGAGGCGCAGATGGCGGCAGCCGCGCCGCGACTAATGCCGACGTTTACCATCACCGGGAACAGCGTCCCCATCAGCAGCACGCCAAGACCCGTCGCGGAAGAAACGGCCAGCGACATCAGGCACGCCACAAAGTAGGCGGCAATCATCAGGATGTACGGGGAGTTGATGTAACGCAGCGGTTTGGAGGTCAGTTTGACCACCATGTCGTTAGCGCCGATGTGGGTCATGTAGGCGGCAAACCCGCACAGCATCATGATCATCATGCCGAGGTCGCCGCCGCGGCTCATCAGCAGAATTTTGATGTATTCGACAATGTCCGTCGCTGAGTAGCCGGTGCTGCTGGCGCTGGCTGGCAGGATTTTGTGGCCCATCAGGGCGCTGGCAATCAGCAATGCCAGGCCGCCGACAAACAGCACGCCCGTCGCGGAATAGCCCTTAATGATATAGCGGGCGACGCCCACAATGACGACCACTCCGATAAGGAGTTCAAACAACGTTAGCATGATGGATTCCTGTCTTCCTGCAGCCCAAAGAAAATATTGAATAAGAGAATATTGAAAAAAAGAAGTCTGGGAATGTGCCCAATAAACGGCCAAAACTTACTGACGGAAATCAATAAACTGACGACAACGACCTTCCTGAACGCGGAAACAAAAGCCGCTATCACATTATATCTCCTTATTGGGTGAATATTTCAGGCATCCATTGATACACGAATGAAAAATAAAAGTTAAATAAAATCAGTCTCTTTCTCGCGTTGTGTAAAGAGTTTAAAAATCGCTTCCGGTGTCGTTTTTGTGCTGCGTATACTCGGGGCACTTTCACTTAACGACGCTGATAATGAACGCACACTGGACCTGGCAACTGCGCTTTTTCCGGCGGCATCTTGCGATGCTGCTGGTGGCCTTTGGCGCGCTGGTCCTGCAAAGCCAGCTGGCGCTGGCCGCGCATCAGTGTGACCTCAACCCGCTCGGCGACAGCGTGATGCTCCAGCATGTTGAGCATCAGGGCATGTCGTCGATGGCCATGAAAACGCCGCTGTGTGAAAAACACTGCGTGCCGGACAGCGCTCAGAAAGTGGCCGATCATCCGCCCGTCGTCGCGCTACCGGTCACGCTGACGCTTGCTGTAGTGGAGCACCCTTGCCAGTCCGTCACCCGCACTGACTGGTCCCTTAAACCCCCGGCTATGGGGCCGCCGGCGACGATCCGTTTCTGCCGGTTCCGAGAATAAACACTCCCGATAACTCGCTTAATTTTCATACTTTTAACGATTATCTGGAGAACACCATGACATTCCTGATTCCTGCTGCGCTCGCTGGCGCACTGCTTGTCTCTGCCATTTCCCCGGTACAGGCCGCTGATACCGCGCCTGCTGCTGCACAATCTGCCCCTGTTTATCACGTGAAGGGCGTAATCAAAGCCATCTCCGCCAATGCGCTGACCCTTGAGCACGATGCCGTACCCGAGCTGCAATGGCCGCCGATGACGATGCCGTTTGCGCTGGCTAACGGCCTGGCGCTGCCCGCGATTAACGTCAATGAACCGGTGGATTTCGACGTCAGTCTGGTTGATGGCCGCTACGTAATCACTGCGCTGACCGTTCGCCACTGATCCGGGGATAACCATGAAAAAATTGACGCTGAGCCTGTGGCTCGGCGGGGTGCTGTTCGCGTCCGGACAGGCTTCTGCATTTGCAGAGTCGTGGACGCTCGCTCAGACCCTGACTGCCGCACGCCGCTATTCCGCTGAACTTTCGGCCAGCCGCAATGAAGCACGCGCGCTGGAATCTATGGCTGATTCTGCCCGCCAGTTGCCCGATCCAAAGCTCAAGTTCGGCATTGAAAACGTGCCGGTGCAGGGCAGCAACGACCGCCGCTTCACCCGTGAAGGAATGACCATGCAGCGCATTGGCATCATGCAGCGCTACGTGAGCGAAGAGAAACGTGACCGCAAGGCGCAAACCCTCGAGGCGCAGTCGCGCGGGGTGAACGCGCAGGCGCAAACGCTGCTGGCTAATCTGCAACGCGATACCGCCCAGGCGTGGCTGGATTTGGCGCTGTCGCAGCAGGCCCTTTCTGCGGCCCGCACGCTTGTAAGTGAAACTGAACGCCAGCTTGGGGTGCAGAAAGCAAGCGTAGGTGCGGGATCGTCCGCGCCGGACAGCGTACTGACGCTGCGTGTGGGCTTAAGCGAGATGCACGACAAGGTCACGCTTGCAGAACGTGATGTGCGCCTGGCGCAGGCCCGCCTGATGCAGCTGACCGGCGAAGAGGTTACCGATATCAGCGGGGCTATGCCTGCCTGGCAGCGGCTGCCCGCCGACGAAAAAACGCTGAACGAAGGGATTGCGATGCATCCGGAAGTGATTGCGGCGGTGCGGGAGGCCAATACGGCGAAAGCCCGCTCGTCAGAGTCGGCGATTGCGGCGATTCCTGACGTTGACGTGGAGGTCTACTACGCGCACCGCTCGGAGGACTACGACGACATGGCCGGGGTGATGTTCACCGTTGATCTCCCGCTGTTCCAGTCTAAACGGCAGGACAAAGATCACGCCGCTGATGTTTCCCGCACGATGCAGGCGAACGATCGGCTGGCCCTGATGCAGCGCGCGCATGCCGCACAGCTCAGCACGCTGATTGCTGAGTATCAGGCTGCGCAAACGCTGTGGCTGCGTCAGCGCGATGAGGTGCTCCCTTTGCAGCAGCAGCGGGTGAAGCTGCTCAACGCTCAGTACCGCGCGGGGCAGTCGGACCTGTCGGCGTTGCTTTCTGCCCGCCGCGATCTGCTGGATTCTACGCTCGCCACCAGCGTTGCTGAAAAAGCCGTTGCCCGTAACTGGGCGGCCATTAACTACCTGATCCCTCAGGAGAGCGCCCTGTGAAAAAAATGATTTTGATGACGGTGAGTGTTGCCCTGCTGGCGGCAGGCATCGGGTATTATGCGGGCTCGCGTGGTGAGGAACCCGCTGAGCATCCCGGGAAAGCAGAGCGCAAAGTCCTCTACTGGTACGATCCTATGGTGCCAGGCCAGCGTTTCGATAAACCGGGTAAATCGCCGTTTATGGATATGCAGCTGGTGCCGCGCTACGCCGATGAAGGCCAGAGCCCGGCGCAGAGCGGCGTGAGCATCAGCCCTCAGCAGCAGCAAAATTTAGGGATGGTGGTGCAGGCGGCGCAGATGCGCAGCCTGACGCCTGCATTTCAGGCCTGGGCGACGGTGACAACCGATGAGCGCAGCCTGCAAACCGTGCCGTCGCCCGCCAGTGGGGTGGTGGAAAAGCTGTTTGTCCGCGCGCCGCAGCAGTGGGTAAAAGCGGGAGAGCCGCTGGCGCAGCTTTGGATCCCGGCGTGGACCACGGCGCAGCAAGAGTATCTGGCTGTCCGTCAGCTGGGCGATGCCGCCCTGACGCGTGCGGCCCGCGAACGGCTGGCGCTGCAGTTTATGCCGGAGGCGATTGTCCGCGAGGTGGAGCGCAGCGGAAAACCGCAGACTCGCCTGACGCTTCGGGCACAGAACGCCGGGTATGTGGCAAAACTCGATACCCGTGAAGGCGCACAGGTGGCCGCGACCGCACCGTTGTTCGAGCTGGCAAGCCTCGATCCGATCTGGCTGGTGGTTGATTATCCGCAAAGCCAGGCGGCGGGAGTGGCGGTGGGCAGTGAAGTTATCGCCACGTCGGAAAGCTGGCCGGGGCAGACGTTTCACGGTCGCATCAGCGAACTATTGCCACAGATGGAAACCGCCACCCGCACGCTGAAGGCTCGTATCGTGCTGGATAACCCGGAGCAAAAGCTGAAACCGGGGATGTATCTGCGCGTGGAGCAGGCTAAAAAGCCGGCGTCTGCGCCGGTTCTGGCTGTTCCTGAAGAAGCGCTGATTGCGACCGGGAGTAGCAATCGGGTGATTGTTGCCGGGGAAGAGGGGCATTTCCAGGCGGTGAACGTCACGCCGGGCCTGAGCGCCGACGGCTGGACCGCAATCCGCAGCGGCCTCAAAGAGGGCGATCGCGTAGTGACTTCGGGGCAGTTCCTGATTGATTCCGAAGCGAGCCTGCGCAGCGCGCTGCCGGAGGCGCCTGCCGCAGATACCCATGCGCATCATGACGGGGAGGCTGCACAATGATTGCCGCAGTGATTCGTGGTGCGTTGCGTAATCGCCTGCTGGTGATTGTGGCGGCGCTGGGTATGGCTCTCTGGGGCTGGTGGTCGGTGCAGCGTGCGCCGCTGGATGCATTGCCTGATCTCTCGGATGTCCAGGTGATTGTCCGTGCGAGCTATCCTGGTAAAGCGCCGCAGGTGATTGAAGATCAGGTCACCTGGCCGCTGACAACGACCATGCTTTCCGTGCCCGGAGCGAAAACTGTGCGGGGCTTTTCGATGTTTGGTGACGCCTATGTGTACGTGCTGTTTGAGGACGGGACGGATATCTACTGGGCGCGCTCGCGCGTACTGGAGTATTTAAGCCAGATTCAGTCGCAGTTTCCTGAAGGCGTCAAGGTGGCGCTGGGGCCGGATGCCACAGGCGTCGGCTGGATTTATGAATACGCGCTGGTGGATAAAAGCGGTAAGCACAGCCTGGCGGATTTGCGTGCGCTTCAGGACTGGACGCTCAAGTATGAGCTGAAAACCGTGCCGAACGTTTCAGAAGTGGCGAGCGTTGGCGGCATGGTGCGCCAGTATCAGGTGGTGGTGGATCCCGACAGGCTTCGCGCGCTGAACGTCACCCATCAGCAGTTGGTTGCGGCACTAAAAGCCGCAAATCAGGAAAGCGGCGGCGCAGTCATGGAAATGGGCGAAGCCGAGTACATGGTGCGTACGACGGGCTACCTGAAGGGGCCTGACGATTTTCGCCATGTGGTGATTGCCAGCCGTGACGGCGTGCCGGTGATGCTGTCTGACGTCGCTAAGGTGCAGATCGGACCGGAGATTCGTCGTGGCGTGGCGGAGCTGAACGGTGAGGGTGAAGTTGCGGGCGGTATTATCGTCATGCGCTATGGTAAAAACGCGCTCGATACGTTGCACGCGGTGAAGGCTAAACTTGCCGATCTGCAAAAAACGCTGCCGCTGGGTGTGGAGATTGTGCCGGTTTACGATCGCTCCGGGCTGATTGAGCATGCGGTTGAGACGCTCACCCATAAGCTCATCGAGGAGTTTATCGTGGTGGCGCTGGTCTGCACGCTGTTCCTGTTCCACTTCCGTTCGGCGCTGGTGGCAATTGTTTCGCTGCCGCTCGGTATTCTCGGCGCGTTTATCGTGATGCACTATCAGGGCATTAACGCCAACATCATGTCGCTGGGCGGGATAGCGATTGCCATTGGCGCGATGGTCGATGCGGCGATTGTGATGATCGAGAATATGCACAAGGTGCTGGAGCAGTGGCGACACGACTATCCCGACGATGAGCCGAACTACTGGCGAATCGCCGAAAAAGCCGCGGTGGAAGTGGGGCCCGCCCTGTTTTGCAGCCTGCTGATTATCACGCTGTCGTTCATTCCGGTGTTTTCGCTAGAGGCGCAGGAAGGGCGGATGTTCTCGCCGCTGGCGTTCACCAAAACCTGGTCGATGGCGATGGCCGCCGGGCTTGGGATCACGCTTATCCCCGTGCTGATGGGCTATTTTATTCGTGGCAAGATCCCCGATGAGCAGGCCAATCCAATTAACCGTGGGCTGATTCGCGCTTATGAGCCTCTGCTCGATAAGGTGCTGGCCTGGCCGAAAACCACGCTGGTGATGGCGATGGCGCTCCTGGTGCTGACGCTCTGGCCGCTGAGTCGACTCGGCAGCGAGTTCATGCCGCCGCTCGATGAGGGCGACCTGCTGTATATGCCGTCCACGCTGCCGGGCATTTCGGTGCGGGAAGCGGGGCGACTGCTTCAGCAGACGGACCGGATGATCAAAACGGTGCCGGAAGTGGAGAGCGTCTTCGGGAAAGCGGGGAGGGCAGACAGCGCAACCGATCCTGCGCCGCTGACGATGCTGGAAACCACCATTCACTTCAAACCACGTGACCAGTGGCGGCCGGGCATGACCACTGAAAAGCTGATTGAGGAACTCGATAAAACGGTGCAGGTGCCGGGCATTGCTAATGTCTGGGTGCCGCCGATCCGTAACCGTCTTGATATGCTGGCGACGGGAATCAAAAGTCCGGTAGGTATCAAGGTGAACGGCAACAATCTGGCGGATATTGAGCGCGTTGCGCAAGAGATTGAAGGCGTGGTGAAAACCGTTCCGGGCGTGACCTCTGCGTTGGCTGAACGCTTGTCCGGCGGACGCTATGTCGATATTGCCATCAACCGCCAGCAGGCTGCTCGCTACGGCGTTTCGGTGCAGGAGCTACAATCGCTGGTCAGCACATTGGTTGGTGGGGAAAACGTTGGGCAGACGCTTGAAGGACGTGAGCGTTTTCCGATTAACGTTCGCTATCCCCGCGATCTGCGTGACAACGTTGAAAAGCTGCGTCAACTGCCGGTGGTGACGGCGAATGGCAGCCAGGTCACCCTCGACGAGCTGGCTGACGTGCGTATCAGCGAAGGGCCGCCGATGCTCAAGAGCGAAAATGCCCGCCTGTCGAACTGGATTTATGTCGACCTGCGTGGGAGAGATCTGAAGTCCGCCGTGGAAGAGATGCAGCAGCGGGTGGCGCAGCAGGTCAAACTGCCGCAGGGTGTCTCGCTCGCCTGGTCTGGGCAATTTGAATATCTTGAGCGGGCAATGGCAAAACTAAAAATAGTATTGCCGGTGACGCTGATGATAATTTTCATGCTTTTGTGGCTGACTTTTCGTCGTATTTCCGACGTGTTACTGATTATGGGGACGCTACCATTCTCCTTGATTGGTGGCGTCTGGCTCTTGTGGCTGCTGGGATATAATTTATCGGTTGCGAGTGCGGTTGGGTTTATTGCTTTGGCGGGGGTCGCGGCTGAGTTTGGGGTTATTATGGTGCTATACCTGAATACGGCGCTGACTAAATATCAGGATCCAAAAGGGAAAATGGGAAATGCCGCGTTATTGCACGCCATTCACGAAGGCGCAGTGCTTCGCGTTCGCCCGAAGGTGATGACCGTGGCAACCATCATGGCTGGCCTGCTGCCGATTATGTGGGGCAGTGGCACCGGGTCCGAGGTGATGAGCCGCATTGCGGCACCGATGATTGGCGGTATGGTCACTGCACCGCTGCTTTCGATGCTGGTTATTCCGGCGGTCTATAAACTGCTGCATCGAACGCGCCAGGATATTTCCTAATATCATCTCTCTAATTGATATATAAACAGCGCCTTAACGGCGCTGTTTTTTTACAAAAGAGATTATTCCGCTGTCGTTAAGGTTTCATTAATTTTAAGATGGTTACACTGTTCAGGTATGAACGTTAAATGGTTATTTTTGGTGTCCAGATTGATTAAATTCTTAACGCTTGCAGGGTTATTGACAAGCCAGCTGCTGTTCGCCGTTTCGGCCAAGGCAAATATGACGTCCAGCGTCAGCGATGCGTTTTCTACGCTCGGCGATAACATTGCGCAAACGTGGCAGTCGCCAGAACACTATGATTTATATGTGCCTGCGATTACCTGGCATGCGCGCTTCGCCTACGACAAAGAGAAAACCGATCGCTATAACGAGCGTCCCTGGGGCGCGGGTTTTGGCCAGTCGCGCTGGGATGACAAAGGGAACTGGCATGGCCTCTATCTGATGGCCTTTAAGGATTCCTATAACAAGTGGGAGCCTATCGGCGGCTACGGCTGGGAGAAAACCTGGCGCCCGCTGGCAGACGATAAGTTTCATCTGGGATTGGGTTACACGGTCGGTGCGACGGCTCGTGATAACTGGAAGTACATCCCGATCCCGGTGCTGCTGCCTTTGGCTTCCGTCGGCTATGGCCCGGCGACGTTCCAGATGACTTACATTCCGGGCACTTATAACAACGGCAACGTTTACTTTGCGTGGATGCGTTTCCAGTTTTAAGGTGCAAAAAATGTGATTGACGGCAGTGGTGCCAGAGACGCGTGTAAAAACAACGACTAACTCCCGGTTTAAGTAAAAATAAGCGACTTTTATCACTTTTTCGTTAACTTAAGCTGGACAAAAGGCACCACAATTGCTGTACTGTTAGCCGACACAGCATTTGTGTCCATTTTCATGTAAAGGTAATATTGATGTCTAAGATTAAAGGTAACGTTAAGTGGTTTAATGAGTCCAAAGGCTTTGGTTTCATTACTCCGGAAGATGGCAGCAAAGATGTATTCGTACACTTCTCTGCAATCCAGTCCAACGGTTTCAAAACTCTGGCTGAAGGTCAGCGTGTAGAGTTCGAAATCACTAACGGTGCCAAAGGCCCATCTGCTGCAAACGTAATGCCTATCTAAGCATTTCGTCAGTAGAATACAAAAACCCGTCATTGACGGGTTTTTTTTCGTCTGTTGTTTCTGATGATCGTTCCGGTAAATTGTTAGCGCGCCGCTGAAAAAATCCACATTGCCGCTGCCGTCATGGCAAACGAACCCAGCAGGTTAACGGCCACGTTCATCAGCGCCCAGCCAAAACGCCCGTCCTGCATCAGGAATACCACTTCCGCTGAGAATGTCGAGAAGGTAGTCAGGCCGCCGCAAAAACCCGTTGTGATAAGCAGTTTCCACATCGGATCGATATGAGTCATCCGGTTAAACCACGCCAGCCCGGCGCCGATAATAAACGCCCCAAGCAGGTTAGCGGTCAACGTACCGAGCGGGAGTGCATGATGCAGTGGATTCAGACGCATACCGAGTAACCAGCGCATGACGCTGCCGGTGCCCCCGCCAATAAAAACTGCTAAAAGGATTTGTAACACCGCCAATTCCTGCTATTTGAATACTAAAGCGGATATCTTAGCGTCGTGCCGCACAATTGGCTACGACGAGAACCCTGGAGACTTTATGCGCGTTGCTGCCGGACAATTTGCGGTCACCCCTGACTGGCCCACGAATGCCCAGACCTGCGTATCTTTGATGCAGCAGGCACAGGCCTCTCAGGCGTCGCTTCTGGTGCTGCCAGAGGCGTTGCTGGCCCGGAGTGATAATGACCCTGACATGTCAGTGAACTCGGCTCAGGGGCTGAATGGCGGCTTTTTAGCGCTATTGCTCGAAGAGAGCCGTTGCAACACACTGACGACCGTTCTGACTCTGCACGTGCCGACGAGCGAAGGGCGTGCCGCTAATACGCTGGTGGCGCTGCGCGGGGGCGAAATCATCGCGCAGTATCAGAAACTTCATCTCTACGATGCGTTCAGTATTCAGGAGTCAAAGCGGGTAGACGCCGGGAACGCACTACCGGAGCTTATCGAGGTGGAGGGCATGAAGATTGGTCTGATGACCTGCTACGACCTTCGTTTCCCCGAAATGGCTCTGGCGCAGGCGCTAAAAGGCGCAGAGCTTCTTGTTTTGCCGACCGCCTGGGTACGCGGCCCGTTGAAAGAGCATCACTGGGCTACTCTGCTGGCGGCGAGAGCGCTCGATACAACCTGCTACATTGTGGCGGCGGGCGAATGCGGCAACAAGAATATTGGGCAAAGCCGGATTGTAGATCCATTGGGCGTGACGTTAGCGGGGGCTGGCAGTATGCCGCAGCTGATTTTCGCTGATATTCAGCGTGATGTGGTTCAGCAGGTCCGCGACCAGCTGCCGATCCTTAAAAACCGGCGCTTTGCGCCACCGCAAATTATGCGCTGATTTTTTAATCAATGCTTGATTCACCTTGTTACAGATTGCTATTGTGTGCCCTCGCGAAATGACCGTTAATTAGCTACGGTTTTGTTGGCGCGTTTTGTAGCCTGTTTTAATCAAGAAGGTATCTATGGGTGAGATTAGTATTACCAAGCTGCTGGTGGTGGCCGCACTGATCGTGCTGGTGTTCGGCACCAAAAAATTGCGTACGCTGGGCGGAGACCTGGGTTCGGCAATTAAAGGCTTCAAGAAAGCCATGAGCGAAGACGACACCGCCGCGAAGAAAAGCGCGGAAGACGAAGTCCCGGCAGAAAAACTCTCTCATAAAGAGTAACGGCGCAGCCGAAACAGCCGGAAGTTAGCGTTTCTCTTCACAGGTCTGTTTACCGACGCCACGAGTTTAACAGAGAGGCCGCAACAGGGTCCGTTGCGGCCTCTTGTCGTTTTTCAGGTCATTGACTGAAAACGTTGCAACTAACTGTTACACCACTTCGTTGGGCTGGGTTTAGCAGGACGAGAAAACAAAAAGGCCGCTGCTTTTACGCAGCGGCCTTTTTGTCAGCAGAGCGAATTACTTCACTTCCATGCCTTTGGCTTGCAAATCTGCATGGTAAGAAGAACGCACGAAAGGCCCGCAGGCGGCGTGGGTGAAGCCCATCGCCAGCGCTTCGGCTTTCATTTCATCAAACTCATCCGGGCTGACATAGCGCTGTACCGGCAGGTGGTGACGGCTAGGCTGCAGATACTGGCCCAGGGTCAGCATCGTTACGCCGTGGCGACGCAGATCGCGCATGACTTCAATGATTTCAGCGTTCGTTTCGCCTAAGCCAACCATCAGACCTGATTTCGTCGGGATATCCGGATGCGCTTCTTTAAAACGCTCCAGCAGCTTCAGAGACCAGTTGTAGTCTGCGCCTGGACGTACCTGGCGGTAAACGCGTGGAACGTTCTCCAGGTTGTGGTTGAAGACGTCTGGTGGCGTGGCGGTGAGGATCTCCAGCGCGCGATCCATACGACCACGGAAATCCGGGACCAGCGTTTCGATTTTAATATTCGGGCTTTTTTCACGGATGGCGTCGATGCAGTCCGCAAAGTGCTGAGCACCGCCGTCGCGCAGATCGTCGCGGTCAACGGAGGTAATCACCACGTAGCGCAGCGCCATGTCGGCGATGGTTTGTGCCAGCTTCTGCGGCTCATTAGCATCCGGTGCAACCGGGCGGCCGTGGGCTACGTCGCAGAACGGACAGCGGCGGGTGCAAATTGCACCGAGGATCATAAAGGTGGCTGTGCCGTGGTTAAAACATTCCGCGAGGTTCGGGCAGGAGGCTTCTTCGCACACTGAGTGCAGGCCGTTTTTACGCATGGCCGCTTTGATACCCTGAATACGGGTGGAATCAGCCGGCAGTTTGATTTTCATCCACTCCGGTTTTCTCAGCAGCGCTTCGCGCTCAGTAGCCACGTTTTTAACCGGGATAAGGGCCATTTTATCGGCGTCGCGGTACTTAACACCGCGTTCCATCACAATGGGTTTACTCATAGCGTGCGTGTTCCAGTTGCGAGTAACGAAGGAAAGCGTTTCAATTCAAGGGAATGTTGTATTTATCAACTATTTTTGAATCAGATGGCTGGCAGTATAGCATTAATCAGGTGGATAAAGCAGCCTGCCAGCCCGGCAATTTGTAAAGCAGATGTTGCTTTATGTGCTTAATCACGCTGGATAAAGCAGATGAAAGGCGGGGTTCAGCCGGCTCAGAAGGCCTGGCGAATAGCGGTAATGACGCTTTGCAGTACCGGGTCACGCATGCTGAGCTTATTGTAATGCAGTGAAAAATCGACAGATTCATCTCTTAATGGTGCGAAATCCACCACCTGCAACGGCCAGCAGCGGGCGAAAAGTTCAAAGCAGCGGGCTGGCATCAGGCCAACGAGTTCGCTGCTGCCGATCAGGGCGGCAATCGTCACAAGGTTGTAACTGCTGAAGCTGATACGCTGATCGGGGAACATTTCATGCAGCCGCTTGCGTAAATCGGTATGGGCGGCGCCCTCCATCATCAGCAACGTATATTCATAGTGACTCAGCGACTCTTTGGTGTGCGGCGTTTTAAACAGCGGGTGCCCGGCGCGTGCCACCAGCACGATCCGGTCGTTATACAGCACATGATGGCTCAGGGCGCGTGCGTTGTGAACATTGCTGTCGATGATGAGATCCGTCTGGAACTGGCTCAGCTGGAGGCCGACGTCGGTGATCGGGATATTACGCAGCAGAAGCTGCGGGAATTTATCTTTAATGGTCTGGTAGATGGCTGGCATCACCACAGCACCTACCGTTGGCGACGTACCAATGGTGATGGTGCGCTGTTTATCATAGCTGCCGGTTAAATCGAGCGCGCCCAGAATCGACTCGAGGCCCTGGCTGATGTATTCATGGAGATGCGTGGCGTAGGCCGTGGGGGTCACGCCCTGGCCTTTGCGGATGAACAGCGGATCGGGAAATATTGTGCGCAGCTTCTGAATAGACTGGCTAATAGCCGATGGCGTGAGATTCAGAATTTTCGCAGCATTAACGATGCCTTTGTGTACATATACGGCTTCGAAAATCGTCAACAGGTTGAGATCGATATTTCGCAGCGTCCGGAAGATTTGCGGCGTATCACTCTCAAGACGAGGATTTATTCGGCTTTCCGGCTGATCGTTATATTCCACACTTGTACTCCGTATTCATTCACAATATGAATGATAGTTGAAAAGGTATTTATTGTTATTATGCTTTTGAGAAATCGGTTTACGCGGAGACAGGATTTAGTTCACGTTGAACAATGAGTTACATCTTGGACTGCGGAACCTTCTCGCTTTTTGGTGGTGGTGTTAATGTAAAATTTTGTTTGTGGCGAAGTAACTTTGCCGCCTGGCGAAGGAAAAATATAGAAAGTCAGGTTTAATGTAAAGGAAAACCAGGCAAAAGGGGCTGGGACCCGACACAATATCAGGTCCGCTATATAATATATTAAGCCGTAATATATTTATGAGGTGGATTGTTTAGCAGTGCTAAAAACTTAGAGATAAGGACCGGTGAAATATTTTCCGGTCTGGCGTCCGCACGCCATTGTTGCATTTGCGTCATTTCCATCCCGGCATAGCCACACGGGTTTATGCGTAAAAACGGCGATAAATCCATGGCGATATTCAGCGCCAGCCCATGAAATGAGCAGCCTTTACGGATGCGCAAGCCCAGAGAGCAAATCTTCTTTTCCCCTACGTAAACGCCCGGGGCATCGGCACGAGGGTGGGATTCAATATCAAACTCTGCCAGGGTGTTAACCACGGTTTGCTCAAGCAGAGTGACCAGTTCGCGCACGCCCAGCTTGCGGCGTTTTAAGTCCAGAAGTACATACATGACCTGCTGGCCTGGCCCGTGGTAGGTCACCTGGCCGCCGCGATCGCTCTGAATAACGGGAATGTCGCCCGGCACCAGTACATGCTCCGCTTTCCCGGCCTGGCCCTGGGTAAACACAGGCTGATGCTCAACCAGCCAGATTTCGTCCGGAGTGGTTTCATCGCGCTGGTCGGTAAAGTCATGCATCGCCTGAGAGACAGGCTCATAGGGCTGTACGCCAAGCTGGCGGACGAGAAGGGTGTTGAGATCCAAAACGACAACTCCGCGGAAAGGGAAAACAGGAGTGGGAGTATATCACAGCGGGAGGAAGAGATTGCCCGGCGTGTGCCGGGCAAAGGGATTACAGCACCATACGAACGATTTCGATATTTCCCAGCTCTTCGTACAGGGTTTCAACCTGCTCGATGTGGGTTGCGTTGATGGTGATAGAAACCGAGTGGTAGTTGCCTTTGCTGCTCGGTTTTACCTGTGGAGAGTAATCACCTGGCGCATGGCGCTGCACCACTTCCACCACCTGGTCAACCAGCTCAGGCTTCGCCAGACCCATCACCTTGTAGGTGAATGAAGTAGGGAATTCAAGCAGTTCGTTAAGTTTGGTTTTCATGTCAGCTCCGGTGGTTTTAAAAGCACTGCTCCCGCGCAGGGCACGGGAGCAGTAATAGTCATGCGTAGTATATGGGGATGGAAATCACACTTTCAAGCGTCTATTTTTTAACCAAACCAGTGGTGGAACATTAATTTAATGTAATCAATGATCTTACCGAAGAAGTTGCCTTCCGGGATTTCCTGGAGCACCACCAGAGGACGCTGTTCAATGGTTTTGCCATCAAGCTGGAAGTTGATGGTGCCGACGACCTGGTTTTTCTGCAGCGGAGCGTGCAGCTCGGTGTTGTTCAGCACGTAGCTTGCTTTCAGATCCTTCATGCGACCGCGTGGAATAGTCAGGTAAACGTCTTTATCTACGCCCAGCGAGGCGCGATCGGTGTCACCAAACCAGGCGGGTTCAGAGGCAAACTCTTTGCCTGCTTTCAGTGGGTTGACGGTTTCGAAGAAGCGGAAGCCCCAGGTCAGCAGCTTTTTACTTTCCGTTTCGCGGCCCTTGAAGGTACGTCCGCCCATGACGGCAGAGACCAGACGCATCTGTCCTTCCGTGGCGGAAGCCACGAGGTTATAGCCCGCTTTATCCGTGTGGCCGGTTTTGATGCCGTCCACGTTCAGGCTGTTATCCCACAGTAAACCGTTACGGTTCATCTGGCGGATGCCGTTAAAGGTAAACTCTTTTTCTTTGTAGATGGTGTACTCGTTCGGCACGTCACGGATCAGCGCCTGGCCAATCAGCGCCATATCGCGCGCCGAGCTGTACTGACCGTCAGCATCCAGGCCATGAACGGTCTGGAAGTGGGAGTTTTTCAGGCCCAGCGCGGCGACGTAGCTGTTCATCAGACCGACGAACGCATCCTGACTTCCGGCAACGTAATCGGCCATCGCGACGCAGGCATCGTTGCCGGACTGCAGGTTGATCCCACGAATCAGCTGGGAAACCGGCACCTGCATGCCTGGCTTGAGGAACATCAGGGAAGAGCCTTTGAATACCGGGTTACCGGTCGCCCAGGCGTCGGTACCCACGGTCACCAGATCGGATTCCTTGAACTTACCCGCTTTCATTGCCTGACCGATGACGTAGCTGGTCATCATTTTGGTCAGGCTGGCAGGATCGCGACGAGCGTCTGCGTTCTGCTCGGCGAGGACTTTGCCTGAGTTGTAATCGATCAGAATGTAGGATTCTGCGTCAATCTGCGGAACGCCAGGAATCATGGTTTTGATGTTCAGGTCATCAGCGTGTGCGGCGGAAGTCAGTGCGGCAACGGACAGCGCAGTGATGAGTAAACGAGCAGAGAAAGAGGTCTTCATGGTCAGAACAACGACATCCGTGATGGAGTGAAAAAAGTGCCTAACTATAGCAAATGCGCTGAGGGCAGGCATCCTGCAATGCGTATGAGATTGTTAATGGTTATAACATTCGCACGGCGTTAAGGATGCCTTTCCCGATTAGTTGGCGTGAGTAATGAATGACTGCAGCTGCGCCTCGCTTTGCAGACGCTGCTGTAAGGTACCTGCCTCGGTCTTGCTGCTGAACGGACCTAACTGGATACGCCAGACGGCACCGTTTTGCGTCACACGGCCCGGCACGGAAAATTGCTGGCTCAGACGCTGCTGGTATTGCTGTGCACGGCCCTGATCGCTGACGGCGCCCACCTGAACAACGTAGCTGCCGCTGGATGCAGCAGGCGCGGCAACTGGCGCAGCTGCCGGAGCTACGGCACCTTGCGTAGAGCCAGGTGCCGTAACCGGTGCGTTCTGCGTGGCGACAGGCTGAGCTGCGGGTTGTGCAGTAACCGGCTGTGCAGCAGCAGGTTGTGCAGCAGGTTCGCTGCCTTCCAGAACGCCGTTGTTAAGCGGTGTTGGCGCGCCGAGGAAGCCGCTGCTGTTAACTGGTGCGCCCGTGCTGTCCTCCGGTTTTAGCGTGTCGTTGCTTATCGCGCGCACGTTGCCCTGCGGAGTCTGATCTTGTGGAACCGAGGAGGCGCTACCCATGCCGCCATTCAAATCCGGGCGAGCGGGCAGGGCGTAAGTCTGTTTGGCGATGGTCGTACAGGTGGTACCCGGGCCGGACATCGTGCCGTCCTGCGCCACAATAATCGGGTCGATCCGCACTTTGGTGTTGTTCGACGTATTCAGGCGATCGGCTGCGGCGCGGGAGAGCGAGATGACGCGATCGTTGCCATAAGGGCCACGATCGTTAATGCGCACAATCAGCATGCGACCGTTCGCCAGGTTGGTGATACGTGCGTAGCTTGGGATTGGCAGCGTTGGATGCGCCGCAGTGAGCTGTGTCGGGTCAAAGGCTTCGCCGGAGGCGGTCAGGTTACTGCCGGGTTCCGCATCGTAAATTGCCGCAAAGCCTGCCTGGCTGAAGTTGGCCGGATCCTGAACGATTTTAAAGTTCTTGCCGTCGCGCTGGTAATCCTGATTCACCGTTGGATTCGGGAGTTCATAGCGTGGCTCAGCGCCCGTGATTTCTGTTACGGGGCCGTTGCAGACTGCCGGCTGCGGTGCGGTGATGGTCTGCTGCTGCTGCCCATCATCACTTGAACACGCGGCGAGCATACCCGCGGCAATACAGATCCCAAGCCATTGTTTACGCATCATTGCGCACCCCTTATACGCTTTTCGACAACATTTTTCTGTGGGTGTGGATCGACATCACGATACCAAACCCGGCCATCAGTACGATCAGGGCAGAGCCCCCATAGCTGACCAGCGGCAGCGGTACGCCAACCACCGGCAGGATCCCACTCACCATACCAATATTTACGAAGACATAAACGAATAAAATCAACATTAAACCTCCGGCCATCACGCGACCAAAGGTAGTTTGTGCCTGGGCGGCAATCCACAGGCCACGCATGATGAGCAGGACGTAAAGCGCCAGCAGCACCAGGAAACCTATCAGGCCGAGCTCTTCGGCAAGGACCGCAAAAATAAAGTCGGTATGGCGTTCGGGCAGGAATTCAAGCTGCGACTGGGTGCCGTGCAGCCAGCCTTTACCGCGCAGGCCACCGGAGCCAATCGCAATTTTAGACTGGATGATGTGATAGCCTGCGCCGAGCGGATCGGTTTCCGGGTCGAGCAGCATCATCACGCGCTGGCGCTGATAATCGTGCATCAGGAAGAACCAGAGGATTGGGATAAACGCCGCCACCAGCACCACGGCAACGCCAATCAACCGCCAGCTCAGGCCGGAGAGGAACAGCACGAACAGGCCGGAGAGGGCAATCAAAATGGAGGTGCCAAGATCGGGCTGTGCAGCAACCAGCAGCGTTGGCAGGAAGATCAGCACCAGCGCAATAGCCGTGTTCTTGAGCGAAGGAGGACACACGTCACGGTTGATAAATCGGGCTACCATCAGCGGCACGGCGATTTTGGCTATCTCAGACGGCTGGAAGCGCACCACGCCCAGATCGAGCCAGCGCTGTGCGCCTTTCGAGATGGCGCCGAAGGCGTCTACCGCGACCAGTAAAATGATACAGAAGATATACAGCCACGGCGCCCAGCCTTCGTATACGCGAGGCGGGATCTGCGCCATCACCACCATGATGACAACGCCCATCGCGATCTGGCCGATTTTGCGCTCCATCATGCCAATGTCCTGTCCGCTGGCGCTCCAGATGACCAGCGCGCTGTAGGTCAGTAGCGCCAGCAGGATCAGCAGCATGGTCGGATCCAGGTGGATTTTATCCCACAGCGATTTCTTGTTCGGATTGTCCGTCATAATTATTGGTCCTCCGCCGCGGTGGCTGCCGGGTTTTCCGACGGCAGTACGGTATTGTTATCACCAAGCATGATGTGATCGAGGATCTGGCGCATTAACGTCCCGACTGCCGGGCCCGCGCCGCCGTTCTCGAGGATGATGGCGACGGCGACTTTCGGGCTGTCGTATGGGGCAAACGCCGTCATCAGCTTATGGTCACGCAGGCGTTCCGCAATGCGGTGCGCGTTATAGGTTTCGTTTGCTTTCAGGCCAAAGACCTGGGCTGTACCGGACTTGGCCGCCACTTTGTAAGGTGCGCCCGCGAAGTATTTGTGCGCCGTCCCGTTAGGGCGGTTAGCAACGCCATACATTCCGTCTTTGGCAATTTCCCAGAAGCCGGAGTGAATGTCGCCGACGGGCGTTTCCTGCGGCTGCTGCCACGGCACCTGCTTCCCTTCCTCGGTAGTGCTCATCAGCAGGTGCGGCACTTTCACCACACCGTCGTTAATCAGGATCATCAGTGCTTTGCTCATCTGAATCGGCGTCGCCGTCCAGTAACCCTGGCCGATACCTACCGGAATGGTGTCACCCTGATACCACGGTTTTTTAAAGCGTTTCAGCTTCCATTCGCGGGTTGGCATATTCCCGGAGCGCTCTTCGGAGAGGTCAATGCCGGTGTAATGGCCGTAGCCAAATTTGCCCATCCACTCAGACAGGCGGTCGATACCCATATCGTAGGCGACCTGGTAGAAGAAGGTGTCGGCAGATTCTTCCAGCGCTTTGGTGACGTTCAGGTGGCCGTGGCCCCATTTTTTCCAGTCACGATAGCGTTTATCGGAGCCCGGTAGCTGCCACCAGCCCGGATCGAACAGGCCTGTATTACGGGTGATCACGCCTGCGCTCAGGGCAGAAACGGAGACGTAAGGCTTAACCGTTGACGCTGGCGGGTAAACGCCCTGCGTGGCGCGGTTCACCAGCGGCGTATTCGGGTCGTTCAGCAGAGAAGAGTAATCCTTGCTGGAGATCCCATCCACAAACAGGTTCGGGTCGTAGCTTGGCATGGAGACCAGCGCGAGGATGCCGCCGGAACGCGGATCGGTCACGACAACGGCGGCGCGGCTCCCGGCCAGCAGCGTTTCGATATACTGCTGCAGCTTCAAATCGAGGGTCAGGTAGATATCGTGCCCGGCCTGCGGAGGCACTTCTTTCAACTGGCGAATCACGCGGCCGCGGTTGTTGACTTCGACTTCTTCATAGCCCGTCTGGCCGTGCAGCACGTCTTCGTAATAGCGCTCAATACCCAGCTTGCCGATATCGTGCGTGGCGGCATAGTTGGCGAGCTTGCCTTCTTTATCGAGGCGGTCGACGTCTTTATCGTTAATTTTCGACACATAGCCGATGACGTGCGTTAGTGCCGAACCATACGGGTAGTAGCGGCGCTTATAACCTTTTACTTCCACGCCGGGGAAGCGGTACTGGTTGACGGCGAAGCGGGCGACCTGCACTTCGGTCAGGTTTACCTTGACCGGAATCGAGGTGAAGCGGTGCGAACGGGCTCGCTCTTTCCTGAAGTTGGCGATGTCGTCGTCGGTGAGATCAACGACGCTGCGCAGATCGTTCAGCGTCTGCTGCAGGTTATCGACCTTCTCCGGCATCAGCTCCAGCTGATAAATGGTGCGGTTCAGCGCCAGCGGCGTGCCGTTGCGATCGTAAATGATGCCGCGGCTGGGCGGGATGGGCACCAGCTTGATGCGGTTTTCGTTAGAGCGGGTTTGATAGTCAGTGAAACGGACAATTTGCAGATTATAGAGGTTAAACACCAGCACGCCGCTGAGTGCTAAAATCCCAAGAAAAGCGATTACCGCCCGGCGCACAAACAGCGCGGACTCAGCCGTGTAATCGCGAAAAGAATTCTGTAATTTCATCCGCTGCTTAATCTAACCTGGTCATCATTACTCGCGGTGGTAAGGGTGGTTGGTGGTAATGCTCCACGCCCGGTACAGGCTTTCGGCGACCAGTACCCGAACAAGCGGGTGAGGGAGCGTCAGCGCGGAGAGGGACCAACTTTGTTCTGCTGCGGCTTTACAGGCGGGCGATAAGCCTTCCGGACCCCCGATAAGCAGGCTCACGTCACGGCCATCCTGCTTCCAGCGCTCGAGTTCCTGAGCAAGCTGAGGGGTGTCCCATGGGCGGCCTGGAATATCCAGCGTGACAATGCGGTTCTTACCCGCCGCCGCCAGCATCAGCTCACCTTCTTTCTCCAGAATGCGTTTGATATCGGCATTCTTGCCGCGCTTACCGGCGGGAATTTCCACCAGCTCGAACGGCATATCTTTGGGAAAGCGGCGCAGGTACTCCGTGAACCCGGTCTGAACCCAGTCCGGCATTTTTGTGCCCACGGCAATCAGCTGCAGCTTCACGCATTAACCCCAGAGTTTTTCCAGTTCGTACAGGCGACGGCTCTCTTCCTGCATCACGTGGACGATGACGTCACCCAGATCAACCACAACCCAGTCGGCGACGTTTTCGCCTTCAACGCCCAGCGGCAGCATGCCAGCAGCGCGGGATTCCTGAACGACGTGGTCTGCAATAGACATCACATGGCGGGTGGAAGTACCGGTACAAATGATCATGCAGTCGGTGATGCTGGATTTGCCGTGAACATCGATAGCCACGATATCCTGGCCTTTAAGATCGTCGATTTTGTCGATAACAAAATCCTGAAGTGCTTTACCCTGCAAGTTTCCCCCTGGTCAGGTGATAAAAAAGATAAACAGCCCGTAAGTATACCTGAAACCAGGACGAAGTCGGACAAATGTCGCCAGCCGGACATAACCGGCGGGCTATCATCCCATCCCATGGCCATGATTGCATCGCCATTTTTGTAAAACAATTTCTGTAAATCAGCGGGGTGGGATGAGTCAGGCTGCGGAGAATAGCAGCCTGTCAGGGGGTGTTCAATGGTCTGGAGGGGCGTCAGTAAAGAAAATGGAACATTCGTATCGATTACGGATATTTCGCGAGCGTTATCGGTACAGTCCCTGTTGATTGATGTAGTCGAGCACGGCCTGAGGCAGCATCTGCGCGCAGGATTCACCGTGCTGTAAACGTTCGCGAATGAGCGTCGCGGAAATATCAAACCACGGCGTTTCCGCGAGGTAAATTTTTCCGGCAGGTGTGTGGTGCAGATCGTCAGCGTGGTGAGTGAGGTGGCGTTCTAGCCACTGCTGATGCGCCTCCTCTTTCATCGTCATCGGGTAGCCTGGGCGGCGGCACACCAGCAGGTGTGCGTTTTCCAGAATGCTTTCATAGTCGTGCCAGGAGGGAAAATTGAGCAGCGAATCCTGGCCGATGATAAAGGCTAATGGCTGCACAGTCCCCTGTTCCAGACGCCACTCTTTTAGCGTCTCTGACGTGTACGAGGGTGTATCACGATTAAGCTCCCGTTCATCGAGTTCAAACAGCGGCTTGTCCGCAATCGCCAGCTCCAGCATGTGTTTGCGCTGAGTACTGGTCGCTTCCGGCTGAGGGCGATGGGGAGGGACGTTGTTCGGCATGATTATCACGCGGGACAGACCAATGAGATTTGCCAGAATCTCAACCGGTTTGAGGTGTCCGTAGTGAACGGGATCGAATGTGCCGCCGTAAAGCGCCTTTAACGCCGTCATATTATCCTTCGAAGAAAACGTCGGGCAGGTTTTTGTGGCACAGCAGCAGCGACAGGCCGTCAAGTTCGGCCCAGACTGACTGGCCGTAATCCTGCTTGAGCGTCAGCTCGGTGCGTGCCAGCAGAGCAACCGCATGGCGCAGCTGTTCCTGGCTCAGGCGGTTCAGCGCTTCCGTAAACAGGGGACGACGGTTCTGCCAGACGCGGTGCTTATCAAACAGCGTGCGAAGCGGCGTGGAAACCGACTGACGTTTCATATTCACCAGCAACAAAAGCTCACGCTGGAGGGTGCGCAGCAGGATCACCGGTTCGCTGCCTTCCTGACGAAGCTGCTGAAGAATGTGCAGCGCACGCTTACTTTTTCCGGCTAACAGCGCATCAAGCCAGTGGAACGGCGTGAAATGGGCGGCGTCGTTTACCGCCTGCTCAACGCGCGGCAGCGTAAGCTTGCCGTCAGGCCACAGCAGCGCCAGGCGCTCAAGCGCCTGAGCCAGTGCCAGCAGATTGCCTTCATAGCAGTAGCAGAGCAGCTGGCTTGCGGCCTCATCAAGCTGAAGATTGTGCTGCTTAGCACGAGCCGCCAGCCAGCGAGGCAGCTGCGCCTGTTCTGGCGTCTGGCAGGAAACCTGCACTGAGCGTTCAGACAGCGCACTGTACCAGGCGGCGTTTTCCTGCGCTTTGGTCAGCTTATTACCGCGAACGATCAGCAACAGGTCGTCGTGGAGCCGTCCTGTCAGCGCGGTAAGCTGCTCGTTAATCGCGGCGTTGGGGCCGTTTTCCGGCAGGATGAGCATCAGCGTCTGACGGCTGGCAAACAGGCTACGTTCCTGGCTCAGGGAAAACAGCGCATTCCAGTCCGTGCTGGTATCGATGGAAACGGTATGGTGTTCATCAAAGCCCTGCGTAGCCGCCGCGTGGCGGATGGCGTCCTGGCTTTCCTGAAGCAGAAGGGGATCGTTACCGAGGAGAAGATACGCCGCGCGCAGTCCTTCAGAGATCTGCGCGCGGAGTTGTTCCGGGTACAACCGAATCATCAGTTACCCAGCGTGGTGGAGACGCGAGTGGAGTCAGGAGCCGCGGTGCTGCTGGCGGCTGACTGCTCTTCCTCTTTAGTGGCTTCAGCATCCGCCACTTTGATGCTTGGCAGCTTACGAATCAGCTGTTGAGCGGCTTTGTCATACATTTCCTGAATGATGATGTCCTGCTCGGAATCTTTCGCCAGCGCCTTTTGCGGGTTATCGAAGAACGAACGATAGACCTTAGTGCTGATTGGATAGATATCGTGGCCCGGGATCAGCACGCTGGCCCTGACGGTCATCACCATCTGGTATTCTGCCGTCTGACCGTTCTGGAATACCGATGCGGTATCTTTGCCGATAGACGCACCGCCCAGACGCAGGGACGGAATGTCCTGACGTATGGAGCTACCTTCAACGATCTCAATGCCGTTCAGACGAAGCTGGTTACGGACTGAACGACTCAGCGGACCGTTAGGATCGCTTGAGACAAAGATCATCTTTTTCATGTTGTCCGGCACCTGCGTGGTACTACGCAGATGCCAGCCACAGCCTGCGGTGACCAGCACCGCAAGAGTGACCACTAACGTTGTCAGAAATCGCACGCTTCCTCCCGCGCTTAGCCAACGACCAGGTTGAGCAGTTTGCCCGGTACGTAAATGACTTTACGCACGGTCACGCCGTCCAGATATTTTGCGACCAGAGGTTCCTGGCCTGCACGTTCACGAACCTGTTCTTCCGTTGCATCCACCGGCACGGTGACTTTACCGCGGACTTTACCGTTAACCTGTACCACGACGAGCGTGGTGTTTTCCACCATCGCTTTTTCGTCTGCGACCGGCCACGGTGCATTGTCCACATCGCCTTCGCCGCTGAGGATCTGCCACAGGGTGAAGCTGACGTGCGGTGTGAACGGGTTGAGCATGCGCACGACGGCCAGCAGCGCTTCCTGCATCAGAGCGCGATCCTGCTCACCTTCAGCCGGGGCTTTCGCCAGCTTGTTCATCAGCTCCATAATCGCCGCGATAGCGGTGTTAAAGGTCTGACGACGACCGATATCATCGGTTACTTTGGCGATAGTCTTGTGAACGTCACGACGCAGCGCCTGCTGATCTTCGCTCAACGCATCGACGTTCAGCGAGGCAACCGGGCCTTTAGAGGTGTGCTCGTAAACCAGTTTCCAGACGCGTTTCAGGAAGCGGTTTGCACCTTCCACGCCGGATTCCTGCCACTCGAGCGTCATATCTGCTGGTGAAGCGAACATCATGAACAGACGCACGGTGTCTGCGCCATAGCGCTCAACCATAACCTGCGGATCGATGCCGTTGTTTTTGGACTTGGACATCTTGCTCATGCCGGTATACACCAGCTCATGACCTTCGGCGTCTTTCGCCTTAACAATACGGCCTTTGTCGTCGCGCTCAACAATTGCATCAACCGGAGAAACCCAGTTGCGCTCGCCGTTTTCGCCGACATAGTAGAACGCATCGGCCAGCACCATGCCCTGACACAGCAGCTGTTTGGCTGGCTCGTCAGAGTTCACCATGCCCGCATCACGCATCAGCTTGTGGAAGAAGCGGAAGTAGAGCAGGTGCATGATGGCGTGTTCAATACCGCCAATGTAGATATCAACTGGCAGCCAGTAGTTTGCGGCATCGGAATCCAGCATGCCTTCCTGGTAGTCCGGGCAGGTGTAGCGTGCGTAGTACCAGGAGGACTCCATGAAGGTGTCGAAGGTATCAGTTTCGCGCAGCGCAGGCTGGCCGTTGACGGTGGTTTTCGCCCACTCAGGATCGGCTTTAATTGGGCTGGTGATACCGTCCATGACCACGTCTTCCGGCAGGATAACCGGCAGTTGATCTTCAGGCGTTGGCATCACGGTGCCGTCTTCCAGGGTCACCATTGGGATTGGCGCGCCCCAGTAGCGCTGACGGGACACACCCCAGTCGCGCAGGCGGAAGTTGACTTTACGCTCACCCACGCCCATTGCTGCGAGCTTATCGGCGATGGCGTTGAAGCCTGCTTCGTAGCTCAGACCGTTGAATTCACCTGAGTTGAACAGCGTGCCTTTTTCGGTCAGCGCTTGTTCAGACAGATCGGGCTCGGAGCCGTCGGCTGCGAGGATAACCGGCTTGATGTTCAGGCCGTATTTGCTCGCAAATTCATAGTCGCGCTGATCGTGGCCCGGAACGGCCATCACGGCGCCTGTGCCGTACTCCATCAGCACAAAGTTAGCGGCCCAGACCGGGATGGCTTCGCCGGTCAGCGGGTGAATCGCTTTGAAGCCAGTGTCGACGCCTTTCTTCTCCATGGTCGCCATGTCTGCTTCGGCAACCTTGGTGTTGCGGCACTCATCGATGAAGGACGCCAGCGCCGGATTGTTTGCCGCTGCCTGCTGTGCCAGCGGATGACCCGCCGCCACGGCCAGGTAGGTGCAGCCCATGAAGGTGTCCGGACGGGTGGTGTACACGGTCAGTTTGTCCGCGTAATCCGCTACGTCAAAGGAGATTTCCACACCTTCGGAACGACCGATCCAGTTGCGCTGCATGGTTTTCACCGTGTCAGGCCACTGATCCATTTTGTCCAGATCGTTCAGCAGTTCATCGGCATAGGCCGTGATTTTGATGAACCACTGTGGGATCTCTTTACGCTCAACTTTGGTGTCGCAGCGCCAGCAGCAGCCGTCGATAACCTGCTCGTTCGCGAGAACGGTCTGGTCGTTCGGGCACCAGTTAACGGCGGAGGTTTTTTTGTACACCAGACCTTTTTTGTAGAGCTCGGTGAAGAACTTCTGCTCCCAGCGGTAATATTCCGGGGTGCAGGTTGCCAGCTCGCGGCTCCAGTCATAGCCAAAGCCCAGCATTTTGAGCTGGTTTTTCATGTACGCGATGTTGTCGTACGTCCATGGAGCTGGCGCGGTGTTGTTTTTCACCGCGGCACCTTCAGCCGGCAGGCCGAACGCATCCCAGCCGATTGGCTGAAGCACGTTTTTACCCAGCATACGCTGGTAGCGGGCAATCACATCACCGATGGTGTAGTTACGCACGTGGCCCATGTGTAGTCGGCCAGAAGGATAGGGGAGCATCGACAGGCAGTAGTATTTCTCTTTACTGTTGTCTTCGGTCACTTCAAACGTGCGCTTTTCGTCCCAGTGTTGCTGGACTTTCGATTCTATCTCTTCCGGGCGGTATTGCTCTTGCATGGCAGCCAGTGGTCCTGTTTTCAATACAGCTACAAACGTAGCCAATGGATGTGGTCATTCAGATCCGCATAGCATAGCCCAAACGGGCACGTCAAAACAGCCTTTCACACACTCCGGCCTTGCGTTTATTTACCGGGTCTGTGGCGTAGCTGACAAAGCTTCCGGGAAATAAGGTCTATCATTAGAGGACGTTAACCGTCCGGGAGATGAAACAATGAACAAGGTTGCTCAATATTATCGTGAACTGGTGACGGCGCTGACCGAGCGGCTGCGTAATGGAGAGCGCGATATTGACGCGCTGGTTGAGCAGGCAAGAGCGCGAGTCAGCCAGACCGGGGAGTTAACGCGAACAGAAATTGACGAGCTGACCCGGGCCGTCCGCCGCGATCTGGAGGAGTTTGCGGTTAGCTATAACGAAAGCCAGGATGAAGTGAAGGATAGCGTGTTCCTGCGGGTGATTAAGGAGAGTATCTGGCAGGAGCTGGCGGATATCACCGACAAAACGCAGCTTGAGTGGCGAGAAGTGTTCCAGGACCTGAATCACCACGGCGTTTATCACAGCGGAGAAGTGGTCGGGCTGGGGAATCTGGTCTGCGAGAAATGCCATTTCCACCTCGCTGTTTACTCGCCGGATGTGCTACCGCTGTGCCCGAAATGCGGTCATGACCAGTTCCAGCGGAAGGCCTTTGAGCCCTAGGTAAATGCGTTCCTCCTGTAAGGAGGAACTAGTGTTTGCACCCTCTCCTTTTGGGAGAGGGGCGGGGTGAGGGGATCAGGCCGCAGAGGATCAGTGCAGAATCTTCGCCAGGAAATCCTTCGCACGATCGGACTGAGGATTATTGAAGAAATCGTCCTTGTCGGAGTCTTCCACAATCTTCCCTTCATCCATAAAGATGACGCGGTTTGCCACTTTGCGGGCGAAGCCCATTTCGTGAGTTACCACCATCATCGTCATTCCTTCGTGCGCCAGTTCGACCATGACGTCCAGCACTTCGTTGATCATCTCAGGATCGAGCGCAGAGGTGGGTTCGTCAAACAGCATGGCGACAGGATCCATGCACAGCGCACGGGCGATCGCCACACGCTGCTGTTGGCCGCCGGAAAGCTGTGCCGGGAACTTATCGGCGTGAGCAGAAAGACCAACGCGTTCCAGCAGCTTCAGGCCTTTAGTGCGGGCGGCGGCTTTATCGCGCTTGAGCACTTTGACCTGCGCCAGCGTCAGGTTTTCGATGATCGACAGGTGCGGGAACAGCTCGAAATGCTGGAACACCATGCCGACGTGCGAACGCAGCTTAGCCAGATCCGTTTTTTTGTTGTTTACCTGCGTGCCGTTCACCAGGATCTCACCCTGTTGTACAGGCTCAAGGCCGTTCACGGTTTTGATAAGCGTGGATTTACCGGAGCCTGACGGGCCGCAAACCACCACTACTTCACCTTTTTTCACTTCCGTGGAGCAGTCGGTCAGCACCTGAAAGTGGCCATACCATTTCGAAACATTTTTCAGGGAAATCATTACACGGTCCTTTTCTTCAAATAGCTGACCAACAGCGAGGCGCTTAAGCTGATAACAAAATAGACGGCCCCGGCGAACAGGATCATCTCAACCTGGGTACCGTCACGTTCGCCAATGGTGGACGCGGTACGGAAGAAATCGGCAAGGCTCAGAACGTAAACCAGCGAAGTATCCTGGAACAGGACGATCCCCTGCGTCAGCAGCAGCGGCACCATCGCACGGAACGCCTGTGGCAGAATGATGAGCTTCATTGACTGCCACTGCGTCATTCCGAGCGCCAGCGCAGCGTTGCCCTGGCCGCGGGAGACGCTCTGGATACCGGCGCGGATAATTTCTGAATAATAGGCCGCCTCAAACATAGAGAAGGCGACCATCGCTGACACCAGGCGGATGTCGGTTTTTGGTGAAAGGCCCAGCACGTTTTGCAGAAAACCAGGGACGATCAGGTAAAACCACAGCAGCACCATCACCAGTGGAATAGAACGGAATACGTTCACGTAGGCGATGGCAAACCAGGCGACTGGCTTAAAGGTCGACAGCCGCATCACCGCCAGCAGCGTACCCCAGACGATGCCGAAAACCACGGCGGTAACCGTAATCTTCAGCGTAATCACCAGGCCTGCCAGCAGATAAGGCATAGAAGGAACGATGGAACTCCAGTCAAAATCGTACATTATTTGCCTCCCATGTTGCCGGGCAGGCGAACTTTACGTTCAACCAGATTCATTGCCAGCATAATCACGGCGTTGATCAGGACATAAGCCAGCGTAATCGCCGTGAAGGATTCCCAGGCGTGTGCGGAATAGTCCAGCAGCTTGCCGGCCTGCGCGGCCATGTCCACCAGGCCAATTGTCGAGGCGATGGCCGAGTTTTTCACCAGGTTCATCATCTCCGAGGTCATCGGCGGCACAATCACGCGATAGGCGTTAGGCAGCAGTACGTAGCGATACGCCTGCGGCAGGGTCAGCCCCATCGCCAGCGCCGCGTTTTTCTGTCCTCGCGGCAGCGACTGAATCGCCGCGCGCACCTGTTCGCACACGCGAGCCGCGGTAAACAACCCCAGGCAGAGCATCGACGAAACGAAGAACTGAATGTTGGGATCGAGCTCAGACTTAAACCACATGCCGATATTTTCCGGCAGCAGTTCCGGTATCACCAGATACCAGGTAAAGAACTGAACGATCAAGGGAACGTTACGGAACAGTTCAACGTACAGCGTGCCGATTCCGGAGAGGAAGCGGTTGGGCACGGTGCGCAGAATGCCGAACAATGAGCCAACGAGGAAGGCGATAATCCAGGCCGTGACGGAGAGCGCCACGGTGACCTGAAAGCCGCTCCACAGCCAGCCGAGATAGGTGGTGTTGCCGAACGGGGCCTGTTGCAGAAAAATACCCCAGTTCCAGTCGATTGACATAAATGCACTCCGAAAAAAAAAAGGGTAGCAGCGCTACCCTCGAAGACTGCTAAGGAAACCTTTACCCGTTATCCTTTTCGGCATTCAGGGTATTGATATTTCATGCCCGCTGGGGAACGACCAGCCGACACTGAGTCTGTCCGTGTTTCCTCGCAATCGAGAGGGCAGGCGAACCCGCCCATCGTTTTTCTAATTAGTTAAGAGCTTTGTCGTTTGGTTCTTTAAACAGTGCCTTCATGTCGTCAGACAGTTCGAAGTTCATGTTCAGGTTTTTCGGTGGGATCGGCTGCTTGAACCACTTGTCGAACCATTTCGCGGCTTCACCGGAGGTTTGCGCCTGTGCGATGGTGTCATCCATCAGCTTCTTAAAGGCCGGATCGTCTTTACGCAGCATGCAGCCATAGGCTTCTTTAGACTGAGGCGTACCGATGATTTCCCAGTTGTCTGGTTTCTTCGCCTTCGCACGTTCGCCCGCCAGCAGCGCGTCATCCATCATAAACGCCACCGCACGGCCGCTTTCCAGGGTACGGAAGGAGTCGCCGTGGTCTTTCGCGCTGATGATGCGCATCCCCATTTTCTTCTCGTCGTTCATTTTGTTGAGCAAAATTTCTGATGTGGTACCTGAAGTCACCACCACAGCTTTGCCTTTTAGATCGTCGAAATCTTTAATCGGGCCGCCTTTTTTCACCAGCAGACGCGTGCCGATGATGAAGATGGTATCGGAGAAGGCCGCCTGTTTCTGACGCTCAAGGTTGTTGGTGGTGGATCCACATTCGAAGTCATAGGTACCGTTCTGCAGCAGCGGGATACGGTTCTGTGACGTAACCGGGATCAGCTTGACCTGCAGATCAGGCTTGTTCAGTTGCTTCTTGATCGCATCAACGATAGCGTTGGAGTAATCCTGAGAGTAGCCAACGACTTTCTGCTGGTTATCGTAGTAAGAAAACGGTACAGAGGATTCACGGTGGCCGACCACGATCACCCCATTTTTGGCAATTTTATCCAGCGTGCTGCCCGCTGCAGGTGCGTCTTCTGCATGGACAACGCTCGCGGACATTCCCATCACCAGCATGGCCGCGGCCAGTTTACGTAATTGCATATCCAACTCCTTATCGTGGCGTCAGCGACGCGCAGATACCCGTGTGAGTGTTGTGTTGTTATAGCCTGCCACTTGAGTGTGCAGTATTAAGCCAGTTTGTTAACATTTAGTTTGGCTTAATGTAAAGATTTTGCTGCATTATTGTTTGTTTTTGCGAGATGCGCCGCACCGTTTTGAGGCAAAAATGCTCTTATGCACCGAAAGGGTGCTACCGGTGGGGGCTGGTGGTGCAACTCAGTTGCACGATCGCCGATAACGCAAATCTCTGAAAGGATTAAGCAATTGGCGTGCCAGAAGTGAATGCAGGATTATTTGAAAGGAGGGTGCGGTCTGATGCCCTCACCCCGACCCTCTCCCACAGGGAGAGGGTGAATACACTAAACACTGTCCGGTAGAGACAGTTTTACAATTTACCTCGACGCTGTCTCAGGCTCATTACCAGAGCACCAAAACCAAACAGAGCGGTCAGGATCCACAGCGGCCAGTTGCCGGTGCGCGCATAGGGCGTCAGGCCAGTGGTCGGCGTAACGGTAGTCGTCAGCACTTCGCGAGTAAACTGCGGGATCATCGCCTGTACATCGCCGCGTGGATCAATGACAGCCGTAATACCGTTGTTGGTGCTACGAAGCAGTGGGCGAGCCAGCTCCAGAGCACGCATACGCGCCATCTGGAAATGCTGCCAGGGACCGATGGATTTCCCAAACCAGGCATCGTTAGAGATGGTCAGCAGGAAATCGGTATCCGGTCGGAAGTTATCGCGTACTTGCTCACCGAGAATAATTTCGTAGCAGATAGCCGCCGTCAGCTTCAGATTATGTGCCGACAGCTGTGGCTGAATGTACGGCCCACGGCTGAAGGACGACATGGGTAAATCGAAGAACGGCGCGAGCGGGCGCAGAATGGATTCCAGCGGCACAAACTCGCCAAACGGCACCAGATGATTTTTGTTGTAGCGATCGGTCGAATCGTAGCTGTACGGGTTGTCTTTGCCGAGCGTGATAATAGTGTTGTAGGTATCGTAACGGTTTTGCGCGTTAAGACGGGAATCTACCACGCCGGTAATCAGTGAGCTGTTTTTGGCACGCAGCATATCATCCATCATGCTGAGCAGGCGCTGCTGATTGATTTCCAGGTCCGGAATAGCGGACTCCGGCCAGATAATCAGCTGTGATTTGCCCATCACTTTTTCCGTCGAATCGAGATAAATTTTGAGTGTGTTGATCAGCTCTTTTTCATCCCACTTCAGCGACTGTGGAATATTACCCTGCACCAGCGAGACTTCCGTCGTGCGGGCGGGAAGCAATTGATACCACTGGATATAACGCAACGGGAAAGGCAGAGCGAACAGCACCACCGCAGCAACCAGCGGACGCCAGCTGCGGGTGACCAACGCCAGCACCAGCAGGCCGCTCACCATCATCAGCAGGAAGTTGATGGCTTCGACGCCCATCACCGGCGCCAGGCCTTTCAGCGGACCGTCAATCTGACTGTAGCCGAACTGTAGCCAGGGGAAACCGGTCAGCACCCAGCCGCGCAGGAATTCAGTCAGCTGCCAGACCGCCGGAGCGGCAATGGCGACGCGCACCCAGTTTGCTTTCGGCCACAGGCGCGAGAGTATCCCGGCAAACAGCCCGGTATAAAGCGACAGATACGCGGCGAGCAGAACGACGAGGAAAACGTTCACCGGGCCCGGCATCCCGCCGAACTGCGCGATGCTGACGTAAACCCAGTTAATGCCGGAGCCAAACAGCCCAAGCCCCCAGAAATAGCCAATCCAGGCGCTTTGCAGCGGACGGCGGTTGAGCGTCAGCCCCTGAAGCCCCATCAGCGAAACGATCGCCGCAGGCCAGATATCGTAGGGGGAGAAAGCCAGCGTTCCGCAGGCACCAAAAAGCAGCGCCAGCAGCAGGCGAATGCGCTGGCGTTCAATCAGAGAGGCAAATGCCATTTAGCGTTGTCGTCCCGTTAATTAGTCTTCCAGATTGGGCTGTGGCGCATCTTCCGGAAGTTTGACGTGTACCTGGATGATACGGCGGCTGTCAGCCATCGCAACTTTGAACTGGTAACCATCAATGTCAATGGATTCGCCGCGCGCAGGCAGGTGCCCGAATGCCTGCATCACCAGACCGCCGATGGTATCCACTTCGTCATCGCTGAAGTGCGTGCCGTAGGCTTCGTTGAAGTCCTCAATGGATGCCAGGGCGCGAACGGTCCAGGTATGACGGCTCAGCTGACGGAAATCGATGTCGTCTTCTTCATCGTATTCGTCTTCAATTTCGCCGACGATAAGTTCGAGGATGTCTTCGATGGTCACCAGACCCGAGACGCCGCCAAATTCGTCAATCACAATCGCCATGTGATAGCGCTGAGAGCGGAACTCCTTCAGCATGCGGTCAACCCGCTTGCTTTCCGGCACCACCACAGCCTGGCGCAACACTTTTTCCATGCTGAAGGCTTCGGCGTCGCTGCGCATAAACGGCAGCAGATCCTTGGCCATCAGAATCCCTTCAATGTGATCTTTATCTTCGCTGATCACCGGAAAACGCGAGTGGGCGGACTCGATAATGACATCGAGGCATTCATCCAGGGTTTGATTGCGTTTCAAGGTAACCATCTGAGAGCGGGGGATCATGATGTCGCGGACGCGCTGGTCGGCGATATCCATTACCCCTTCGAGCATGTCGCGCGTATCTTCATCGATAAGATCGTTCTGCCCGGAATCACGGATCAGCGCCAGGAGTTCATCACGGTTTTTTGGTTCGCCGTGGAACAGTTGGCTCAGTAAGAGGGAGAAGAATCCCTTTTTGCTGTTTAAGGTGTCGTTACTGTGTGAGTTGTCGTCGCTCATGGCGTCGTATGGGGTCTCATGTTAGTGAAATCATCTGCCGCGCGTAAACTCAGCTGCTGGCAGCATAAAATCCCCTCGCAGCGGTTAGCTGCCGCAGGGTTACTCTTTCTCGGCAATGTACGGATCATCATAGTTCAGAGCAAGCATTATCTCTGTTTCCAGACTTTCCATCTCTTCGGCTTCGTCGTCTTCAATATGATCGTAACCCAGCAGGTGCAGGCTGCCGTGTACCACCATGTGCGCCCAGTGGGCTTCGAGTGGTTTACCCTGCTCCTGAGCTTCGCGTTCCACCACCTGGCGGCAGATGATGAGATCGCCGAGCAGCGGCATCTCAATACCTGGCGGCGCCTCAAACGGGAAGGAAAGCACGTTGGTTGATTTGTCTTTGCCGCGATAGGTGAGGTTGAGCTCATGGCTTTCCGCTTCATCAACCAGGCGAATGGTCACTTCCGATTCGGCCTGAAACGCCGGGATTGTCGCATCCAGCCAGCGCTGGAATTGCGCTTCCGGCGGCAGGCCGTTTTCATCTTCGGTGGCTATCTGTAAATCTAAAATTACCGAGCTCATTTTTGCTCCTGAGACTGCGCGGTCAGCGCTTCGCGTTTACGCTCTGCGGCTTCGGCAGCTCTGCGCTTTTGATCTGCTTCTTCCCAGGCTTCATAGGCGTTAACGATGCGGGCGACCACCGGGTGGCGCACCACGTCTTCACTGTGGAAGAAGTTGAAGCTGATTTCATCCACTTCCGCCAGCACTTCGATGGCATGGCGCAGGCCCGATTTCATATTACGCGGCAGGTCAATCTGGGTGATGTCGCCGGTGATCACGGCTTTGGAGTTAAAGCCAATACGGGTCAGGAACATTTTCATCTGTTCGATGGTGGTGTTCTGGCTTTCATCCAGAATGATGAACGCATCGTTCAGCGTACGGCCACGCATATAAGCCAGCGGGGCGACTTCGATGACGTTGCGCTCAATCAGCTTTTCGACTTTCTCAAAGCCGAGCATTTCGAACAGCGCGTCGTACAGCGGGCGCAGATACGGATCCACCTTCTGGCTCAGATCGCCTGGCAGGAAGCCAAGTTTTTCACCGGCTTCCACCGCCGGACGAGTCAGCAGAATGCGGCGAATTTCCTGGCGCTCAAGGGCGTCCACCGCAGCGGCAACCGCAAGGTAGGTTTTGCCGGTTCCCGCAGGACCTACGCCAAAGGTGATGTCATGGTCGAGAATATTAGCGATGTACTGCGCCTGATTTGGCGTACGCGGCTTAATGACTCCACGCTTGGTTTTGATATTGATGGCTTTGCCGTAGTCCGGTACGCTCTCGGCGCTTTGTTCCAGCACGCGGGCTTCTTTAATCGCCAGATGAATCTGCTCAGGTTCGATATCCTGGGTCTGGCCACGCATCGGGGCTGTATCAACATACAGAGAGCGCAGAATATCGGCTGCTGCATTCACGCAGAGGGCGCGACCGGTGAGTTTGAAGTGGTTATCGCGGCGGTTGATTTCGATGCCCAGTCGACGTTCGAGGTGCTTGACGTTGTCATCAAACGGGCCACACAGGCTCAGCAGGCGTTCGTTGTCTGCCGGCTCAAGGGTGATTTCACGGGTTTCTGTATTCAAACTGTTCCTCTTTATACCTGGCGCCACGGAGGGCTTTTATGGACCTGCTTAAAGGAAATTATTCTCGCAAGCGTTTAAAGGTGCAAGCATTGCCATGGATGTGGGGGCAGGGCGGGGAAATGCAAGGGCCTGCCGCGCACGGCAGGCCGGGCGATTACGGCTGGAAGGTACCGACGCCGAGGTCATTTTCTTTGCGGGTACGGGCAATCACGGACTCAGGAGATTCCACGATACGTAGCCCCATTTCCGCCTCCGTGCGTACCAGTTTACCGCGCAGGGAGTTGGTGTAGACGTCGACGATTTCCACATCCACGAATTTGCCTACCATCTCCGGCGTACCTTCAAAGTTCACCACGCGGTTGTTTTCGGTACGCCCGGTGAGCTCCATAATGCTTTTCCGGGAAGTGCCTTCCACCAGAATGCGCTGGACGGTGCCGAGCATACGGCGGCTCCAGGCCATGGCCTGCTGGTTAATGCGTTCCTGAAGGATATAAAGGCGCTGCTTTTTAACCTCATCCGGCACGTCGTCGACCATATCGGCCGCCGGAGTACCCGGGCGTGCGGAGAAGATAAAGCTGTAGCTCACGTCCATATTGACGTCGGCAATCACCTTCATGGTCTTTTCAAAGTCTTCGTTGGTTTCGCCAGGGAAGCCGACGATAAAGTCTGAACTTATCTGGATATCGGGCCGGGCTTCGTACAGCTTGCGGACAATGGCTTTATACTCCAGCACCGTATGCGTGCGGCCCATCATGTTCAGCACGCGGTCCGAACCGCTTTGTACCGGAAGATGCAGGAAGCTCACCAGCTCCGGTGTATCACGATAGACGTCGATAATGTCGTCGGTGAATTCGATCGGATGGCTGGTGGTGAAGCGAAGGCGGTCAATACCATCGATGGCGGCGACCAGGCGCAGCAGTTCGGAGAATGAACCGGTGCTGCCGTCATAGTTTTCACCGCGCCAGGCGTTAACGTTCTGCCCCAGCAGGTGGATTTCACGCACGCCCTGGGCCGCCAGCTGAGCGACCTCAAACAGAATGTCATCAGTAGGTCGGCTGACTTCTTCGCCGCGGGTATAAGGCACGACGCAGTAGGTACAGTATTTGTTGCAGCCTTCCATAATGGAAACGAACGCGGTTGGCCCCTCAGCACGAGGTTCAGGCAGGCGGTCGAATTTTTCAATTTCCGGGAAGCTGACGTCGATGATTGGCTTACGGCGATCGCGCATGCCGCGAATGGTGTCGATCATTTCCGGCAGGCGATGCAGGGTTTGCGGGCCAAAAATGATGTCAACGTAGTGAGCACGCTGGCGGATAAGCTTGCCTTCCTGAGACGCTACGCAGCCACCGATGCCGATGATTACGTCAGGTCTTTTCGCCTTGATAAGCTTCCAGCGCCCCAGCTGGTGGAACACTTTTTCCTGCGCCTTCTCACGAATTGAGCAGGTGTTCAGCAACAGCACGTCGGCTTCATCCGCGTTTTCAGTCAGTTGATAGCCGTGAGTGGCATCCAGCAGATCGGCCATCTTGGATGAATCGTATTCGTTCATCTGACAGCCCCAGGTTTTTATATGGAGTTTTTTTGTCATCGACTTTGCTTTGCTCGGGGAAAACGCAGGGGTGCGTATTGTAATGCTTTGCGGCGAGCGTGACCAGTATGACTGAGCTTACGCCCAAAGCCTGAAAAATCCGGTAAACTGAAGAGATTGAGTTTTAAGGACAATGAGCCATGAGCAATCACTCTACAGATATCGCCATCGTGGGCGGCGGAATGGTCGGCGGGGCGCTGGCGCTGGGACTGGCGCAGCAGGGATTCAGCGTGATCGTTATCGAACGCGCCGCGCCGCCGGAATTTGATGCGGGAAGCCCGCCAGATGTGCGCATTTCGGCTATCAGCGCCTCCTCCGTGGCGCTTCTGCGCGGGCTTGGCGTCTGGGAAGCCATTCAGGCGATGCGAACGCACCGCTATCGTCAGCTGGAAACCTGGGAATGGGAGAATGCGCATGTGGTGTTCAATGCCTCTGAGCTGAAGCTGCCTGAACTCGGGTATATGGTGGAGAATAACGTGTTGCAGCTAGCGCTGTGGCGCGCGCTGGAGGCGCAGGAGAAGATTACTCTGCGAGTTCCGGCTTCGCTGGAAACGATGCTTCACGGAACGGAAGGCTATTCGCTTGGGTTTACGGACGGCAGCGAACTGCAGGCGAAGCTGGTTATCGGTGCCGACGGTGCGAATTCGCAGGTTCGCCAGATGTCGGGTATCGGCGTCCATGCATGGCAGTATCCGCAATCCTGCATGCTGATTACCGTCGAGTGTGAAAATGAGCCGGGTGACAGCACATGGCAGCAGTTTACGCCGGACGGACCGCGAGCGTTTTTACCGCTGTATGACAATTGGGCATCGCTGGTGTGGTATGACACACCTGCGCGTATCCGCCAGCTTCAGGCGCTGTCGCTGGAACAGCTGGAACAGGCGATCGCCCATACTTTTCCGTCGCGGCTGGGAAAAGTGAAAGCCGTTGCCGCCGGGGCCTTCCCGCTAACGCGCCGCCACGCGCTTCGTTATGTGCAGCCAGGGCTGGTGCTGGTAGGTGATGCGGCGCACACCATTCATCCTTTGGCCGGGCAGGGCGTGAATCTGGGCTATCGTGACGTGGACGCATTAGTGGATGTGCTGGCAAGCGCGCGTAGCCACGGTGAAGCATGGGCGAGTCTGCCAGTGCTCAAGCGCTATCAGACCCGCAGAATGGCGGATAACTATCTGATGCAGTCCGGCATGGATCTGTTTTATGCCGGCTTCAGCAACGATCTCGCCCCACTGCGTATGCTGCGCAATATTGGCCTGATGGCCGCAGAACGTGCAGGCGTCCTGAAACGTCAGGCGCTGAAGTATGCATTAGGTCTTTAAATTTTATTTTGCCGGGAGGCGCTGCGCTTTCCCGGCCTGGAGAAAACGTTGGCACGTGCAAATAAGTCCCGCCGGGCACTGGACACGTAAAAACAAAAAAGCCCGCATAAGCGAGCTTTTTTGTTTTATTGGCTGGGGTGCAGGGATTCGAACCCCGGAATGCTGGTATCAGAAACCAGAGCCTTACCGCTTGGCGACACCCCAATAAATTTTTTACTGCTTAACGATGTTAGTTGAAAAGTGGCTGGAGTGCAGGGATTCGAACCCCGGAATGCTGGTATCAGAAACCAGAGCCTTACCGCTTGGCGACACTCCATCCGATTTTCTTTTCACTTTCTACATCGTTTACAACTTGGCTGGGGTGCAGGGATTCGAACCCCGGAATGCTGGTATCAGAAACCAGAGCCTTACCGCTTGGCGACACCCCAAGAATTTGGTGGCTACGACGGGATTCGAACCTGTGACCCCATCATTATGAGTGATGTGCTCTAACCAACTGAGCTACGTAGCCTGAATTTTTATGCCAGAACAATACTGGCTGGGGTACCTGGATTCGAACCAGGGAATGCCGGTATCAAAAACCGGTGCCTTACCGCTTGGCGATACCCCAATGACTCACGTGTTAAAACGCTTAGTCAGGGAAAAGTGGCTGGGGTACCTGGATTCGAACCAGGGAATGCCGGTATCAAAAACCGGTGCCTTACCGCTTGGCGATACCCCATCCGTGCAACGCTTACTGGGAATGGTGCGGGAGGCGAGACTTGAACTCGCACACCTTGCGGCGCCAGAACCTAAATCTGGTGCGTCTACCAATTTCGCCACTCCCGCAAAAAGATGGTGGCTACGACGGGATTCGAACCTGTGACCCCATCATTATGAGTGATGTGCTCTAACCAACTGAGCTACGTAGCCATCTTTTTTTCGCGTTACCTTATCGGCGTTGCGGGGCGCATTATGCGTATTGAGCCTGGTAGCGTCAACTTCTTTTTCAAGGAAAATAGCCGGAATGTGACTGTTTGGTTAGGTTGCGAACAGCAAGGCGAATTTATCGGCAATAATTGATTCTAACGCCTTTTTTGCCGCCAGATGAGTACCCACAAACGGCAAAAGGGCCCCGAAAGGCCCTTTGTCAAAAACGTGACATTATTTGTAGGCAGACTGATGCACGCCGACGGCACGGCCTGATGGATCGTTCATGGTTTTGAACGCTTCGTCCCACTCGATCGCTTTCGCAGAAGAGCAGGCTACGGACGGGCCGCCTGGTACACATTCCGCCGCGCTTGGCAGCGGGAACAGCTCTTCAAAGATTTCGCGATACAGATAGGCTTCTTTTGAAGATGGCGTGTTGTACGGGAAGCGGAAGCTTGCAGTTTCCAGCTGTTTGTCGGTGATTTGCTTCGCAGCCACTTCTTTTAACGTATCAATCCAGCTGTAGCCCACGCCGTCAGAGAATTGTTCCTTCTGGCGCCACGCCACGCTTGCCGGCAGATAAGATTCAAAGCATTCGCGCAGAATGTGTTTTTCCATTTTGCCGTTGCCGCACATTTTATCCTGCGGGTTGATACGCATCGCCACGTCGAGGAATTTCTTGTCGAGGAACGGCACGCGCGCTTCAACACCCCAGGCAGACATCGCTTTGTTTGCGCGAGCGCAGTCAAACATATGCAGAGCCTGAAGCTTACGCACAGTTTCTTCATGCAGCTCTTTGGCGTTCGGCGCTTTATGGAAGTAGAGGTAGCCGCCGAACAATTCATCGGAGCCTTCGCCAGAAAGCACCATTTTTATGCCCATCGCCTTGATTTTACGCGACATCAGATACATTGGCGTCGAGGCGCGAATGGTGGTCACATCGTAGGTTTCGATGTGATAAATCACGTCGCGAATGGCATCCAGACCTTCCTGCACGGTGAAGTGAATCTCATGGTGCACGGTGCCCAGATGATTTGCCACTTCCTGCGCAGCTTTCAGGTCCGGTGAACCTTCCAGGCCAACGGCGAAAGAGTGCAGCTGCGGCCACCAGGCCTCAGATCGCTCCTGATCTTCCACGCGGCGAGCGGCGAATTTCTTGGTGATGGCGGAAATAACGGATGAATCCAGACCACCGGAAAGCAGCACGCCGTAAGGTACGTCAGACATCAGGTGGCTTTTCACGGAGTCTTCCAGCGCCTGACGCAGTTCGTTTTTGTCGGTGACGTTGTCTTTTACCGCCTCATAGTCGAACCAGTCGCGCTGATAATAAGGACGGATTTCGCCGTCCTGGCTCCACAGGTAGCTGCCAGCAGGGAATTCTTTGATGGTGCGGCACACCGGCACCAGTGCTTTCATTTCGGAGGCAACATACAGGTTACCGTGCTCGTCGTGACCCATGTACAGCGGGATGATCCCAATGTGATCGCGGCCAATCAGGTACGCGTCTTTTTCGCTGTCGTACAGGGCGAAGGCGAACATACCTTGCAGATCGTCGAGGAACTCCGGGCCTTTTTCCTGGTACAGCGCGAGGATCACTTCGCAGTCGGAACCCGTCTGGAACTGGTAACGGTCGCCATATTCAGCGCGCAGTGCCTGATGGTTGTAGATCTCACCGTTCACGGCCAGCGCATGGGTTTTCTTTTCGTTGTAAAGCGGCTGGGCACCGGCGTTGACGTCGACAATCGACAGACGTTCGTGAGCAAGAATAGCTTTATCGCTGGCATAAATACCGGACCAGTCCGGGCCGCGGTGGCGCATCAGGCGGGACAGTTCCAGCGCTTTTTTACGCAGCTCAACCGCGTCCGTCTTGATATCCAGTACACCGAAAATAGAACACATAGCTACTTCTCCGTTAATGCTGTTGCGTGTTGTTGGGGCGTTGCATGCTTTAAAAAATGCCGTAAAGCGTAAGCGTGCGCAAGAGGATTACGGGGCTAAACGAAAATAGTGCAATGAGGATTAGCGAATAGTGAAAAAGGCGCAGGCTTTTAGTTCTGCTATTGACGGTTTCTCAATAAACTACGTCTTTTATTAGACGTTGGTGCATTTTTGAAGTTGAAAAATAAAAAACCACGCCGCAGGACGTGGTTTTGAACTCAGATGATGTCGATTTCGGCAACCGACGGGTAAATCCACGACGGCCGGAAGGGCATATTGTCGATGTCATCGACGGTGGAGACACCGGAGAGCACCAGAATCGTTTCCAGACCGGCCTGGAAGCCTGCCAGAATATCGGTGCGAAGATTGTCGCCTACAATCACCGTTTCTTCAGAGTGGGCCTGCATTTTGTTCAGCGCGGCGCGGATTATCCACGGGCTTGGCTTACCAACGACAAAAGGTTTACGACCTGAGATTTTCTCAATACCAGCACAAAGCGCCCCGCACGCCGGATAATAGCCACGGCCGTGGGTATCCGGGTTGGTGGCGATAAAGCGTGCGCCGTTGGCGACGAAGAACGCAGCCTTGTGCATCATTTCCCAGTTAAAGGAGCGCGTTTCGCCGACAATCACGAAGTCCGGGTTGACGTCAGTGATGGTGAATCCGGCTTTATACAGTTCGTGGATTAGCGCGCCCTCACCGACAACGTAGGCTTTTTTCCCTTCCTGACGGCGCAGGAAGTCGGCGGTGGCCATGGCGGAGGTATAAAACACGCTGTCCGGGACGTCGATGCCCGCGGTAGCGAAACGGTTTGCCAGATCCTGACCTGTTTGTGACGGGTAGTTGGTCAGGCAGACAAACGGCATGCCTTTATCCAGCACGCGCGCAACGAAATCAGCAGCGCCCGGTACGGCTACGTTATCGTGCATCAGCACGCCGTCAATATCGCAAATGATGTTCTTGAGGGTCATGGACAGTCCAGCGTCTTTGTTCAGGAAAGGCGTAATTATACACATTATCCTCCCTCATGCCCGAAGCGCGGGAGGAGGGCGGGTTAGCCTTCGAGCAGATGCTGCAGCAGCAGGCCGTTGAGCATTGAACGTTTGACCAGCGCAAACGCGCCAATGGCCGAACGATGATCGAGGGCCGAGCGCACGACGGGCAGATTCTGGCGAAACGCTTTCAGCGCCTGAGTGTTGATGCAGCCTTCGACGGCGGGCAGCAGCACTTTTTCGGCTTCGGTGATTTCACCGGCAATCACCACTTTTTGCGGATTAAACAGATTGATAGCAATGGCGATGGTTTTACCCAAATGGCGGCCAACCTGCTCAATCACTTCGCTTGCCAGCGCATCGCCTTTATTCGCGGCTTTGCAGATGGTTTTGATGTTGCACTCATCCAGCGTGACTTTGCTCTGATAGCCTTTTTCCAACAGCTGACGAACCTTAAGTTCGATGGCGGCATTGGCGGCGACGGTTTCCAGGCAGCCAAAATTGCCGCAGTGGCAGCGTTCGCCGAGCGGGTCGACCTGAATATGGCCAATCTCGCCGACGTTGCCGTTGCGGCCGATAAAAATGCGCCCATTGGAGATGATCCCGGCCCCGGTTCCTCGGTGAACACGCACCAGAATAGAGTCTTCGCAGTCCTGTGTTGCACCGAAGTAGTGCTCTGCGAGCGCCAGACTGCGAATATCGTGACCGACAAAACAGGTGACGTTAAAGCGTTTTTCCAGCGCGCCCACCAGACCCCAGTTCTCCACCTGAATGTGAGGCATATAGCGGATGACGCCGCTTTCCGGATCGACCAGCCCCGGCAGGATAACCGAGATTGCGATCAGTTCGCGGATCTTGCGCTGGGTGTGCTCAATAAAGGTGGCGATGGTGTCGAGGAGCGCATACTCAAGCGTTTCCTGCGTGCGTTGTGGAAGCGGGTAGTGCTCTTCAGCAAGCACCTTGCTGCTCAGATCGTAAAGCGTGAGCGTGGTGTCGTGGCGACCAAGACGTACGCCGATGGCGTGAAAATTGCGGGTCTCGGTAACGATAGAAATGGCGCGGCGGCCTCCGGTGGAGGCCTGCTGATCGACTTCTTTGATCAGGCCGCGTTCAATAAGCTGACGCGTGATTTTGGTCACGCTGGCGGGCGCAAGCTGGCTCTGTTCGGCAATCTGAATGCGCGAGATTGGCCCATGCTGGTCAATCAGGCGGTAAACGGCCGCACTGTTAAGCTGTTTAACGAGGTCAACATTACCAATTTGAGCTTGTCCGCCTGATGTCATACTTTACTTACTCAGTTAACGACCTCGTTACCATTAACGATGGTCTTGGTGATTTTATAATCGCGGGTGAACGCGGTCAGGTTCGCCACCTTGCCTGGCGCAATGCTGCCGAGCTGTTTTTCCACGCCGATGGCGCGGGCAGGATAGAGCGTAGCCATACGCAAGGTTTCATCCAGGGCGATGCCGCAGTGTTCTACCAGATTACGCACGCCTTCAATCATGGTTAGCGCCGAGCCGCTCAGGGTGCCGTTCTCATCCACGCAGAGCCCATCGCGGTAGTATATTGTTTTACCAGCAAAAATGAACTCTTCAATGTTTGCCCCCGCCGGCGCGGTGGCGTCGGTCACCAGGCACAGCTTATCGCCTTTCAGGCGTTTGGCGTTGCGGACGTTGGCGAAATCGACGTGCAGACCGTCAACGATAATGCCGCAGTAAACGTCTGCTTCATCAAAGATGGCGCCAGCAAGGCCCGGCTCGCGTCCGGTGATGTACGGCATCGCGTTATAGAGGTGTGTGGCGAAGGTGATGCCCGCACGGAAGCCCACTTTGGCTTCTTTCAGCGTGGCATTGGAGTGACCCGCAGAGACCACGATCCCGGCATTCACCAGACGAGTAATCACCTCGGCAGGTACCATTTCAGGCGCAAGTGTGACCTTGGTTATCACATCGGCGTTGGCGCAGAGGAAGTCCACCAGTTCATTGTCTGGTTTACGAACGTAATCCGGATTGTGGGTCCCTTTCTTGACGATGTTCAGCCACGGGCCCTCAAGGTGCAGACCGAGTGCCTGATTTGGGTATTTCGCCAGGTATTCACGCATTACGCGGATACCCTGCTTCATCAGGTCGTCGCTGGAGGTAATCAGCGTTGGCAGGTAGCTGGTGCAGCCAGATTTTTCGTTGGCTTTCTGCATGATTTCCAGCGTTTCAACGGTCACCGCGTCCGGGCTGTCGTTGAACTGCACGCCGCCGCAGCCGTTTAACTGCACGTCAATAAAACCGGGAGCGAGGATGGCGCCATTCAACGAGCGTTGCTCAATCCCGGACGGCAAGTCGGCCTGTGGGCAGATACGTTCAATCAGGCCATCGGCAATCACTACCGCATGGTCATCCAGAATTTCGTGGCCGGTATAGATTCGGCCCTGAGTTAATGCATACATTACGACCCCCGGTTCTTAAAAATGCGACCGCCCCTGAAAACAGAGGCGGGGATTCAATTACAGACCTTTGATGTTTTCAGCTTCTAATTCGTTGAAGTACTTCAGCGTCTTCACTTTCAGCTCCATGGTGGACGGCTCGTCACACACCATGACCGCTTTCGGATGCAGCTGCAGGCAGCTGATAGTCCACATATGGTTGACGTTACCTTCAACGGCGGCCTGCAGCGCCTGTGCTTTCTGGTGGCCCAGCACCAGAATCATCACTTCTTCTGCGTCCAGCAGCGTACCCACACCCACGGTCAGTGCGTATTTAGGCACTTGAGTCACGTCGCCGTCGAAGAAGCGGGAGTTTGCCACGCGGGTGTCATGAGTCAGGGTTTTAATGCGGGTACGGGAAGCCAGGGAAGAGGCAGGTTCGTTGAATGCGATGTGACCGTCGTTGCCCACGCCGCCCATGAACAGGTTGATTTTACCGTAGGAGCGGATTTTTTCTTCGTACTGGCGGCACTCTGCGTCGATGTCTGGCGCGTTGCCATCCAGCAGGTTAATGTTTTCAGCTGGAATATCAACGTGATCGAAGAAGTTGCGGTGCATGAAGCTGTGGTAGCTTTCCGGATGCTCCTTCGGCAGGCCAACATATTCGTCCATGTTGAAGGTGACAACGTGTTTGAAACTAACCTGGCCCGCTTTATGCATATCAACCAGAGCTTTGTATGCTGTGAGCGGGGTGCCGCCGGTTGGCAGACCCAGAACGAACGGACGATCCGCCGTTGGTTTAAACGCATTGATGCGGTTGACGATATGACGGGCGGCCCATTTGCCTACTTGTTCTGCTGTCGCCAGGGGAATCAGTCTCATTGTTCACCTCAATAGTTAATATAAACGGTTGGCGGATTGGCACCGAATCTCAGTTAAGAGTAACCTGGTTTGGCAACGAGAGGGGGCAATCCGTCCTGATTTTTCGAATGATAAAATAAGTTTTCCCTGTTAGCCAGTCGGATGAGGGGGGGATGACGATATTTGGTGATAAAAATCACAAAAAAGGTGCGTTTAATTTGCGAGACGAATTAATTTTCCACACACTCTCAAAGCAAGTGGTATGTCGCTGTGCTTTTAAGATAGTCACACTATAAAAATACGGCTTTAACGAAGTCGGATCGGGGTCTCATAGGGGGAAGAAAAGTGAGTGTTCTAGGTTATTTACAAAAAGTGGGCCGCGCACTGATGGTGCCAGTGGCCACGCTGCCTGCCGCAGCCATCCTGATGGGTGTCGGCTACTGGATTGACCCGGTAAGTTGGGGCGGCGATAACGCCTTAGCGGCGCTGTTTATCAAATCTGGCTCGGCCATCATCGATCATATGTCCGTGTTGTTTGCGATCGGTGTGGCTTACGGTATGTCCAAAGATAAAGACGGTGCAGCTGCGCTGACCGGCTTTGTTGGTTTCCTCGTTTTAACCACCCTGTGCTCTCCGGCAGCGGTGTCGATGATCCAGAAGATTCCTCTGGAGCAGGTCCCGGCGGCTTTCGGTAAGATCGAAAACCAGTTCGTGGGTATCCTTGTCGGTATTATTTCTGCTGAGCTGTACAACCGCTTCAGCGGCGTTGAGCTGCCGAAAGCGCTGTCGTTCTTCAGCGGCCGCCGTCTGGTACCTATCCTGACCTCCTTCCTGATGATCGCCGTTGCGTTCCTGCTGATGTACATCTGGCCGGTTATCTTCGGTGGCCTGGTGAGCTTCGGTGAGCACATTCAGAAACTGGGCTCTGCGGGCGCCGGTATCTATGCGTTCTTCAACCGTCTGCTGATCCCTGTTGGTCTGCACCACGCGCTGAACTCCGTATTCTGGTTTGACGTTGCCGGTATTAACGACATCCCTAACTTCCTGGGCGGTGCGCAGTCTATCGAAGCCGGTAAAGCGGTTGTCGGTATCACCGGTCGCTATCAGGCAGGCTTCTTCCCAATCATGATGTTCGGCCTTCCAGGTGCTGCGCTGGCGATTTACCAGTGCGCACGTCCGGAAAACAAAGCCAAAGTGCTGGGTATCATGATGGCGGGTGCCTTCGCGGCATTCTTCACCGGTATCACCGAGCCTCTGGAGTTCTCCTTCATGTTCGTGGCACCAGTGCTGTACTTCATCCACGCTGTGCTGACGGGTATTTCCGTGTTTATCGCGGCGAGCATGCAGTGGATTGCTGGTTTCGGCTTCAGTGCCGGTCTGGTGGATATGGTGCTCTCCTCGCGTAACCCGCTGGCGACGCACTGGTGGATGCTGATCCCTCAGGGCCTGGTGTTCTTCGTTATCTACTACGTGGTGTTCCGCTTCACCATCACCAAATTCAACCTGATGACGCCAGGTCGTGAACTGGCGGTTGCCGGTAGCGAAGAAGATGGTCAGGACGTGAATGTGAGCACCGGCAAAGAGCAGGATGCATCCGCGCTGGCTCGTCAGTACATTGCTGCCGTAGGTGGTTCTGATAACCTGACCGGTATCGACGCGTGCATCACCCGTCTGCGTCTGAACGTGAAGGATTCTTCTCTGGTTAACGAAGCGCTGGCCAAACGTCTCGGTGCGTCCGGTGTGATTCGTCTGAACAAAACCAGCGTGCAGATTATCGTGGGCTTCGTGGCAGAAAAAATTGCTAACGCGATGAAAACCACCGGCCACGTTGCCGCAGCAGAAGCAACTCCTGCTGCGGCGGCACCAGCAGCGGTAAAACCACAGGCTGTACCAAACGCAGCAGCGACTATTGCTGCGCTGGTATCCCCGGTTACCGGTGATGTTGTTGCTCTGGAGCAGGTTCCTGATGAAGCGTTCGCCAGCAAAGCCGTCGGCGACGGCGTAGCGGTGAAACCAACGGAGAAAACCGTCGTTTCTCCGGCAGCAGGCACCATCGTTAAGATCTTCAACACCAACCATGCGTTCTGCCTCGAAACCGAAAAAGGCGCGGAAATCGTTGTCCACATGGGCATTGATACCGTTGCGCTGAACGGCCAGGGCTTTACTCGCCTGGTGGAAGAGGGTGCGGAAGTGGTAGCCGGTCAGCCGGTTCTGGAAATGGATCTGGACTTCCTGAACGCCAACGCACGCTCCATGATCAGTCCAGTGGTGTGCAGCAATATCGACGACTTCAGCGGCCTGGTAATCAAGGCGCAGGGTCAGGTCGTTGCAGGCGTCACGCCGCTGTATGAGATTAAAGGCAAATAATCGTTCCTGAGTAAATCTTATGTGCCTTAGCGGCGGGGGAATTCCTCCGCCGCTTTTTTTTGCAGCAAATGCTCCCATTATTTTCATCAGATACGTATTTTCCGTAACTAAGGGTTGTCACTACGTCCGGCTTATAAGATCATATGCCGTTATATGTTGTTTACGCCTTGAGGAACCCGCGATGAGTGAGGCTGAAGCCCGCCCGACTAACTTTATTCGCCAGATTATTGATGAGGATCTGGCCAGTGGTAAGCACACGACCGTTCACACCCGTTTTCCGCCAGAGCCGAACGGGTATCTGCATATCGGTCACGCTAAATCGATCTGCCTGAACTTCGGCATCGCCCAGGACTATCAGGGTCAGTGCAACCTGCGTTTCGATGACACCAACCCGGTGAAGGAAGACATCGAATACGTTGAATCGATCAAAAATGACGTCGAGTGGTTAGGTTTCCACTGGTCTGGCGATATCCGCTACTCCTCGGACTATTTCGATACCCTGCATCAGTACGCCGTTGAGCTTATTAATAAAGGTCTGGCGTATGTCGATGAACTCTCTGCAGAAGAAATCCGCGAATACCGCGGCACGCTGACTGCGCCGGGTAAAAACAGCCCGTACCGCGATCGCAGCGTGGAAGAGAACCTGGCGCTGTTTGAAAAAATGCGCGCCGGCGGTTTCGAAGAAGGTAAAGCGTGCCTGCGCGCCAAAATTGATATGGCGTCATCCTTCGTCGTAATGCGCGATCCGGTGCTGTACCGCATCAAATTCGCCGATCACCACCAGACCGGTAGTAAGTGGTGCATCTACCCGATGTACGACTTCACCCACTGCATCAGCGATGCGCTGGAAGGGATTACTCACTCCCTGTGTACGCTTGAGTTCCAGGACAACCGTCGCCTGTACGACTGGGTACTGGATAACATCTCCATTCCGGTTCATCCGCGTCAGTACGAGTTCTCTCGTCTGAATCTGGAATACACCGTGATGTCCAAGCGTAAGCTGAACCAGCTGGTCACCGACAAGCATGTGGAAGGCTGGGATGACCCGCGTATGCCAACTATTTCAGGCCTGCGTCGTCGTGGCTACACCGCAGCGTCCATCCGTGAATTCTGTAAGCGTATCGGCGTCACCAAACAGGATAACACCATCGAAATCGCGTCGCTGGAATCCTGCATTCGTGAAGATCTGAACGAGAACGCACCGCGCGCGATGGCCGTTATCGATCCGGTTAAGCTGGTTATCGAAAACTACCAGGGCGAAGGCGAAATCGTCACCATGCCGAACCATCCGAGCAAACCGGAAATGGGCAGCCGTGAAGTGCCGTTCAGCCGTGAAATCTGGATCGATCGCGCTGACTTCCGCGAAGAAGCGAACAAGCAGTACAAGCGTCTGGTGATGGGTAAAGAAGTGCGTCTGCGCAATGCCTACGTGGTGAAAGCGGAACGCGTTGAGAAAGATGCAGAAGGCAATATCACCACTATTTTCTGCACTTACGATGCCGACACCCTGAGCAAAGATCCGGCCGATGGCCGTAAAGTGAAAGGCGTTATTCACTGGGTGAGCGCACAGCATGCGCTGCCGGTTGAAATTCGTCTTTACGATCGTCTGTTCAGCGTGCCAAACCCGGGTGCCGCGGAGGACTTCCTGTCCGTCATCAACCAGGACTCTCTGGTGATCAAACAGGGTTACGCTGAACCTTCCCTGAAAGCCGCTAAGGCGGGCGTTGCGCATCAGTTCGAACGCGAAGGTTACTTCTGCCTCGACAGCCGTTACAGCACCGCTGATAAGCTGGTCTTCAACCGCACCGTTGGCCTGCGCGATACCTGGGCGAAAGCGGGCGAGTAAGCTTGCTGCTTTAAGTCCTGAAAGCGTCGCTTCGTGCGGCGCTTTTTTTATGCCATTTTCGCGATGCGAAATAATCTCATTTCTGCTACTGAAACACTTATCGGCTCTGTTACATATTGCCACCTGCCCCATTTACTGGGCTGCTGACAAACCCCTGCTATTAGCGGTTCCTGCCATTTTGTCTCGCACTTGTACTTTGTAACAAAACGCAATCAAATATGTGCGCACTGTCATACTCTTGCGCATTCGTGCGGAAAAAGGATTGATAATTCGCGTCGCGAAAAATAGTCTACTGACATAGCGTCAGGCCCTTTCTGCCTCGCTACTTTTTTGCAGTGCTTATTTTATCGCTTTCGCCTTTTGCGACGGCGTTTTTAAAGTCAAAGAGGATATACACATGCGTACGTTCAGTGGCAAACGTAGTACGCTGGCGCTGGCTATTGCCGCCGTCACCGCAATGTCGGGCTGGGTTGCATCTCCGCAGGCCAGTGCAGCAGGATTCGTAGACGATTCAACGTTAACCGGCGGCATCTATTACTGGCAGCGTGAGCGTGACCGTAAAGACGTCACTGACGGTGACAAGTACAAAACCAACCTTTCTCACTCGACCTGGAACGCCAACCTCGACTTCCAGTCTGGCTTCGCCGCTGATTTCATCGGGCTTGATATCGCCGCCTTTACCGCAATCGAAATGGCCGAATCTGCCGAAAGCGGCCACCCGAACGAAATCGCGTTTTCCTCTATCAATAAGGGCTACGACGAAGACTACTCCGGTGATAAGAGCGGGATTAGCCTTTATAAAGCCGCTGCGAAATTTAAGCTTGGGCCTGCCTGGGCTCGTGCGGGTTACATTCAGCCAACCGGCCAGACGCTGTTAGCGCCGCACTGGAGCTTTATGCCTGGCACCTATCAGGGTGCTGAAGCCGGGGCGAACTTTGACTACGGTGATGCGGGCGCGCTGAGCTTCTCGTACATGTGGACCAACGAGTACAAGGCACCATGGCACCTTGAAACCGACAAGTTCTACCAGAATGACAGGAAAACCAAAGTCGATTATCTCCACTCCATCGGTGCGAAGTACGACTTTAAAAATGACCTCGTTCTGGAAGCCGCATTTGGTCAGGCGCAGGGCTTTATGGATCAGTACTTCGCCAAAGCCAGCTACAAATTCGACGTGGCCGGTACGCCACTTTCTACCAGCTACCAGTTCTATGGTGCACGTGACACCGTAGATAAAAACACCGTCAACGATATTTACGACGGTACCGCATGGTTACAGGCTCTGACCTTCGGCTACAAAGTGGCTGACGTGGTTGACCTGCGCCTCGAAGGGACATGGGTTAAGGCAGAAGGCCAGCAGGGCTTCTTCCTGCAGCGTATGACGCCAACCTATGCTTCCTCCAACGGTCGTCTGGATATCTGGTGGGATAACCGTTCCGACTTCAACGCCAACGGCGAAAAAGCCGTGTTCTTCGGCGGAATGTATGACCTGAAAAACTGGAACCTGCCAGGCTGGGCGGTGGGCGCTTCCTACGTTTACGCGTGGGATGCTAAACCGGCGGACTGGATGATCAACAGCGCAGGGCAGAAAGAGAGCATTGCCTCAAACAAAATCAAAGAGTCTTCCTACAGTCTCGATGCGATGTACACCGTCCAGGAAGGGCGCGCCAAAGGCACGCTGTTCAAGCTGCACTTCACTCAGTACGACAACCATTCAGATATCCCAAGCTGGGGCGGTGGCTACGGCAACATGTTCCAGGATGAGCGCGACGTGAAATTCATCGTTATCGCTCCGTTCACCATCTTCTGATAAGCGACGCGGCGGGCACGATGCCTGCCGCGTAACCATGAGGTCGTATCATGAAAAAATTGATTCTCGTCGCGATTATGGCGTCCGGGCTGGTGGCTTGTGCACAGCCGCAGGCACCGAAAGAAGACAGCAAGCTGAAAGCCGCCTACAGCGCCTGTATTAATACCGCGGAAGGCAATCCGGATAAGATTGAAGCCTGCCAAAGCGTGCTGGATGTGCTGAAGCAGGAGAAGGAGCACAAGCAGTTTGCCGAACAGGAAACGGTGCGCACGCTGGATTATCAGCAGTGTATCCAGGCGACCCGTACGGGTAACGATCAGGCAGTGAAGGCGCGCTGCGATAAAATCTGGCAGGAAATTCGCAGCAACAATACCCCCGCGCCGTAAGCCTTATTTCAACTCTGTTTTTGCCCCAAAATATGCCCATAAAAAAAGCCAACCGTCAGGTTGGCTTTTGCTTTTGCACGAGCGTCGATTATTTATCGGCGGCGTCGTGGGCGTGTTCATCTTCGCGGCAGTCGCCTTCAGCGCAGTGGCCGTAAAGATAAAGGCTGTGGTTAGTCAGACGAATGCCGTGCCTGGTGGCGATTTCACGCTGGCGTGCTTCAATCGAGTCATCACTGAATTCGATAACCTTGCCGCAGTCGAGGCAGATCAGGTGATCGTGGTGATGCTGCTGAGTCAGTTCGAAAACAGATTTACCGCCTTCGAAGTTGTGGCGGGTGACAATTCCGGCATCGTCGAACTGGTTCAGAACGCGATAAACCGTTGCCAGACCAATTTCCTCGCCCATATCGATCAGGCGCTTATAGAGGTCTTCCGCACTGACATGGTGATTGTCCGGCTCCTGAAGCACTTCCAGAATTTTAAGACGCGGAAGCGTGACTTTCAGGCCTGCCTTCTTTAATGCGATATTGTTGTCAGTCATGCGGAATCAGTCCTGTTGCTAGGCGATACACTTCCTTATTGGAAGTATTACTAAGAATGAATTCAGGATAATGCGTCTCATTATAGAACTGCGAAGTCTAAATGAAAACTGCAAACCCTGAGCAAAGTATGCTTTTCAGAAACGAGGCATCATCTGCAAAGCGAAACATCCGACCTCGTTAAAACAGCTGACATTGTACAGACATGTGCTCAAAAGTTAAAAATTTGTAGCGATTAATTTGATTGCTTTTATCTATTAATTTTACGGAACTTATCGCTAATACGGCGCAACCTGAGCGCTGCGCCATACGTTTATCAGGCGTTTTTGATCTCTTCGAGGTGCAGCTCTTCAGAAATCTGCTTAACCCACTTTTCAACGCGCTCAGCGGTCAGCTCCGGCTGACGGTCTTCGTCGATGGCCAGGCCCACAAAGTGATCGTCATCGGCCAGGCCTTTAGACGCTTCGAAATGATAACCCGCCGTTGGCCAGTGGCCGACGATGGTTGCGCCGCGTGGTTCGATGATGTCGCGGATGGTGCCGAGCGCATCACAGAAGTATTCTGCGTAATCTTCCTGGTCGCCGCAGCCGAACAGGGCCACCAGTTTGCCGTTGAAGTCTACCTCTTCCAGCGTCGGGAAGAAGTCGTCCCAGTCACACTGTGCTTCACCGTAGTACCAGGTCGGGATACCCAGCAGCAGAATATCGAAGCCTTCAAGATCTTCTTTGCTGCTTTTGGCAATGTCATGCACTTCAGCTACATCTTTACCAAGCTGCTTCTGAATCATCTTCGCGATATTTTCGGTATTGCCGGTGTCGCTGCCGAAGAAAATGCCTGTAATTGCCATGAGTAAAATAACCTCTTGAAACGTAATGAAATGATGGTGGAATGTTGCCCACAGATAAAGGCAATGATAGCAGGAGGAGAAGGGCGCGGGAACCGCAATCGCGCCGGACTGCACTCTCTGCTACATGAAAGTGATTTTTTGTCGGATTTTCAGACGAGTTTCTGGCTTCGCAACGCAGCCAACTGATGCATCAGTATTTCTTCAATCAGCTCGCTGCGGCTCATGTTTCTGGCTTCAGCCAGCTCGTTGAGCGCATCGACCGCTTCGTGATTGAGCTTTAGCTCAACGCGCTTGAGACCATTGCTTTTGTCGCGCTTCAGCTGATTACGCTTATTAATGCGTAACTGTTCGTCGCGCGAGAGCGGATTGGTTTTCGGCCTTCCCGGGCGACGCTCGTTTGCGAACAAATCTAATGTCGTTCGGTCCGTTTGTTCTTTTGCCATGATTCAGAGTGACTTCGGGGAAACAAGCCGCCGGACGACAGGCCCGGCGCAGATAGCGCGCAATCATACATCAGCGAAACCCCCACGCCAACGCCGGGAGCCACAATGGCGCTTGCTTGCTCGGATTTTAATCATTCCGCCAGATAGCGGCGAACAGCGCGCAGTACCGCGTCCGGTTTTTCAGCGTGGACCCAGTGCCCGGCACCGGCAATCACGTGTGCACGAGCCTGCGGGAATTGTGCCAGCAGCGTGTCGCGATACTCGGTGGTGACGTACGGAGAATTTCCGCCTGCAATAAACAGGGCAGGGTGGTCCCAGGCCGGAATCGTCTCCCAGCCGACAATATGCGGATACTGATCCCACAAAACCGGCACGTTAAAGCGCCATGCGCCACCGACGAAGGACTTCAACAGGAACTGAACCACGCCTTCTTCCTTTATATGCTGCCGCATTACTTCGGCGGCCTGCTGTCGTGTGGAAACGCCCGCTTCCGTCACCGCGTTAATCGCGGCAAAAATTTCATCGTGACGACGCACCTGATAATCCACTGGCGCAATGTCGATAGCCACCAGTTTTCCCACGCGTTCCGGTGCCAGGGCGGTAAACGCCATCACCGCCTTGCCGCCCATGGAGTGCCCAACCAGGGTGGCCTGCTCAATATCGTGAGCATCCAGCGTATCAAGTAAATCCTGAGCCATTGCCGGATAGTTCATGTCCGGGCTTCTTTCCGACAAGCCATGGTTGCGCATGTCGACTTGCAAAATATCGTGGTCGGTAACCAGGTCGCGGGCGAGGATCCCGAGGTTGTCCAGGCTGCCAAAAAGGCCGTGAACGAGGACGATGGGAGAATTAGTGTGCTGGTTTTGTGCAGATTGCGCTCGGCTGTTTAATTTCATGGCAAAGTTCTTTTTTTCGCTACGTCGGGTTAGGGTATCATGTTGAACATTCTGCCGCCCGGCTGCAACACTCAGTAGTCGTCTGAGTTTTTGCCGACACGCTATCCGCTGTTGGGTTTTGTCCCTATAATCCCAACGACTTGTATTCAGCAAAGAAATATCACTGGATTAAGATGAAAACGATCGAAGTTGATGACGAACTCTATGGCTTTATTGCCAGCCACACTAAGCACATTGGCGAGAGCGCATCCGACATTTTACGGCGCATGCTGAAAATTTCTGCCGTAGCCCAGAGTGCAGCCCCCGTTGTCAAAGAGACCCCGGCCCCGAGCGCTGCGCCGGTCGTTGCGGCGGCGGTGAAAAAAGCCTCTTCTCCGAAGGACAACGTCCGCGCCGTGCGTGAACTGCTCCTTTCTGATGAATACGCCGAGCAGAAAAAAGCGGTCAACCGCTTCCTGCTGGTGCTGACTACACTTTACTCCTTAGACAACAAAGCATTTGCCGAGGCCACAGAGTCGCTGCACGGGCGCACGCGCGTCTATTTCGCTTCCGATGAAGCGACGCTGCTGAAAAACGGCAACCAGACCAAGCCTAAGCAAGTGCCTGAAACCCCATACTGGGTGATCACCAATACCAATACCGGTCGTAAATGCAGCATGGTGGAGCACATCATGCAGTCAATGCAGTTCCCTGCGGAGCTGATTGAGAAGGTTTGCGGCACTATCTAACCCTTGCATAAGAAGGACCAGGCAATGGCAACTCATCCCCGTGCAGGCCAGCCTGCACAACAGAGTGATTTGATCAATGTCGCCCAGCTGACGTCTCAGTACTACGTGCTGAAGCCGGAAGTGGGTAACGCAGAACACGCGGTGAAATTCGGTACCTCCGGCCACCGTGGAAGTGCAGGTCGTCATAGCTTCAACGAACCGCATATTCTGGCGATTGCCCAGGCGATTGCGGAAGAGCGTGCCAAAAATGGCGTCACCGGACCGTGCTACGTAGGTAAGGATACCCACGCGCTGTCAGAGCCGGCGATCATTTCCGTACTGGAAGTGCTGGCGGCTAACGGTGTCGACGTGATCGTGCAGGAAAATAACGGCTACACGCCAACCCCTGCCATCTCTAACGCTATCCTGGTTCATAATAAGAAGGGCGGCGCGCAGGCGGACGGGATCGTTATCACGCCATCGCACAACCCACCGGAAGATGGCGGCATTAAATATAACCCGCCTAACGGTGGCCCGGCTGATACCAACGTGACCAAAGTGGTGGAAGACCGTGCCAACGCGCTGCTGGCCGATGGCCTGAAGGGCGTGAAGCGTCTCTCTCTGGATGCGGCTTATGCGTCCGGCCACATTAAAGAACAGGATCTGGTGCAGCCGTTCATTGAAGGGCTGGCGGATATCGTCGATATCAAAGCGATTCAGAAAGCCGGCCTGAAGCTGGGCGTTGATCCGCTGGGCGGTTCCGGGATTGAATACTGGAAGCGTATTGCTGAGTTCTACAAGCTCGATCTGACCATCGTTAACGATCACGTCGATCAGACCTTTCGCTTTATGCACCTCGATAAAGATGGCGCAATCCGCATGGACTGCTCCTCAGAGTGCGCGATGGCGGGCCTGCTGGCGCTGCGTGAAAAATTCGATCTGGCCTTCGCCAACGATCCGGATTATGACCGTCACGGCATTGTGACCCCCGCGGGTCTGATGAATCCAAACCACTATCTGGCCGTTGCCATCAACTACCTGTTCCAGCATCGTCCACAGTGGGGCCAGGACGTGGCCGTCGGCAAAACGCTGGTATCGTCTGCGATGATTGACCGCGTGGTGGAAGACCTGGGCCGCAAGCTGGTGGAAGTGCCAGTAGGTTTCAAATGGTTCGTTGACGGTCTGTTCGACGGCAGCTTCGGCTTCGGCGGCGAAGAGAGCGCGGGCGCGTCGTTCCTGCGCTTCGACGGCACGCCGTGGTCAACCGATAAAGACGGTATCATTATGTGCCTGCTGGCGGCTGAAATCACAGCCGTGACCGGCAAGAACCCGCAGCAGCATTACGACGAACTCGCTGATCGCTTCGGTGCGCCAAGCTACAACCGTTTACAGGCATCGGCAACCTCTGCGCAGAAAGCCGCGCTGTCAAAACTTTCCCCTGAAATGGTCAGCGCCGATACCCTGGCGGGTGACCCGATCACCGCTCGTCTTACGGCTGCGCCGGGCAACGGTGCCTCCATTGGCGGCCTGAAAGTGATGACCAAAAACGGCTGGTTTGCGGCGCGTCCTTCCGGTACGGAAGATGCGTACAAAATCTATTGCGAAAGCTTCCTCGGCGCGGAACACCGTAAGCTGATTGAGAAAGAAGCGGTAGAGATTGTCAGCGAAGTGCTGAAGAACGCCTGACGTTCAGCAATGAAACAGGCCCGGCCAGCGTTAGCGCTTCCGGGCCATTTTTTTATGCCGGGGGCAGTTCGTTTGCCCGGCCTGCAGAGTCATGCTGATTGGCAGGCCCGGTAAGCGCAAGCGCCACCGGGCATGTTTCAGCCGTGTTTATTGGTCAGCTCAAAACGAGGCGACACCAGCCCGTAGAGCGTCCAGCCCAGGAAGGTCACGATCGCGCCATACAGCATCGCTTCTTCACCTGACGAGTAGAGCGCATAGAAGCTGTACATCGCCCCAAGAAACGCCACCGCATTCGCTGCTTTCGCTTTACCCGGCGCGACCTCTGCCACTTTCTGAATAATAACCAGCGCCGCCATCGACAGAATATAAGGAATGATGTTGGTCACCACCGCCAGATTGACCAGCACGTTGAACTGGTTATTCAGCGACGGGCTAATGGTCATCAGCGACAGACCTGACTGGATGACGACAATCGCCAGCATCCCCTGAACCGGCGCTTCAGCGCGGGAGAGGCGAGAGAATATTTTCGGGAAGTAGCCTTCATCCGCCGAGGATTTGAACACCTGCGCGATGGTGAACTGCCAGCCAAGCAGAGAGCCGCAGCACGACATCACCATCAACCCCATGATGACTTTGCCCACTTCCGGGGTGAACATCTGCGCAAATGCCAGCCCGAATGGAGCAGTGGAGTTTGCCAGATCGCTGTTGGGCACAATCCCGGCGATAACGTTGGTGGAAACGATATAAATCACCGCTGCTCCGAGCGTGCCGCCGAGCACGGCAATCGGTACGTTGCGTTCCGGGTTTTCTACCACGTCGGTATTGGCACAGGCAGATTCCAGACCGAGAAACGCCCAGAGCGTCATTGCAATAGAAGAGCCTACTGCGCTAAAGAACGGAACGTGGTGCGGGTTCCAGGACTCAACGTAGAGCGTCGGGCTGAACCAGAACCAGCCAATGACGCAGAGGCCGACCACAGGAATGATCACACCCCATACGGTCACGCTGCTGATTTGGCCGGTGATGCGCGCACCGCCAAAGTTGGCAATGGTGCACAGCCACAGCACGCCAATAGTGGCGAGCCCAATCTGCAACGGGCTCAGCGTGACGCCGAACAGTTCGGTGCCGTAGCCCACGGCGGAAATGGCAATCGCCACGTTGGCAATCAGCAGCGACACGCCGTAGGTGTAGTTGGCCATAAAGTTGCCGGATTTGCCAAAAGCGTACTCCGCATAGCCGCCCATGCCGCCGGATTTACGGCTGAACATCCCGCATTTCGCGAAGGCCCATGCCAGCGCCGTGGAGCCTACCGCGGTCACCATCCAGGAGATGATCGAGATGGTGCCAACCTCGGCGAGCTTGGTCGGCAGCATGATTATCCCTGAGCCCATCATGTTAACCATGGTCAGGATGGTGAGCTGAACGACTCCCATCTTGTTAGATTTACTCATAATGTTTCCCCTTTCAGCAGCGGCTGGTGGGCGTTACGCGTTTTAATGACGTTGCACCATACCTGTTTGCGGCCATCCACTTCTGCGATGTAAACCCCTTGTAGCTCCGGTGCGAAGCCGGGCAGCAGATTGATGCCTTCCTCCAGAGCGGTGAAATAGCGCAGAACGGCACCACTCCAGATTTCACCCGGTACCACGCACAGCACACCCGGTGGATAAGGGAGCGCGCCTTCGGCAGCAATTCTTCCCTCCGCCTGCGGCAAAGAGACCAGTTCGACTTCACCGCGCAGGTAGGCGTAGTTAGCACTCTGAGGATCGATACTAACCTGTGGGAAATGCGCTTTGCGGAACATCTCTTTTTGCAGCTGCTTCACGTCATGCCGCGCGTAAAGCTGATGCATTTCCAGGCACAGCTGGCGCAGGCTGTACCCGGCGTAGCGCTGTTCGTGCTGCCGGTAAAGCGAAGGCAGCACTTCCTGAAGAGGGGCATCTTCATCGAGCAGTTTTTCAAAACGCACCAGCAGCGCAACCAGCTGCTGCAGCTTGGCCATGTCTTCGGCAGGCGTCAGCAGGAACAGAATGGAGTTGAGATCGCACTTCTCTGGGATCACGCCGTTTTCACGCAGGAAGTTGGCAAGTACGGTCGCCGGAACGCCGAAATCTTCATACTCGCCACTGGCGGTGTTGATGCCCGGCGTGGTCAGCAGCAGTTTGCACGGATCGACGAAATACTGATTCTCTGCATAGCCTTCAAATGCATGCCAGCGCTCGCCCGGAACGAAATGGAAGAAATGCAGGTTGTTAGCAATCTCTTCTGTCGGATAAGCGTGCCAGGGTTTGCCATCAACGACCGGCGGAACAAACGGGCGAAGATGATGACAGTTTTCAAGAATCAATTTACGGGCTTCAATGCCGTTGGTGACGCAATCCATCCACATGTTGCGCCCGCTCTGGCCTTCATGCATTTTAGCGTTAACGTCCAGGGCGGCAAACAGCGGATAGAACGGGCTGGTGGAGGCGTGCATCATAAAGGCGTTGTTCATCCTTTTATGCGGCACGTAGCGAGACTGACCCTTAATGTGGCTGTCTTTTTTGTGGATTTGCGAGGTTTGCGAGAAGCCAGCCTGCTGCTTATGCACGGACTGAGTCACCATGATCCCCGGATCGTTTTCATCCAGCTCCAGCAGAAGCGGCGAGCAGTCGGCCATCATTGGAATAAACTGCTCGTAGCCGACCCACGCTGAATCAAACAAAATGTAGTCGCACAGATGCCCAATCTTATCGACCACCTGGCGGGCGTTATAAATGGTGCCGTCGTAGGTGCCCAGCTGAATAACCGCCAGGCGGAACGGCCGGGCTTCACGGGCTCGCTGCGGGGCAACTTCGCTAATCAGCTCCCGCAGATAGCGCTCTTCAAAGCAGTGGGCGTCGATGCCGCCAATAAAGCCGTAGGGATTACGGGCGGTTTCCAGATACACCGGCGTGGCACCCGCCTGCAACAGCGCGCCGTGGTGGTTAGATTTGTGATTATTACGGTCAAACAGCACCAAATCACCTGGCGTCAGCAGCGCGTTAAGCACCACTTTGTTTGAGGAAGATGTCCCGTTGAGAACGAAGTACGTTTTATCGGCATTAAAGACTTTCGCCGCATGCTGCTGCGCCACGCACGGCGCGCCCTCGTGGATGAGAAGGTCGCCCATCGCCACGTCAGCGTTGCAGAGGTCTGAACGAAACAGCGTCTCGCCAAAGTACTCTACAAACTGGTTACCTGCCGGATGACGACGGAAAAATTCTCCGCCCTGATGCCCCGGACAGTCGAATGCGCTGTTGCCCTGGTTGACGTAGTCGACCAGCGCGCGGAAAAACGGCGGACGAAGTTGGGTTTCGTATTTGTTTGCTGCGGCTTCCAGCTGGCGGCCGTAGAATTCGCTACGAGCTTCATCGTGCTCAAAGACGCCATGAATGCGGGCCAGCGTTTCCGCAGGTACGATCTCTTCTTTATTAATGGCGATAAACACCGGCAGGTTATAGCCCGTCGCTGCAATATCGTCGAGTTTTCCCTCTGCAATATCGTTAAGGGATAATACCGCGGCGGCGACATCAATAAATTTAGTTCCGTGGGTGTCAATAATAGCGCGTGTGGTTGTGAAACAATCAGGGCAGGAAGCGCTGACGGCAATTTTTAATTCAGACATTTTTCATCTCTTTAATTTCAGGAAATAGCAGGCCCTCAGCTTCCGGGAAAGGAAACTGAATGCTCCGGTGAATAAGCCATAGCTGTCCGCTGATAATAAAATCAGGGCAGGACATATTCGGATAATATAAATCCCTCCGGCCCGGTTGCCGGAAATGCAGGGTTTATCAGGGTGAGCGCAGCGAGCGGCAGGAAAAAGCCTGTCGGTTCAGGGAGTCAGGAAAGACCTGTATGCTGAGCGCCCGACGTCAGAAGACTATCGGGCGTTAAAGAAGTGAAAGTCGAAGCTATTGCGGTGGGCAAACATCATAATATGCGTTGTTCGCCGGATGTGCGGCATAATTCGGTTATTGTTTTCCATAATAAATACCTTCATAAATGTGTGAAAGCGCAGGTAGTTTATCTGCAAACGAAAAGGATTCTGTGAAGGCGATCACCATTAAGTGAATAAAGCGGCAAGATATGCTGCTATTATCGGATGTTGTTGGGATTAAATGCTGATTTGTTTATTTGTTGTAAATGGATTGTGTGTGTTTTATTCGTGAATATAATTTACGACGGAAATAATATCCAAATGGCGGAGTGAATCAGAGGGGGAATAAAGTTAGATGAGCGAATTGATACCGTGAATAACTATTCACGGTATCAGATAAAATAAGCAGAAAAATTAAAGCATAAACCGGTACCCAATCCCGGTTTCAGTGAGAAGATGCTTTGGCCTTGCCGGGTCGGCCTCCAGCTTCTGGCGTAAATGCCCCATATATATCCGCAGATAGTGGCTGTGCTCCACGGCGTTTGGGCCCCAGACCTGGCTCAGCAGCTGGCGCTGGGTGAGCACTTTTCCGTGGTTGTTCAGCAGCACTGCCAGCAGGCGAAATTCGATGGGCGTCAGGTGAATCTCTTCGCTGCCCCGCACTATGCGGCGATTAACCAGATCGACCTGAATATCAGCAAATGCAATCTCCGGCTGCTGCTGTTCCGCGCTGCCGTGGCGGCGCAGAGCGACGCGCAGTCGGGCCTGCAATTCGCCAATGCCGAACGGTTTACTGAGGTAGTCATCAGCGCCGGCATCCAGCGCGGTGATTTTATCGGTTTCTTCAGCGCGGGCGGAAAGGACAATGACCGGCACCTGGCTCCACTGGCGAAAATCACGGATGAACTCGATGCCGTCGCCGTCCGGTAAGCCTAAATCCAGAATGACCAGGTCCGGCTTGCGCGTGGCGGCTTCCAGCAGGCCACGTTGCAGCGTTTCCGCCTCAAAAACCCGCAGGCCGTCGCCCTCCAGCGCGCTGCGCAGAAAGCGACGAATAGCCTGTTCATCTTCAACGATCAGTACGTTAATCACAGTTCCTCGGGAAGTTCATCCAGTTCCGGGGGCGCGTCCAGTGGCAGCGTGATGACAAAGCTTGCCCCGCCTTCCGGGCGATTATGTGCGCTCAGCTCGCCGCCGTGCACGTCGACGATAGCCTGACAAATCGCCAGTCCGAGCCCGACGCCCGGAATGGCCGACTCTTTGTGGCCTCTGGAGAATTTAGCAAAGATTGCCTGTTCCTGACCAGCGGGGATGCCAGGGCCGGAATCCCAGACCTCAAGCTGCAACAGTGCCGGTTGAGCCTTTGCGGAAATGCCGATGGTGGCGGAAGGGCCGGCATACTTCACCGCATTTTCCAGCAGATTGATCAGCACGCGTTCAAACAGGGAGCCGTCAACGTGAATCAGGGTGAGCGGGTTGCCAAGCGCCAGCTCGATATGACGACCGCCAAGCCCCATCTCGAGGGTACGGATAGCGCTGCCGACGACTTCCTCCAGCGTGAGCCACTCCCGGCGCAGATTGAAGCCGCCGGACTGAATACGCGCCATATCCAGCAGGTTATTCACCAGGCGGGTAGTGTTGAGCACGTGCTGGCGAATTTCATTGGCCTGGGGTGCGTGCTTTGAACCTTCCGTCGCCAGGTCGAGAGTCAGTATTTCTGCCTGGCCGAACAGAACGGTCAGCGGCGTGCGCAGGTCGTGAGAAAGTGCCGCCAGCAGGGAGTTGCGGAGGCTTTCCCGTTCACTCGCCAGGCGGGATTGTTCTTCACTGGCGGTCAGCGCGAGACGCTCTAGGGCGCTGGCGACCAGCAGCGTACAGGTTTCCAGCAGGCGCTGCTGTTCGGGGATCATCAGCTGGCGCAGGTTGCCCGGTTCCACCACCACCACGCCGTGCGTTTTTTCCGCTGTTTTTAGCGGCAGGATCAGGTAAGGCACGCCAGGCAGTGTGTCGGTGCCTGCACCCGCGGGCTGGCCTTTGTCGAAGCTCCAGCGGGCAATGGCTTCATCCCATGGCGTGATGCCGTCGCCGTCGGTCAGGCCGTGAAGATGGCCTTCAGCATTGGGCAACAGGACCTGGCTACGGGCATGAAAGGTGGAATGAATAAATTGTTCGCTGGTGCGGGCGATATCCAGCTGCGTACGCCCGGTTGCCAGCGCCTTCGACATCTCATACAGATGCCGAGTGCGCTGTTCCCGATAGCGTGCCACGCGGGCCTGGTAGCGTACTCCGGCGGTCAGATTACCGATCACCAGCCCGACGGTCAGCATCACGCCGAAGGTCAGGATGTACTGCACGTCGGACACGGCGAGCGTGCCGCGTGGGGCGACAAAGAACAGATCAAAGCTGATGACGTTGAGAATGGTCGCCAGCACAGACGGCCAGCGTCCGTAAAACAGCGCCACGATAACCACGCCCAGCAGGTAGATCATCACCAGGTTAGCGGCTTCAAACGCCATCATGAAATGGCTGGCGAACAGGGTGATGAAAGCACAGAGCGCTACGGCAACGACGCAGCCGCGAAGCTGTACGCGCCAACGGTCTAACCACGGACGGCTGTCCGTGCTGCGGGCAGTGTTGCCGGTTGCATTCTCTTCCAGCGCGACGATCACCAGATCGAGATCCGGGGCGCGGCGGGCGAGCCTGTCGGCAAAGGATTCACGACTCCACCAGCGGCGCTGGCTGCGGCGGCCAATAATGATTTTGCCGAGGTTGTGTTCGCGGGCATAGCGCAGAATGGCTTTGTCTTCTGCCGGGTCGGAGAGAGTGGCGGTTTCTGCGCCTAATTCCTGAGCCAGACGTAAAGCCGACAGAATATTGCGCCGTTGGTTTTCAGGCAAACGGTGAAGACCGGGCGTTTCGACATACACTGCGTGCCAGGCCGTGCCAAACTTGGCGGCCAGACGCGCAGCGGTGCGAACCAGTTTTTCATTCCCGCCGCTATGCCCGACGCACAGCAGAATGGCATCGCGGGTATGCCAGACTTTTTCCTCGCCCTGCCTGTCGCGCCAGGCGCGCATCTGATTGTCCACGCGGTCAGCTGTCCGTCTCAGCGCCAGTTCACGCAGGGCGATCAGGTTGCCTTTACGGAAGAAGTGCTCAATCGCCCGTTCGGCCTGACCTGCGATGTACACCTTGCCTTCATGGAGGCGCTGACGCAGATCATCCGGCGGCAGGTCGACCAGCACGACTTCGTCGGCAGAATCGAAAAAGGGATCGGGAACGGTTTCACGCACCTTAATACCGGTGACGCCGCTCACCACGTCATTCAGGCTTTCGAGATGCTGAACGTTAACGGTGGTGAACACGTCGATCCCGGCTTCGAGCAGTTCGTCCACGTCCTGCCAGCGTTTGGGATGACGCGAGCCTGGCGCATTGGTATGAGCCAGCTCGTCCATCAGAATTAAGGCAGGTCGACGGGCGAGGGCGGCATCAAGATCGAACTCTTCTATCTGCCTGCCGCGAGAGTGAATGCGTTTTCGCGGTTGGGTGGCGAGGCCGTTAAGCTGGGCGGCGGTTTCTTGCCGACCGTGGGTTTCCACCACGCCAACCAGGATATCGAGCCCCTGCGCCCGCAAGCGCTGCGCCTCGCTGAGCATAGCGTAGGTTTTCCCGACGCCCGCGCAGGCGCCGAAAAAGACTTTCAGTTTACCCCGATGCCAGCCGGCAGATTGCTCCAGCAGGCGGTCGGGGTCCGGGCGCAAGGGCTCGTCGGTCATGCTCAATCCTTAGGGTTGATTCAGGCCATCCAGCGCCATATTCAGTTCAACAATGTTCACCACAGGCTGACCGATAAAGTTTACCAGCGGCTGCTGCGTGCGCTCTTCGACCAGCTTCGTCAGCGCTTCGACGGAGAGGTTTCGTGCCTTCGCTACGCGCGGGATTTGCCAGATGACGGCCTGCGGCGTCAGGCTGTAATCCAGCCCGCTCGCGGAGGTTGTTACCAGCTCGACGGGTACTTTTGCGTCAGCCTGCGGATTCTCCTCACGCAGCTGCGCCACGCGTGCGGCCACCGCTTTATCCAGCTCGGGATTGCTGCCCGCCAGATTGCTGCCGCCGGACGCTTCTGGATTATAGGGGCTATTGGCGGTGGCGGAAGGGCGGCCGTGAAAATAACCTGGGGCAGAAAACGGCTGACCAATCAGGCGCGAACCGCGTATCTCATTACTCTGCAAAATCAGTGAGCCATTCGCCTGGTCGTGAAACCACCATTGTCCGAGCGCCGTCGTCAATAGCGGATAAACGCCGCCGGTTATCAGGGTCAGAAAGATCAGCACGACCAGAGCAGGGCGTAAAGTTGCCATGTTTATTTCCTCTTAAACCAGACCGAACAGCGTCAGCAGAAGGTCAATCACTTTAATGCCGATGAACGGCACCAGCAGGCCACCGAGGCCATAAATCCACAGGTTGCGACGCAGCATTGCCGCTGCCGACAGCGGTTTATAGCTCACGCCCTTCAGCGCCAGCGGGATCAGAAACACGATGATCAGGGCATTGAAGATCACCGCGCTCAGGATGGCCGAGGCGGGGGAGTGCAGATGCATCACGTTCAGCGCATTGAGCTGTGGATAGGTGGCAGCAAAGGCTGCCGGGATAATGGCGAAATACTTCGCCACGTCGTTGGAAATACTGAAGGTGGTCAGCGAGCCGCGGGTCATCAGCATCTGTTTGCCAATATGCACCACCTCAATCAGCTTGGTCGGGTTGGAGTCGAGGTCGACCATATTCCCCGCTTCCTTCGCGGCCTGCGTACCCGAGTTCATTGCGACCGCCACGTCGGCCTGCGCCAGCGCGGGCGCATCGTTGGTGCCGTCACCGGTCATCGCCACCAGGCGACCTTCAGCCTGATACTGACGGATAAGCGCCAGCTTGGCTTCCGGCGTGGCTTCCGCAAGGAAATCATCCACGCCCGCTTCGGCGGCAATGGCGGCGGCGGTCAGGCGGTTGTCACCGGTGATCATGACCGTTTTGATGCCCATCTTGCGCAACTGGGCGAAGCGCTCTTTGATACCGCCTTTGACGATATCCTTCAGGGCAATGACGCCCAGCACCGTTGCACCTTCAACCACGACAAGCGGCGTTCCGCCCAGGCGTGCTACGCTTTCGACCAGCGCATCTACCGGCGCAGGGAAGTGGCCGTTATTGGCCTCTACGTGGCGACGAATCGCATCGACAGAACCTTTACGGATTGAACGATCGTGAATGTTGATGCCGCTCATGCGAGTCTGGGCGGTGAACGGTACGAACGTCGCCTGCAGCTCCTGAACGTCGCGAACGCGGAGGTTGAAACGCTGCTTGGCCAGAATCACAATGCTGCGGCCTTCCGGCGTTTCATCCGCCAGTGACGCCAGCTGGGCGGCATCTGCCAGCGTTTTCTCATCCACGCCAGGGGCAGGTAAAAACTCAGATGCCTGACGGTTGCCGAGGGTGATGGTGCCGGTTTTATCGAGCAGCAGCACGTCGATATCGCCCGCCGCTTCCACGGCGCGTCCGCTGGTGGCAATCACGTTGGCACCGAGCATCCGGCTCATCCCGGCCACGCCGATGGCGGACAGCAGGCCGCCAATGGTGGTCGGGATCAGGCATACCAGCAGCGCCACCAGTACCGTAACGCTGACCGCTGCGCCGCCATAGGCGGAGAATGGCCACAGCGTAGCGGTTGCCAGCAGGAACACGATGGTCAGCGCGACCAGCAGAATGGTCAGGGCGATTTCGTTGGGGGTTTTACGACGCTGTGCGCCTTCCACCATCGCAATCATCCTGTCGAGGAAGGTTTCGCCCGGGTTGACGCTGCACTGGATAACCAGCCAGTCGGAGAGAATGCGCGTCCCGCCGGTGACCGAGGCGAAATCACCGCCGGATTCGCGAATAACCGGGGCGGACTCCCCGGTGATCGCGCTTTCGTCTACGGAAGCACCGCCTTCAATCACTTCGCCGTCGCAAGGGATAATATCGCCTGCTTCCACCAGGACGATGTCGCCCTTGCGCAGATCGTCAGCCGGAATATGATCCACCTGCGCCCCGTATTTGGGCTCGCGCAGCTTGCGGGCGAAGGAGGTTTTCTGGATCCCTTTCAGGCTGTTGGCCTGAGCCTTACTGCGACCTTCCGCCAGCGCTTCGGCAAAGTTGGCGAACAGCACGGTAAACCAAAGCCAGACGCTGATTGCGGCAGTGAAGCCCGCGCTGCCGGGCAGTTTCCCTATCGCCATCGCCACGGCGAGCAGGGTGGTCAGCACGCTGCCCAGCCAGACGATAAACATCACCGGGTTGTGCCACTGAACGGCTGGACTCAGTTTTTTCACGGCATCCAGCAGGGCCGGGCGAACCAGGGCCGGTTCAAAAATTGCCGTTTGCTTGCGACTCATAAAACGTGTCTCCAGCGTGCTTATAAAGAAGAGAGATGTTCTGCGACCGGGCCTAGCGCCAGGGCAGGAATAAAGGTCAGGGCGCCGACTAAAATCACGGTGCCAATCAGCAGGCCGACGAACAGCGGGCCACAGGTCGGCAGCGTGCCGGGGCTGGCGGGCTGAATTTTCTTGCTGACTAATGAACCGGCAATCGCCATAACCGGAATAATTACGCCAAAGCGGCCAACGAACATGCAGAACGCCAGCAGGCAGTTCCAGAACGGCGTGTTAGCACTCAGGCCCGCAAAGGCGCTGCCGTTGTTGTTGGCGGCAGACGAGACGGCGTAAAGCACTTCGCTAAAGCCGTGAATACCCGGGTTGAACATCCCGGCGCGTCCGGCTTCGGTCATCATGGCGAGCGCCGTGCCGAGCAGCACCAGGGCTGGGGTGATGAGGATCGCCAGCGCCGTCATTTTCATTTCACGCACATCGATTTTTTTACCGAGATATTCCGGCGTACGGCCAATCATCAGCCCGGCGATAAACACCGCCAGCAGAACGAACAGCAGCATGCCGTACAGCCCTGAACCCACGCCGCCGAACACGACTTCACCAATCTGCATCAGCCACATCGGCACCATTCCACCGAGGGCGGTGAAGGAGTCGTGCATTGCGTTAACCGCACCGCAGGAGGCTGCCGTGGTGATGACTGCAAACAGGCTGCTTTGCAGGATGCCGAAACGGCTCTCTTTGCCCTCCATATTGGCCGCGCTGTCAGCGCCCAGGCTCAGGAAATGCGGGTTGCCTTTGAGCTCAGCCCACATCACCACCACCACGCAAACCACAAAAATTACCGACATCGCCCACAAAATGGCGCGGCCCTGACGTTTGTCGTTCACCGCCTCACCGAAGGCGAAACAGAGCGCCGCGGGGATGAGGAAAATCGCCAGCATTTGCACGGCGTTGGTTAAGGCAGTCGGGTTTTCAAACGGATGGCTGGAGTTGGCGTTAAAGAAACCGCCGCCGTTGGTGCCGAGCATTTTGATCGCTTCCTGAGAGGCGACAGGCCCCATCGGCAGCAACCCTTTCGCGCCCTCAAGTGAGGTGAAATGCTGATACGGCAGGAGGTTTTGCAATGTGCCCTGCTGGATCATAAACAGCGCAATCAGTAAGGAAAGCGGCAGCAGGATCCACAGCGTCACGCGGACGATGTCCATCCAGGCGTTGCCGAGTTTGTCGGTGCTGTGGCGGGCGAATCCGCGGATCAAGGCGAACACGACGGCGATCCCGGTAGCAGCTGAGAGGAAGTTCTGCGCCGCAAGTCCGCTCATCTGGCTGAAGTAGCTCAGGGTGCTTTCGCCGCTGTAGGCCTGCCAGTTGGTATTTGAAACAAAGCTGATGGCCGTGTTCATCGCCAGATCCCACGACAGACCGGGGAGTTTCTGCGGATTTAGCGGAAGCGAACCTTGCAACATTAGCATCGCAAACAGCAGGAAGAAGCCTGCAATGTTGAGCCACAAAATGGCAACCAGGTACTGCCGCCAGTTCATCTCTTGCGAAGAGACGCCCAGTATCCGCCAGAGGCCTTTTTCAACGGTGACGGTGCCAGGAAGAGAGGTGTTAGCGATAAGCATCGCCAGAAGCGAGCCCAGTGGTTTTGCCAGAAGGAAAAGCACCAGTAAAAAACTGGCTATCAGTAAAAAAGCCTGCGCAGCCATCAGAAAGCCTCCGCATTGATCAGGGCATAAACCAGATAGCCCAGTAACAGGAAAACCAGCACGATGCCGGTTAGCACGCCTGCACTCACAGTCCACCTCCAGGTGTTTAATGATGTGCAGCAACGGTAGGTTTTTCGATGCAAAGATTTCGCAAAAAACGAAAGGCGGAGTGTAAAAAAAATATAAAAATGGGTTAAAGCCATTAATTAACTAATGGTTAGTATTAATTTAACTTTTATGTAACCAAATTACGATTAAGAGTGTAAATAAGCACTAAACGGCCTAAAAAAAGTGGTCGGATGAGTAGTAAAATTACACGCAGAACGGTATTCTTTTAAGCAGATCACATTTACCGGCCTCGATTGCCGGCCATGAAAGGGGAGAGAGATTATGTACAAAGAGTTTCCTGCACATGTTGTATTGATGCGTCGAGCTTTCGCCGTTGTGGCGGGCATTGTGGCACTGCCAGTGATGCTGTTCTGGAAAGATCGCGGGCGTTTTTACAGCTACCTGCACCGCGTCTGGTCGAAAACCAGTGAAAAACCGGTGTGGATGGATCAGGCAGAGAAAGCGACCTGCGATTTCTACTAAGCCAGAAGCCGATTTCTGAACATAAAAAAACCGCCAACGTTAAACGTGGCGGTTTTTTTATGCCCTCAGGATTCGCGGTCCGTTGGGAATACTTTTAGTTCCTACCCTGGAGGTTCGATTTTGGGCTTCTTTGAAAAGCTCGTCAAGGCATGCCATCTTGATATATTCCTAAACTACCTTGTCCAGCCTTATCTGTGGTGGGAAAAGCATTATGATAGCGATGGCCCTTCCCGCTGTCTCGCAAACAGGCACCGGTTTCAGGGAAGGTGTTTTTGTGACCGCAAAGTTCCTACCCGGGAACTTGTATTCACCGGATTGTCACCGGTGGTAATGCGGTGAAGCGGCCCTTTGCAAGGACCGCATGATGAAACGCTATCTTTGCGTAGTGTTCATTGTTACTGGCACGTTGATGCTCACGGCAGACCAACAACTCGTTCAGGTTGTGTCGTCAGATTACGCGCTGGTCAAGTATCTTCCAGGCCGCCTCGTGCGGCCTTTTTTACATTCTGGCGTCTACACTTTATCTATATGCCTGAAAGGAGTGTTGTATGAGTGAGAAGATCCCGGTAGGCATCAGCGCCTGTTTATTGGGCGAGAAGGTTCGTTTCGATGGCGGCCACAAGCGCCTGAATTTTGCCGTGGACGAACTGAGCCCGTGGGTGACGTTTGAACCGGTGTGTCCGGAAATGGCCATTGGGCTACCGGTTCCCCGGCCAGCGTTGCGGCTGGTCAAGGATGAGCATGCTGAAATGCATCTCTTATTCAGCGACGGGCGCGAAGGTGATCTGACCGCGGCAATGAGCGACTTTACCCGTAAACGTATCGCTCGTTTCGAAAACCTGTGCGGCTACATCGTCTGTAAAAATTCCCCCAGTTGCGGAATGGAGCGCGTTCGGGTCTACGACGCAGACGGAAAAAACAACCGTAAAGCGGGCCGTGGGCTGTATACCGAAATGCTGATGCAGACCTTTCCGTGGCTGCCGGTGGAAGAAGACGGACGATTGCAGGATCCTCTGCTTCGCGAGAACTTTGTGGAACGCATTTATGCATTGCATGAACTTAACGCGCTTCGCGAACGCGGGCTGACGCGCGGCGAACTGATGGCTTTTCACAGTCGCTATAAGCTCCTGCTGCTGGCGCATTCGCAGCCGCTCTACCGGGAGCTGGGCCGTTTTGTGGCGGGAATAGCTGAGTGGTCGTCGATGGATGAGTGGTTTATTGAATATCGTCAGCGCCTGATGACCCTGATGGCGCACCCGGCAACCCGACGAAATCACACTAACGTTCTGATGCACGTGCAGGGCTATTTCCGCAAACAGCTCAACAGCCGACAGCGGCAGGAGCTGGCGAACCTTATCGACAAATACCGGCAGGGTACTCAGCCTTTGCTTGCGCCCGTCACGCTGTTAAAACACTATATGGCTGAATTTCCTGATGCTTATCTGGCCGGTCAGCGCTACTTCGACCCGTGGCCTGAGGCCTTGCGTTTACGTTACGGACATTAACGGAGAATTATGCCCACCCATCTGGTCTGGTTTCGCGCCGATTTGCGCCTGCATGACAATCTGGCGCTGGCTGCCGCCTGTCGCCACCCGCACGCAAAAGTTATCGCCCTGTTTGTCGCCACGCCGAAGCAGTGGGCTGAGCATGAGATGGCTCCCCGGCAGGCAGCATTTTTACAGGCGCATCTCAACGCCCTACAAAGCCAGCTGGCGCTTAAAAATATTCCGCTGATCTGTCGCGAGGCGGAGGACTTTGCGGCATCGGTTGATGAAGTGAAAAAGGTGTGTGACGAGCATCAGGTCAGCCAGCTTTTTTACAACTATCAGTATGAAATCAATGAGCGTAAACGCGATGCGCTGCTGGAGAAAACGCTGGATACCGTGACGTGCCAGGGCTTTGATGACAGCGTGATGCTTGCACCTGGCAGCGTGATCACCGGCAATCATCAGATGTACAAAGTGTTTACGCCCTTTAAAAATGCGTATCTCCGTCGACTGAAAGAGGGGTTGCCGGAATGCGTTGCGGCTCCTGCACCACGTGAGGAGAAGTCAGTTGAACCGGTGGATATCAGGCTTAATTATCCTCAGGTTCCGTTTGATACGAGTCTGTTTGCCGCTGATGAAAAACAGGCCATCGCCAGACTGAGGCATTTTTGCCAGCAGCAGGCCGCTGAGTATGAAGAGAAAAGAGATTTTCCGGCGATTGAAGGCACCAGTCGTTTGTCCGCGTGCCTGACGCTCGGCGTGCTCTCGCCGCGTCAGTGTCTGCACCGCTTGCTTGCCGAATGTCCTCAGGCGCTGGAAGGCGGTCCGGGCGCCGTATGGCTTAACGAACTTATCTGGCGCGAATTTTACCGCCATCTGATGACGTTCCATCCTGAGCTTTGTCGCCACAGGCCGTTTATCGCCTGGACCGACAACGTCGCCTGGAACCCGGATAAAAAGGCGTTGATCGCCTGGCAGCAGGGGAAAACGGGTTATCCGATAGTGGATGCGGCAATGCGTCAGCTCCACGAAACGGGCTGGATGCATAACCGCCTGCGGATGATCGTCGCCAGCTTCCTGGTGAAGGATTTGCTTATCGACTGGCGGGAAGGGGAGCGCTGGTTTATGTCACAGCTCATTGATGGCGATCTGGCGGCAAACAACGGCGGCTGGCAGTGGGCGGCGTCAACGGGCACCGATGCTGCGCCATACTTCAGGATCTTCAACCCAACGACCCAGGGTGAACGCTTCGATAAAGATGGAGAGTTTATTCGCCAGTGGCTGCCTGAACTGAAAGCTGTACCGGATAAAGCGATTCACGAACCGTGGAAATGGGCGGAAAAAGAGAGCGTTCAGCTGGATTATCCGCGCCCGATGGTGGATCACAAACAGGCGCGACAGGAAACGCTGGCGGCCTATGAGGCCGCCAGAAAAGCTCAGGACTCCAGCGCCAGACGGCGGGAGCGGACTTTCATCGCATGACCCAGCCAGATAATCAGCACAGCGGCAACGCAGGCAAGCGCTCCCCAGGTTATCTGGCTGAACACTTCGATATAGGCATTGATGGAGTAGTTGATGGCACCAGCCGCATCGAACGCGCTTTGCGAAGTTTGATCCGCAATCACCCCCGCCACATAGTTAGCAATGGCCCCGGACAGCAGCATATAGATCCCCATCAGCACGCCGGTGACGCCCGGAATTTCAATTCGCGTAATTTGCGCCATCGCCACCGGATCGATAAACAGCTCAGCAAAGCCCATCACCGCCATGCCAATGATCATCAGCGGCATAGAGGAGTGGCCGTAGGACTCAGACCAGCGTGCGCTGAGCGTCAGAATACAGAAGCCTGCGCTCATCAGGCCGAGGCCTAAAGCGTATTTCCCCCAGATGCGCACGGCGCGGTTGCCCGTTACCGACTCCTTCACCACCCAGGCGAGGAACACGCCACACATCATCACCGCAAAGCCGTTAACCGACTGGAACATCGCCGTCGGGACTTCGTAGCCGAGAATAGTGCGATTCACGAAGCGGTCAATGTAAAGGCTGATGGAGCTGCCGCCCTGCTGCGCGAAGGCCCAGAACAACAGGCTGAAGAACGTCAGTACTACAATCAGGCCCAGCTCTTTACGCTGCTTCTGGTTCTCGGCTTTCTTATAGATTTTGCCGAGCATCGCCAGGCCAATCACGGTCGCCACAATCAGCGCATACAGGGACCACTCTTTCCAGAACAGCACAGCAATAATGACTGGTGATACAACCAGCAGCGCCAGCAGCCAGCCCCAGACGGGAACGGCCATTTTTTTGCTTTTCAGCACCGCTTTGTTGACGCCCACGGTATGGCTGAAGTGGCGATTGCCGCAGAGGAAAATCACCAGGCCCGCAAGCATGCCGATGGCCGCCAGCGCGAAGCCCATTGCCCAGCTGTACTCTTCCTGCACGTAGCCGCAGGCAATAGGCGCGATGATGGAACCGACGTTACCTGCTGCATACAGCAGTGAGAAACCACCGTCACGGCGCGGATCGGTTGGCTCATACAGTTCGCCAAGCAGGCAACTGACGTTTGATTTAAACAAACCGTAGCCGCAAACGATAATCGCCAGTGACAGATAAAGGAACAGCGAGGAGATCTCACTGGCGCCCAGCACCAGATGCCCCACGGCCATCAGAAACGCGCCAATCATCACCGCCATGCGGTTGCCGAGGACCTTATCCGCCAGCCAGCCGCCGAGAATAGGCGTCACATACACCAGTGAACAGTAGGCGCTGAAGAGCGCATAGGCATGATTGTCGTTGTATTTCAGCTGGTTGGTGAGATACAGGATCAGCAGCGCGCGCATCCCGTAAAAGCTAAAGTATTCCCAGATTTGCAGTGCGACCACGTAGTAGATAGCGCGTGGTTGTGACGATGGTGTCTTCATGTTGCTCTCAGTCTTGCCAGAAGTGCAGAAGATAATCATTCCGCATTATTCGTTTCTTATATGCTATCCATGGGTCTTGAGCATGAAAGCTCAATTTATATGCTGTCCTGGTGCATAAATATACACGATTGTGCTGTGGGTCGTTAAGCGATTTTTGCGACTAGGTTTCGGGGCGCATGAAATGTGTCGCAGGCCTGCTATCGACGTATCGCTGCGGGGCGGCTATGGTATCCCTCAGTACCGAAATAAAGTCTGGAGTGACGATGAAAAACAGTGAACTGGAACAACTGATTAACGAGAAACTGAACAGCGGCGCGTTCAGCGACTATGGCCCAAACGGGTTACAGGTTGAGGGGCGGGAAGAGATCCGCAAAATCGTCACCGGCGTTACTGCAAGCCAGGCGCTGCTCGACGAAGCCGTTCGTCAGCAGGCGGATGCAGTGATCGTCCATCATGGCTATTTCTGGAAAAACGAGTCGCCGGTTATTCGCGGCATGAAGCGCAATCGCCTGAAAACACTGCTGGCGAATGACATCAACTTATACGGCTGGCATTTACCGCTGGATGCGCATCCTGAGCTTGGCAATAACGCCCAGCTGGCCGCTCTGCTTGGCATCAATATTAAAGGTGACATTGAGCAACTGGTGCCGTGGGGCGAACTGTCGATGCCGGTTTCTGGGCTCGAGTTTGCCTCGTGGATTGAAGCGCGCCTGGGACGTAAGCCGCTGTGGTGTGGCGATACCGGGCCGGACAAAGTCAGCCGCGTGGCATGGTGTACCGGTGGTGGTCAAGGCTTTATCGACAGTGCGGCGCGTTTTGGCGTTGATGCGTTTATTACCGGTGAAGTCTCCGAACAGACTATCCATTCTGCGCGTGAGCAAGGATTGCACTTTTATGCGGCGGGCCACCACGCGACCGAACGGGGCGGCATCCGCGCGCTCAGTGAATGGCTGACCGAAAACACCGATCTGGATGTCACTTTTATTGATATCCCTAACCCGGCCTGATGAGAGAGGGAAAAAGTGCAGAGAGCGCGTTGTTACCTGCTGGGAGAGACGGCAGTCGTTCTGGAGCTTGAACCACCGGTGACTCTGGAAAGCCAGAAGCGTATCTGGCGGCTTACCCAGCGTTTGCCAGAGTATCCGGAAGTGCTTGAGGCGATTCCGGGAATGAACAACATCACCGTCATCCTGCGCAATCCGCAGAACCTGGCGCTGGATGCCATCGAGCGGCTCCAGCGCTGGTGGGAAGAGAGCGAGGTGCTGGAACCCGATTCCCGCCAGATTGATATCCCCGTGGTGTACGGCGGCAAGCTGGGGCCGGATTTATCCCTGGTGGCTGAGCACTGCGGCCTCACGCCGAAACAGGTGGTGGAGCTCCATTCATCTCAGGAATATGTGGTGTGGTTTTTAGGCTTCCAGCCGGGCTTTGCTTATCTCGGCGGTTTACCGGAGCAATTGGCTATGCCGCGCCGGGCGGAGCCACGCGTGGAGGTGCCTGCGGGCAGCGTGGGAATCGGCGGTGAGCTTACGGGCATTTACCCGCTCGCCACGCCCGGCGGCTGGCAGCTGATTGGGCATACGCCGCTGGCGCTGTTTGATGCCAGCCAGCCGGAGCCGGTTTTACTCCGGCCTGGTGATACGGTCCGATTTGTGCCGCAGAAGGAGGGCGTATGCTGAAGATTATTCGCTCCGGGCTTTATACCTCGGTACAGGACGGTGGGCGTTACGGTCTGCGCCAGTCGGGCGTCAGCCGCTGCGGCGCGCTTGATAAGCCTGCGCTGATGACCGCCAATCTGTTGGTGGGGAACGATCCGAACGCGGCAGCGATTGAAATTACGCTCGGCCAGTTTAGCGTCCAGTTTACCCGTGATGGCTGGTTTGCGCTGACCGGGGCAGGCTGTGAGTCCACGCTCGATGGCAAGCCGGTCTGGGCTGGCTGGCGGTTGCCGGTCAAGGCCGGGCAAACGCTGGTGATGAAGAATCCGCTGTACGGTATTCGCAGCTATCTGGCAGTAGCCAGCGGCATTGACGTGCCGAAAGTGCTCGGTTCGTACAGCACCGATCTGAAGGTGGGGATTGGCGGCCTGGAAGGGCGACGATTGCAGGATGGTGACAGCCTGAAGGTGTTTCCTTCAGAACGCTCGTTTAGCGGTTCGCAGGGCGTGAAATTACTGTTTCGGGGCAACCGAATTCGCGCGCTGCCGGGGCCGGAATATCATGAGTTTGATGCCGCCTCGCAGGAAAACTTCTGGCGCGCACCGTGGCAACTCAGTCCGCAGAGCAACCGAATGGGCTACCGTCTGAAAGGACAGCCGCTGGTGCGTACCACCGATCGCGAACTGTTGTCGCACGGTTTGTTACCGGGTGTGGTGCAGGTGCCATACAATGGTCAGCCTATCGTCCTGATGAATGACGCGCAGACTACAGGTGGCTATCCGCGTATAGCATGCATTATTGAAGCGGATATGTTCCAGCTGGCGCAAATCCCGCTCGGGCGACCGATACATTTTGTTCAGTGCTCTCTCGAAGAAGCACTGAAAGCGCGCGACGATCAGCATCGTTATTTTGAGCAGCTGGCGTGGCGACTCAACGGAGAATAATAAGGACAAGTTATGCCGGAAGGACCGGAGATCCGCCGGGCGGCGGACACGCTTGAAGCGGCCATAAAAGGCGAGTCCCTCACCGAAACATGGTTCGCTTTTCCGCCGCTCAAGATGTTTGAAGTGCAGCTTGTGGGGCAAACCGTGACCCACATCGAAACGCGGGGTAAGGCGCTGCTGACGCACTTTTCTGGCGGGCTGACGATGTACAGCCACAATCAGCTTTACGGCGTCTGGCGCGTCGTGGATGCCGGAGAAGAGCCGCAAACGACGCGTATATTGCGGGTGCGTTTGCAAACTGCGAAGAAAGCGATTCTGCTCTACAGCGCGTCTGATATCGAAATACTGACGCCTGAGCAGCTGGCTACGCAGCCTTTCTTACAACGCGTCGGGCCGGATGTCCTCGATACGTCACTGACGGAAGAGGAGGTTAAAGCCCGGCTGCTGTCGAAACCTTTCCGTAATCGCCAGTTTTCCGGATTGCTGCTCGACCAGGCTTTTCTCGCCGGGCTTGGCAACTATCTGCGGGTGGAAATTCTGTGGGAGTGCGAACTGGCGGCGACGCATAAAGCCAGCGAGCTGACGGCGCAGCAGATTGACAGGCTTGCGCATGCGCTGCTGGCTATTCCTCGTTTGTCGTATCAGACACGTGGGCAGGTCGACGAAAACAAACATCATGGCTCGCTGTTCCGCTTTAAGGTGTTCCATCGTGAGGGAGAGCCCTGCGAGCGCTGCGGTGGGATTATCGAGAGAACGATGGTGTCATCACGACCGTTTTACTGGTGTCCTGCCTGCCAGAAATAAAAATGCCGGGTGGCAGCTACGCCTTACCCGGCCTACAAAATAAACAGATTCCAGTAAATCTGTAGGCCCGGCAAGCTTGGCGCCGCCGGGCAGTTATTTTGCTAAATGCAAACTTAGTGCTTCTTCAGGTCTGAACTGAACTCGCGTTTGTCATAGCCGGTGTACAGCTGGCGTGGACGGGCGATTTTCATGCCTTCGGTATGCATTTCGTTCCAGTGTGCAATCCAGCCGACGGTACGCGCCATCGCGAAGATCACGGTAAACATAGAGGACGGAATGCCCATCGCTTTCAGGATGATGCCGGAATAGAAGTCCACGTTCGGGTAGAGTTTCTTCTCGATGAAGTACGGGTCGTTCAGCGCGATGTGTTCCAGCTCCATGGCAACCTGCAGCAGGTCATCTTTAGTGCCCAGCTCTTTCAGCACTTCATGGCAGGTTTCACGCATCACGGTGGCACGCGGGTCGTAGTTTTTGTACACGCGGTGGCCGAAGCCCATCAGACGGAACGAATCGTTCTTGTCTTTCGCACGACGGACGAATTCCGGAATGTGCTCAACGGTGCTGATCTCTTCCAGCATCTTCAGTGCCGCTTCGTTAGCACCACCGTGCGCCGGCCCCCACAGGGAAGCGATACCGGCAGCGATACAGGCGAACGGGTTAGCACCTGAAGAGCCTGCTGTACGGACGGTAGACGTTGAAGCGTTCTGTTCGTGGTCAGCGTGCAGGATAAGAATGCGGTCCATAGCGCGTTCCAGAACCGGGTTCACCACGTATTCTTCACACGGCGTGGAGAACATCATGTTGAGGAAGTTGCCCGCGTAGGAGAGGTCGTTGCGTGGATACACGAATGGCTGGCCGATGGAGTATTTGTAGCACATCGCCGCCATGGTCGGCATTTTGGACAGCAGACGGAACGCGGCAATTTCACGGTGGCGTGGGTTATTAACGTCCATCGCGTCGTGGTAGAACGCTGCCAGCGCGCCGGTCACGCCACACATCACCGCCATTGGGTGAGAGTCACGACGGAAGCCGTGGAACAGACGGGTGATCTGCTCGTGGATCATGGTGTGACGGGTGACGATGGTTTTGAATTCATCGTATTGCGCCTGATTCGGTTTTTCACCGTTCAGCAGGATGTAGCACACCTCGAGATAGTTAGACTGAGTGGCTAACTGATCGATAGGGAAGCCGCGGTGCAGCAGGATGCCCTCATCACCGTCGATAAAGGTGATTTTGGATTCGCAGGAAGCGGTGGAGGTGAAACCCGGGTCAAAAGTAAATACGCCTTTCGAACCAAGACTACGAATATCAATCACGTCTTCGCCGAGCGTACCTTTTAGCACGTCCAGTTCAATAGCAGTGTCACCGTTGAGAGTGAGCTTTGCCTTTGTATCAGCCATTTACGGTCTCCTTAGCGCCTTATTGCATAAGACTGCGGGATGCCGGATTCGCTTTCAGGGTGCGGTTAGACGTTACCAGTTTGTTATTTGGCTCACCGCCGAGCTCACGAGGGTTAACCAGGGTACAGAGCAAAGGGCGCCGGGGGCATACGTTCATCGCACTATGAAACTACAGCAAATCAGGGTCTTAGCAGTCCGATTATTCAAACCTGTCTATCACTATTCACTGTCAGATTACATCGGTCAATACTTTCTCACTGTTACATAACTTATTGTCAGGTGAAAGCATGACCCCATAACTTTTACGCATTATATGCCTTTTCAGGTGATGGTTGTAACAATAATGTTTAATATTTGTCAAATCAGGTGAGTAAAAATTAAAATAATGTTGTTATCGTGACCCTGATCACTGTTCCGCATAAAACCCGACAAACTATATGTAGGTTAATTGTAATGATTTTGTGAACGGCCTATACTGCCGCCAGGTCTCCGGAAACCCCTGCAATCCCGAGCCACCCAGCGTTGAAATGTGTCGTTTTAGCTCTTGAAATGGAGTTTTTACATGACGCGCAGTTATAGAAAGGACGCTGTCTGACCCGCACGCAGACCGGAGGAAGGAAACAATAAGAACAGCATGTGGGCGTTATTCATGATAAAAAATGTGAAAAAACAAAGACCTGTCAATCTGGATCTGAAAACGATCCGATTCCCTGTAACGGCGATAGCGTCCATCCTCCACCGCGTTTCTGGCGTGATCACTTTTGTGGCGGTTGGCATCCTGTTGTGGTTACTGGGCACCAGTCTCTCTTCTCCTGAAGGTTTCCAGACGGCGAGCTCAATCATGAGCGGCTTCTTCGTCAAATTCATTATGTGGGGCATTCTGACGGCGCTGGCGTATCACGCCGTGGTCGGCATTCGCCATCTGATGATGGATTTTGGCTATCTGGAAGAGACATTCGAAGCAGGTAAAAAGTCTGCCAATATTTCTTTTGTTATTACTGTCGTGCTTTCACTTCTCGCAGGAGTCCTCGTATGGTAAGCAACGCCTCAGCATTAGGACGCAACGGCGTACATGACTTCATCCTCGTACGTGCCACCGCGATCGTTCTGACTCTGTACATTATCTACATGGTTGGTTTCTTCGCGACCCACGGTTCGCTCACCTGGGAAGTCTGGACGGGTTTCTTCTCTTCCGCTTTCACCAAAGTCTTCACCCTGCTGGCTTTATTCTCCATCTTGATTCATGCCTGGATCGGCATGTGGCAGGTGTTGACCGACTACGTTAAACCGCTGGCTATTCGCCTGCCGCTGCAGCTCGCTATCGTCGTGGCGCTGGTGGTTTACGTCATTTATGGATTTGTTGTGGTGTGGGGTGTGTAATGAAACTGCCAGTCAGAGAATTTGATGCTGTTGTGATCGGCGCAGGTGGCGCAGGTATGCGTGCCGCGCTGCAAATTTCCCAGAGCGGCCAGACCTGTGCGCTGCTCTCTAAAGTCTTCCCGACCCGTTCTCATACCGTTTCCGCGCAGGGTGGCATCACCGTGGCGCTCGGTAATACCCATGAAGATAACTGGGAATGGCACATGTATGACACCGTTAAAGGGTCAGACTACATCGGTGATCAGGACGCTATCGAATATATGTGTAAGACCGGTCCGGAAGCGATTCTGGAGCTGGACCATATGGGCCTGCCGTTTTCTCGTCTTGAGAATGGCACCATCTATCAACGTCCGTTTGGCGGCCAGTCGAAGAACTTCGGCGGTGAGCAGGCGGCACGTACCGCAGCCGCAGCGGACCGTACCGGTCACGCTTTGCTGCACACGCTTTACCAGCAGAACCTGAAAAACCACACCACGATTTTCTCCGAGTGGTATGCGCTGGACCTGGTGAAAAACGCCGATGGTGCCGTTGTCGGTTGTACCGCCTTGTGCATCGAAACCGGTGAAGTGGTTTACTTCAAAGCTAACGCTACCGTGCTGGCGACCGGCGGTGCAGGCCGCATTTATCAGTCCACCACCAACGCGCACATCAACACCGGTGACGGCGTTGGTATGGCTATCCGTGCGGGCGTGCCTGTGCAGGATATGGAAATGTGGCAGTTCCACCCGACCGGTATCGCGGGCGCAGGCGTTCTTGTAACAGAAGGCTGCCGTGGTGAAGGCGGATATCTGCTGAACAAACACGGCGAGCGCTTTATGGAGCGTTACGCGCCGAATGCGAAAGACCTGGCCGGTCGTGACGTGGTGGCGCGTTCCATCATGATCGAAATCCGTGAAGGCCGCGGCTGTGACGGCCCGTGGGGTCCTCACGCTAAGCTGAAGCTTGACCATCTGGGTAAAGAGGTTCTCGAATCCCGCCTGCCGGGCATCCTTGAACTCTCCCGCACCTTCGCTCACGTTGATCCGGTGAAAGAGCCGATTCCGGTTATCCCAACCTGCCACTATATGATGGGCGGTATTCCGACCAAAGTGAGCGGCCAGGCGCTGACCGTTAACGAGAAAGGCGAAGACGTGGTGATCCCGGGCTTGTTCGCGGTTGGCGAAATTGCCTGCGTATCCGTGCACGGTGCGAACCGTCTGGGCGGCAACTCACTGCTGGATCTGGTGGTGTTTGGCCGTGCTGTTGGCCTGCATCTGCAGGAGTCTATCGCCGAGCAGGGCACGCTTCGTGACGCAACCGAAGAAGAAGTGAATGTTTCTCTGGAACGTCTCAACCGCTGGAACGGCAACCGCGACGGCGAAGATCCGGTTGAAATCCGCAAAGCGCTGCAGGAATGCATGCAGCATAACTTCTCGGTGTTCCGCGAAGGCGATGCGATGGCGAAAGGTCTGGAGCAGCTGAAGGCCATCCGCGAGCGTCTGAAAAATGCTCGTCTGGACGATACCTCCAGCGAATTCAACACCCAGCGCATCGAGTGCCTGGAGCTGGATAACCTGATGGAAACCGCATACGCCACCGCGGTGTCGGCAAACTTCCGTACCGAAAGCCGTGGCGCACACAGCCGCTTCGACTTCCCGGATCGCGATGATGAAAACTGGCTCTGCCACAGTCTGTACCAGCCGCAGACGGAAACCATGACCCGCCGTGAGGTGAACATGGAGCCGAAACTGCGTCCGGCATTCCCGCCGAAAGTGCGTACCTACTAATTGCGGAGACAGGAAGATGAAACTCGAGTTTTCAGTTTATCGTTATAACCCGGATGTCGATGACGCTCCGCGCATGCAGGATTACACCCTCGAAGCGGAAGAAGGGCGCGACATGATGTTGCTGGATGCTTTGATCCAGCTGAAAGAACAGGACCCGACGCTGTCGTTCCGCCGCTCCTGCCGCGAAGGCGTTTGTGGCTCAGATGGCGTGAACATGAACGGCAAGAACGGCCTGGCGTGTATCACCCCGGTTTCCGCTTTGCAGCGCGCAGGGCAGAAAATCGTGATTCGCCCTCTGCCGGGGTTGCCGGTGGTGCGTGATTTGGTGGTAGACATGGGGCAGTTCTATGCCCAATATGAGAAGATTAAGCCTTACCTGTTGAATAATGGGCAAAATCCACCCGCTCGCGAGCATTTACAGTCGCCCGAGCAGCGTGAAAAACTGGACGGCCTGTACGAGTGTATTCTCTGTGCCTGCTGCTCCACTTCTTGCCCGTCGTTCTGGTGGAATCCGGATAAGTTCATCGGCCCGGCCGGTCTGTTAGCGGCGTACCGCTTCCTGATCGACAGCCGTGATACCGAAACCGACAACCGCCTGGAAGGGCTGAGTGACGCTTTCAGCGTATTCCGCTGTCACAGCATCATGAACTGCGTCAGTGTCTGTCCGAAAGGGCTGAATCCGACGCGCGCCATCGGCCACATCAAATCGATGTTGCTGCAGCGCAGTGCGTAAATTGTAGTGGTTGCCGGATGGCGACTGACGTCTTATCAGGCCTACGGGTTATGGACCTTGTAGGCCTGATAAGCGGAGCGTCATCAGGCAAATAATTGCAGGAAATCTTTAAAAACTGCCGATGTACTTCCCCTTCTCAGGCGAGAAGGCAGGGGAGAGGGCACAGGCCCTAAGACAGTTTCTAAAGGTTCCTTCGCGGGCCTGAACAGAAGAGCTCGCAAGTGAACCCCGGCACGCAGACCCGGTACCCCGGTGTGCGTGGTAGTTTCTACGGCGAAAGTAAGCATAAAAATGCTTAAGGGATCACGATGCAGAACGGCGCAATGAAAGCCTGGCTGGACTCTTCTTACCTCTCTGGTTCCAACCAGAGCTGGATAGAACAGCTCTATGAAGACTTCTTAACCGATCCTGACTCTGTCGACGCCAACTGGCGTTCCATGTTCCAGCAACTGCCTGGCACCGGAGTCAAACCCGATCAATTTCATTCCACAACGCGTGATTACTTCCGCCGTCTGGCGAAGGATGCCTCGCGTTACTCTTCCGCGATTTCCGATCCCGATACCAACGCGAAGCAGGTAAAAGTCCTGCAGCTGATCAACGCCTGGCGTTTCCGTGGTCATCAGGCCGCGAACCTCGATCCGCTTGGCCTGTGGAAGCAGGATCCTGTGGCCGATCTGGAACCTGCGTTCCACGATCTGACCGAAGCCGATCTCCAGGACAGCTTTAACGTGGGCTCTTTTGCCATCGGCAAAGAAACCATGAAGCTGGGCGATTTGATTGCCGCGCTGAAGCAAACCTACGGTGGCTCCATCGGCGCGGAATACATGCACATTACCTCCACGGAAGAGAAGCGCTGGATCCAGCAGCGTATCGAATCGGTGGTCGGTCACGCGAGCTTTACCGCTGATGAGAAAAAACGCTTCCTGACTGAGCTGACAGCGGCGGAAGGCCTTGAGCGTTATCTGGGCGCGAAATTCCCGGGTGCGAAACGCTTCTCGCTGGAAGGCGGCGATGCGCTGGTGCCAATGCTGAAAGAACTTATCCGCCACGCGGGTAAGAGCGGCACCCGTGAAGTGGTGCTGGGCATGGCGCACCGCGGTCGTCTGAACGTGCTGATCAACGTGCTGGGTAAAAAACCGCAGGATCTGTTCGATGAATTCGCCGGTAAACATAAAGAACACCTCGGCACCGGCGACGTGAAGTACCACATGGGCTTCTCGTCTGACATGGAAACCGAAGGCGGCCTGGTTCACCTGGCGCTGGCGTTCAACCCGTCGCACCTCGAAATCGTGAGCCCGGTGGTTATCGGTTCCGTACGCGCCCGTCTGGATCGTCTGGAAGAGCCAAGCAGCAATAAAGTATTGCCAATCACCATTCACGGCGACGCCGCCGTGGCGGGCCAGGGCGTGGTTCAGGAAACCCTGAACATGTCCAAAGCACGCGGTTACGAAGTGGGCGGTACCGTTCGCATCGTTATCAACAATCAGGTGGGCTTCACTACGTCCAACCCGCTGGATGCGCGCTCCACGCCGTACTGTACCGATATCGGTAAGATGGTGATGGCGCCAATCTTCCACGTGAACGCAGATGACCCGGAAGCCGTGGCGTTTGTGACTCGCCTGGCGCTGGACTTCCGTAACACCTTCAAACGCGATGTGTTCATCGATCTGGTTTGCTACCGTCGTCACGGCCATAACGAAGCCGACGAGCCAAGCGCAACCCAGCCGCTGATGTACCAGAAAATCAAAAAGCATCCGACCCCGCGCAAACTTTACGCTGACAAGCTTGAAAGTGAAAAAGTGGCAACGCTGGAAGATGCCACCGAGATGGTCAATCTCTACCGCGACGCGCTGGATGCCGGTGAATGCGTGGTGAAAGAGTGGCGTCCGATGAACATGCACTCCTTCACCTGGTCACCGTACCTCAACCACGAGTGGGATGAGAGCTACCCGAACAAGGTGGAAGTGAAGCGTCTGCAGGAGCTCGCGAAACGCATCAGCACCGTGCCGGAAGCCGTTGAAATGCAGTCCCGCGTAGCGAAAATCTACGGTGACCGCCAGGCGATGGCCGCAGGCGAGAAGCTGTTCGACTGGGGCGGCGCAGAAACGCTGGCTTACGCAACGCTGGTGGACGAAGGCATTCCGGTGCGTCTGTCCGGTGAAGATGCCGGTCGCGGCACGTTCTTCCACCGTCATGCGGTTATCCACAACCAGGTTAACGGCTCCACTTATACCCCGCTTGAGCACGTGCACAACGGTCAGGGTCAGTTCCGCGTCTGGGACTCCGTGCTGTCTGAAGAGGCCGTTCTGGCCTTCGAATACGGCTACGCCACCGCAGAACCGCGCATTCTGACTATCTGGGAAGCGCAGTTCGGCGACTTCGCCAACGGTGCTCAGGTGGTTATCGACCAGTTCATCAGCTCCGGTGAGCAGAAATGGGGCCGGATGTGTGGCCTGACCATGCTGCTGCCGCACGGCTACGAAGGGCAGGGTCCGGAGCACTCCTCCGCGCGCCTGGAACGTTATCTGCAACTCTGTGCTGAGCAGAACATGCAGGTTTGCGTGCCGTCGACTCCGGCTCAGGTTTACCACATGCTGCGTCGTCAGGCGCTGCGCGGAATGCGCCGTCCGCTGGTGGTGATGTCACCGAAATCCCTGCTGCGTCATCCGCTGGCGGTTTCCAGCCTTGATGAGCTGGCGAACGGCACCTTCCAGCCGGCGATCGGTGAAATTGACGAGCTGGATCCGAAGGCGGTGAAACGCGTCGTCATGTGCTCTGGTAAGGTTTACTACGACCTGCTGGAACAGCGTCGCAAAAACGATCAGAAAGATGTCGCCATCGTGCGTATCGAGCAGCTTTATCCGTTCCCGCATCAGGCGATGCAGGATGCGCTGAAACCTTATGCTCACGTACATGACTTTGTCTGGTGCCAGGAAGAGCCGCTCAACCAGGGCGCCTGGTACTGCAGCCAGCATCACTTACGTGAAGTGATTCCATTTGGGTCTGCCCTGCGTTACGCAGGTCGCCCGGCCTCTGCTTCTCCGGCAGTAGGGTATATGTCCGTTCACCAGAAACAGCAGCAAGATCTGGTCAATGACGCGCTGAACGTCGATTAATTAAAGGATACAAAATGAGTAGCGTAGATATTCTTGTTCCCGACCTGCCAGAATCCGTAGCCGATGCCACGGTTGCCACCTGGCACAAGAAGCCAGGCGACGCGGTTGTCCGCGATGAAGTGCTGGTCGAAATCGAAACTGACAAAGTGGTACTGGAAGTACCGGCGTCGGCGGACGGCATTCTCGATGCCGTACTGGAAGATGAAGGCACAACCGTGACTTCCCGTCAGATCCTGGGTCGCCTGCGTGAAGGTAACAGCGCCGGTAAAGCCACTGAAGCGAAAGCGGACACCAAAGAGTCTACGCCGGCCCAGCGCCAGCAGGCTTCTCTGGAAGAGCAGAGCAATGATGCCCTGAGCCCGGCGATTCGTCGCCTGCTGGCTGAGCACAATCTCGAAGCCAGCGCCATTAAAGGCACCGGTGTCGGTGGTCGTCTGACCCGTGAAGACGTGGAAAAACACCTGGCGAAAGCCCCGGCTAAAGCAGAAGCGAAAGCGCCTGCCGCGGCTCCGGCTGCAGCACCAGCCCCGCTGGCTGGCCGCTCCGAAAAACGCGTACCAATGACCCGTCTACGTAAACGCGTGGCCGAGCGTCTGCTGGAAGCGAAAAACTCTACCGCCATGCTGACCACGTTCAACGAAGTCAACATGAAGCCAATCATGGATCTGCGTAAGCAGTATGGCGATGCGTTTGAAAAACGTCACGGCATCCGTCTGGGCTTCATGTCCTTCTACGTGAAAGCGGTGGTTGAAGCGCTGAAACGCTACCCGGAAGTGAACGCCTCCATCGACGGCGACGATGTGGTGTACCACAACTACTTCGACGTGAGCATGGCGGTTTCCACGCCGCGTGGTCTGGTAACGCCAGTGCTGCGCGACGTTGACACGCTGGGCATGGCGGACATCGAGAAAAACATCAAAGAGCTGGCGGTGAAAGGCCGTGACGGCAAGCTGACCGTGGAAGATCTGACCGGCGGTAACTTCACCATCACCAACGGCGGCGTATTCGGTTCTCTGATGTCCACCCCGATCATTAACCCACCGCAGAGCGCGATTCTTGGCATGCACGCCATCAAAGATCGCCCAATGGCGGTAGACGGTAAAGTAGAGATCCTGCCGATGATGTATCTGGCACTCTCCTACGATCACCGCCTGATTGACGGTCGTGAATCCGTGGGCTTCCTCGTGGCCATTAAAGAGCTGCTGGAAGATCCAACTCGTCTGCTGCTGGACGTGTAGTAACAAGAGTATCACCTGCCCTGTAGGCCGGATAAGGCGTTTGCGCCGCCATCCGGCAAAAGTGTAATGCCCGATGGCGCTCTGCGTATCGGGCCTACGGGTTCAAAGATAACGATTACCCTAAAAGTGGATAGAACGCATGAACTTACATGAATACCAGGCCAAACAGCTGTTTGCCCGCTATGGTTTACCTGCGCCAGTAGGCTATGCCTGCTCAACTCCGCGTGAAGCTGAAGAAGCCGCTTCAAAAATTGGTGCGGGCCCATGGGTCGTAAAATGCCAGGTACACGCTGGCGGCCGCGGTAAAGCGGGCGGCGTAAAAGTGGTTAACAGCAAAGAAGACATCCGCGCTTTCGCGGAGCACTGGCTGGGTAAACGCCTGGTAACCTATCAAACAGATGCGAACGGCCAGCCTGTTAACCAGATTCTGGTGGAAGCGGCGACCGATATCGCAAAAGAGCTGTACCTGGGCGCGGTTGTTGATCGCAGCTCCCGTCGCGTGGTGTTCATGGCGTCTACCGAAGGCGGCGTGGAAATCGAAAAAGTAGCGGAAGAAACTCCGCACCTGATCCACAAAGTGGCTATCGATCCGCTGGCGGGCCCAATGCCTTACCAGGGACGCGAACTGGCGTTCAAACTGGGTCTGGAAGGCAAACTGGTTCAGCAGTTCACCAAGATCTTCATGGGCCTGGCAAACATCTTCCTGGAACGCGATCTGGCGCTGATCGAAATCAACCCGCTGGTTATCACCAAACAGGGTGACCTGATCTGCCTCGATGGCAAACTGGGTGCGGACGGCAACGCCCTGTTCCGTCAGCCGGATCTGCGTGAAATGCGCGATCAGTCTCAGGAAGATCCACGTGAAGCGCAGGCTGCGCAGTGGGAACTGAACTACGTTGCTCTCGATGGCAATATTGGTTGCATGGTCAACGGCGCGGGTCTGGCGATGGGCACCATGGACATCGTTAAGCTGCACGGCGGTGAACCGGCTAACTTCCTCGACGTTGGCGGCGGCGCAACCAAAGAGCGCGTGACTGAAGCGTTCAAAATTATCCTCTCTGATGACAACGTGAAAGCTGTGCTGGTGAATATCTTCGGCGGCATCGTTCGTTGTGACCTGATTGCTGACGGCATCATCGGTGCAGTAGAAGAAGTGGGCGTGAACGTGCCGGTGGTCGTGCGTCTGGAAGGTAACAACGCCGAGCTCGGCGCGAAAAGACTGGCTGACAGCGGCCTGAATATTATTGCAGCGAAAAGTCTGACCGATGCGGCTCAGCAGGTCGTTCACGCAGTGGAGGGGAAATAATGTCCATTTTAATTGATAAAAACACCAAGGTTATCTGCCAGGGCTTTACCGGTAGCCAGGGGACTTTCCACTCTGAACAAGCGATTGCTTACGGCACCAACATGGTTGGCGGCGTAACGCCAGGAAAAGGCGGCACCACGCATCTTGGCCTGCCGGTCTTCAACACCGTGCGCGAAGCGGTAGAAGCGACCGGCGCAACCGCCACCGTTATCTACGTTCCGGCGCCGTTCTGCAAAGACTCTATCCTGGAAGCCATCGATGCAGGCATCAAGCTTATCATCACCATCACCGAAGGCATCCCGACTCTGGATATGCTGACCGTGAAGGTCAAGCTGGATGAAGCGGGCGTGCGCATGATTGGCCCGAACTGCCCGGGCGTTATTACCCCAGGCGCCAGCAAAATCGGCATCATGCCAGGCCACATTCACAAGCCTGGCAAAGTGGGCATCGTTTCCCGCTCCGGCACCCTGACCTATGAAGCGGTTAAGCAGACCACCGACTATGGTTTCGGCCAGTCCACCTGTGTGGGTATCGGCGGTGACCCGATCCCGGGTTCTAACTTCATCGACATCCTGAAGATGTTCCAGGAAGATCCGCAGACTGAAGCAATCGTGATGATCGGTGAGATCGGCGGTAGCGCAGAAGAAGAAGCTGCTGCGTATATCAAAGATCATGTGACTAAGCCTGTAGTCGGCTACATCGCGGGCGTCACTGCACCGAAAGGCAAGCGTATGGGTCACGCAGGTGCAATCATTGCGGGCGGGAAAGGTACGGCGGATGAGAAATTCGCAGCCCTGGAAGCCGCTGGCGTGAAAACCGTTCGCAGCCTCGCCGACATCGGTGAAGCGCTGAAAACCATCATTAACTGATAATCCTCTCTGCTCCCCGTGCGGGGAGCTTTATATGTCCCTTTTCGACATGGTTGGCCACCTTAGCGGGTGGCCTTTTTTATACCTGCGCATTGTCCGCGTCTCTGTGGCGTATCCGCTCTGATCAATAATTCTGCAAACGAGTCCCGACTGCACATTGCACGAGCGTTTTCTTTTTAACCCGGCGTTATGTTGGTGTGTTAAATATTAAAATCATTGCTGTGAATGAAATGTAATAAAAAGCAGCTATACTTGGCGGCAGAAAAAGCCTTTCTTAGGGTTTAAACTTCTAATCCTGTTCCTCTTTCTCGTCTTATTGTGCCCGCAGTTAAAAAGCCATTACCTTTCGTGCCAATTTCGTCTTATTTGATAACCATCAATGTCATGCCGCGAACATGTTTTTAACATTGATTTCACTATGAATCATAGTGCGCATACAGAATTAACATGTGAGGGTGAAATTGATTTAAATCAATATGTAATGCCTGGAAAAACGTAGTGTAAAGCGGTAAATTGTCGCGGATCAAAGTGGTCGAAATGCATCATCTTAGCTATATATTGATCAGCGTCGAAAAACGTAAATCTTACTCAATAAAAACCTGTTTATTGTAAGGGTTTTACGGCGTAATATATTCATGGGATCAATTTGGGTTTTTTTATTAACTTATTTGTAACCTTTGCTTATTGCCGTTATCACACACGATCGCGGCAACGGGACGGGAAGCAAATCAATTTGTATTGGGGCATGCGTGTGAATCCTTTCTAACGGGATTCACTCTCGGAGTCTTCATGCGATGAGCAAGGAGTCATGATGTTAGATATAGTCGAACTGTCGCGCTTACAGTTTGCCTTGACCGCGATGTACCACTTCCTTTTTGTGCCACTGACGCTCGGTATGGCGTTCCTGCTGGCCATCATGGAAACGGTCTACGTCCTTTCCGGCAAACAGATTTATAAAGATATGACCAAGTTCTGGGGCAAGTTGTTTGGTATCAACTTCGCTCTGGGTGTGGCAACCGGCCTGACCATGGAGTTCCAGTTCGGGACTAACTGGTCTTACTATTCCCACTACGTGGGCGATATCTTCGGTGCGCCGCTGGCGATCGAAGGGCTGATGGCCTTCTTCCTCGAATCCACCTTTGTAGGTCTGTTCTTCTTCGGTTGGGATCGTCTGGGTAAAATCCAACACATGGCGGTAACCTGGCTCGTTGCTCTGGGTTCAAACATGTCCGCACTCTGGATTCTGGTCGCCAACGGCTGGATGCAGAACCCGGTGGCATCAGACTTCAACTTCGAAACCATGCGCATGGAGATGGTGAGCTTCTCCGAGCTCGTCCTGAACCCGGTTGCTCAGGTGAAATTCGTGCACACCGTGGCATCCGGCTACGTGTGCGGCGCGATGTTCATCCTCGGTATCAGTTCCTACTATATGCTGCGTAATCGCGATTTCGCTTTCGCGAAACGCTCCTTTGCTATTGCCGCGAGCTTCGGTATGGCCGCAGTACTCTCCGTTATCGTGCTGGGTGATGAATCCGGTTACGAAATGGGTGACGTACAGAAAACCAAACTGGCCGCCATTGAAGCCGAATGGGAAACGCAGCCAGCACCGGCTTCCTTTACCCTGTTTGGTATTCCCGATCAGGATGCGCAGAAAAACCATCTGCAAATTCAAATTCCTTACGCGCTGGGCATCATCGCCACCCGTTCTGTTGATAAGCAGGTGACGGGCCTGAAAGAGCTGATGGTTCAGCACGAAGAGCGTATTCGTAACGGGATGAAGGCTTACAAACTGCTGGAAGAACTGCGTTCCGGTTCAGCCGATCAGTCCGTACGTAACGAATTTAACAGCGTGAAAAAAGACCTGGGTTACGGTCTGCTGCTGAAGCGTTATACCCCGAACGTCTCTGATGCGACGGAAGCACAAATCCAGCAGGCGACGAAAGACTCGATTCCTCGCGTCGCTCCGCTGTACTTTGCTTTCCGTATCATGGTGGCGTGTGGCGTGCTGATGCTGCTTATCATTGCCGCCTGCTTCTGGACGGTTATTCGTAATCGTATCGGCAGTAAAAAATGGCTGCTGCGTGCTTGCCTGTACGGTATTCCGCTGCCGTGGATCGCCATTGAGTCCGGCTGGTTTGTCGCAGAATATGGTCGTCAGCCGTGGGCGATAGGTGAGGTGTTACCGACGGCCGTCGCGAACTCGTCGCTGACCACAGGCGATCTCCTCTTCTCGATGTTGCTGATTTGCGGCCTGTACACGTTGTTCCTGGTGGCGGAAATGTTCCTGATGTTCAAATTTGCGCGTCTGGGACCAAGCAGCCTGAAAACCGGTCGTTACCATTTTGAGCAGACCCCTGTGTCTGGTCAGCCGGCACGCTAAGACAGGAGTCGTCAAATGTTCGATTATGAAGTATTACGTTTTATCTGGTGGCTGCTGGTTGGCATTCTGCTGATTGGTTTTGCGGTCGCTGATGGTTTCGACATGGGGGTGGGCATGCTCACCCGTTTGCTTGGTCGCACTGACACCGAGCGTCGAATCATGATTAACTCCATCGCCCCGCACTGGGACGGTAACCAGGTGTGGCTGATCACCGCAGGTGGCGCACTGTTCGCTGCCTGGCCGATGGTCTACGCGGCTGCGTTCTCCGGTTTCTACGTGGCGATGATTCTGGTGCTGGCGTCTTTATTCTTCCGTCCGGTTGGTTTCGACTACCGTTCCAAGATTGAAGATACCCGCTGGCGCAACATGTGGGACTGGGGCATCTTCATCGGTAGCTTCGTACCACCGCTGGTGATTGGCGTGGCGTTCGGTAACCTGCTTCAGGGCGTACCGTTCCATCTCGACGAGTACATGCGTCTTTACTACACCGGTAACTTCTTCCAACTGCTCAATCCGTTTGGTCTGCTGGCAGGGATTGTGAGCGTGGCGATGATCCTGACGCAGGGCGCAACCTATCTTCAAATGCGTACCGCAGGCGAACTGCATCTGCGCACGCGTACCGTTTCTCAGGTAGCGGCTCTGGTGACCATGGTGTGCTTCGTTCTGGCGGGCGTCTGGGTTTACTACGGCATTGATGGCTACGTGGTGAAATCGGTTCTCGATCACCATGCCGCGTCTAACCCGCTGACTAAAGAAGTCGTGCGTGAAGCGGGTGCCTGGATGGTGAACTTCAACAATATGCCGGCTCTGTGGGCGATTCCTGCTCTGGGCGTGGTGCTGCCTCTGCTCACTATCGTCACTTCGCGTGCAGAGAAGGGCGCCTGGGCGTTCCTGTTCTCCTCGCTGACGCTGGCCTGCATCATCCTGACCGCAGGTATCGCTATGTTCCCATTCATTATGCCTTCAAGCACAATGATGAACGCGAGCCTGACCATGTGGGATGCGACCTCCAGCCAGCTGACGCTGAACGTGATGACTTACGCGGCGATGGTGTTTGTACCGATTATTCTGCTCTACACCGCCTGGTGTTACTGGAAAATGTTCGGTCGTATCACCAAAGATGACATCGAACGCAACACCCATTCCCTGTACTGAGTAAGGAGCAACATATGTGGTACTTCGCATGGATTCTGGGAACGCTTCTGGCTTGTGCGTTCGGCGTGATCACCGCCCTGGCGCTAGAACACGTTGAGTCCGGACAAAAAGAAGATCATTAATGACTAAACTTATCGCAGCGTTGTATGCGGTAATGGACAAGGGCCCGTTAAGGGCCCTTTCGTTACTGATGGCATTAGTGCTGGCGGGCTGCATCTTCTGGGATCCCTCCCGCTTTGCGGCTAAAACCAGCGAGCTGGAAATCTGGCATGGTTTCCTGATCATGTGGGCGGTGTGTGCGGGCGTCATTCATGGCGTGGGTTTTCGTCCAAAGTCAATCCACTGGCAGGGGATTTTTTGCCCACTGATTGCTGACCTCGTCCTGCTTGCCGGGCTGATTTTCTTTTACGCCTGATTCAGAAACATCCGTTAATCGCTATGGGCTTGTTCGAGCCCATAAAAATTTACTCTCCGTTTACTTTCCCCCATTCCAAACCATCATTCCCGCGCGTATAGTAGCGAAGTTTGAAAGCCCTAAATATTGTTTGCATTACCGGGATGTAAAGTGAATACAACGCTGTTTCGATGGCCGGTTCGTGTCTATTACGAAGACACCGACGCCGGTGGTGTGGTTTACCACGCCAGCTATGTCGCTTTCTATGAGAGAGCACGCACTGAGATGCTGCGCCACCATCACTTCAGCCAACAGGTTCTGCTGGCTGAACGCGTTGCCTTTGTGGTGCGCAAGATGACGCTGGAGTATTTCGCCGCCGCCAGACTCGACGACATGCTCGAAGTCCAGACGGAAATTACAGCGATGCGGGGCACCTCTCTGGTGTTCACGCAGCGGATAGTCAACGCAGAAAACAAAGTCCTCAACGAGGCGGAAGTGCTGATTGTTTGCGTTGATCCACTCTTAATGAAGCCTCGTGCGCTTCCCAAGTCTATTGTCGCGGAGTTTAAGCAGTGACTGACATGAATATCCTTGATTTGTTCCTGAAGGCAAGCCTTCTGGTTAAACTTATCATGTTGATCTTGATTGGTTTTTCAATCGCCTCCTGGGCCATCATTATCCAGAGAACGCGTATCCTCAATGCGGCAGGTCGCGAAGCTGAAGCCTTCGAAGACAAGTTCTGGTCCGGCATTGAACTCTCTCGCCTGTATCAGGAAAGCCAGGGCCGTCGCGACAACCTGACCGGTTCAGAGCAGATTTTCTACAGTGGCTTCAAAGAGTTTGCTCGTTTACATCGGGCGAACAGCCACGCGCCTGAAGCGATTGTGGAAGGGGCGTCGCGTGCGATGCGCATCTCCATGAACCGAGAGCTGGAAAACCTCGAAAACCACATTCCTTTCCTCGGCACGGTCGGTTCCATCAGCCCGTATATCGGCCTGTTTGGCACAGTGTGGGGGATCATGCACGCCTTTATCGCACTGGGTGCGGTAAAAGTGGCAACGTTGCAGATGGTGGCTCCAGGTATTGCCGAAGCGCTGATCGCAACCGCGATTGGTCTGTTTGCCGCGATTCCAGCGGTTATGGCTTATAACCGCCTGAACCAACGCGTGAACAAGCTGGAGCTGAACTACGACAACTTTATGGAAGAGTTCACCGCGATTCTGCACCGCCAGGCATTTACCAGCAGCGAAAGCAACAAGGGGTAAACCATGGCCAGACGTGGACGCGGACGTCGTGAACTGAAGTCCGAAATTAACATCGTTCCGTTGCTGGATGTGCTGCTGGTGCTGCTGCTGATCTTCATGGCGACAGCGCCGATCATTTCGCAGAGCGTGGATGTCAATCTGCCAGATGCGACCGAGTCGCAGGCCGTCAGCACCAATGACGATCCGCCGGTGATTGTGGAAGTGTCCGGAGTAGGGCAGTACAGCGTCAATGTCGGTCCGGACAAGATGCCACAGCTGCCGCCGGAGCAGGTTGTTGCTGAAGCTCAGCGTCGGCTGCAGGCGAATCCGAAAACGATCTTCCTGATCGGTGGCGCGAAAGATGTGCCTTACGATGAAATCATTAAAGCGCTAAACCTGTTGCACAGCGCGGGTGTGAAGTCAGTGGGTTTAATGACCCAGCCAATCTGACCCGGCTAACAGGCTAACAGTTTTTGGGAACCGAGAGTGTCAAAGGCAACCGACCAACAAAACGAAAAGCTTAAACGCGCGATTATCATTTCAGTCGTCTTGCATATCATTCTGATTGCACTGCTGATTTGGAGTTCGTTCGATGAGCATATAGATGCTTCGGCAGGCGGGGGCGGTGGCTCATCTATTGATGCGGTGATGGTCGACCCGGGTGCGGTCGTGCAGAACTACAATCGTCAACAGAACCAGCAGGCAAGCGCTCGTCGCGCGGAAGAGCAGCGTGAAAAACAGGCGCAGCAGCAGGCGGAAGAGATGCGAGAAAAGCAGGCCGCCGAACAGGAGCGCCTGAAGCAGCTCGAGCAGGATCGTCTGAAAGCACAGGAAGAAGCCGCTAAGCAGGCTGACGCGCAAAAACAAGCGGAGCAGGCAGCTAAGCAGGCGCAGGAACAGCAGAAGCAGGCGGAAGAAGCCGCCGTGAAAGCGGCGGCGCTGGCGAAGGCCAAAGCAGACGCCCAGGCGAAAGTTGCGGCCGAAGCCGCGAAGAAAGCGGCGGCGGATGCTCAGAAGAAAGCCGAGGCGGAAGCAGCAAAAGCCGCAGCTGACGCTCAGAAGAAAGCTGAGGCCGAAGCGGCGAAAAAAGCTCAGCAAGACGCTGAGAAAAAAGCTGCCGCCGATGCCGCGAAAAAAGCCGCCGCAGCAGAGAAAGCTGCGGCTGCAAAAGCAGCTGAAAAAGCGGCCGCAGATAAAGCCGCTGCCGAGAAAGCTGCCGCCGAAAAGGCTGCTGCAAAGAAAGCCGCAGCTGACAAGGCTGCTGCAGATAAGGCCGCTGCGGCTAAAGCGGCAGCAGCGAAAAAAGCAGCTGAAGCAAAAGAAGCATCGGGCGTTGACGACCTGCTGGGCGATCTCAGCTCAGGTAAGAATGCGCCGAAAACCGGTGGTGGGGCGAAAGGAAACAATGCCGCCGCCGCCGGAAGCGGTAACACTAAGAACAACGGCGCTTCAGGCGCGGATATCAGCAACTATGCCGGACAGATTAAAGCGGCTATTGAAAGTCGCTTTTATGATGCTTCTTCGTACGCAGGTAAAGTGTGTACGCTGCGTGTCAAACTGAATCCTGACGGTACTTTAGCTAGTATCACCTCTGAGGGCGGCGATCCGGCGCTTTGTACTGCGGCACTGGCTGCAGCACGACAGGCTCGGTTCCCTAAACCTCCATCAGAAGCCGTGTATGAAGTGTTCAAAAATGCGCCGCTGGACTTCAAACCTTAAGGCAGATTTCCCCGTACAAGCGGGGAAAAATGTACCAGGCAAGTCTCAGGGTTTTGGTAGTTTTGTGTATTTGAGTTTGTTAACATTCTGCTAAATTATCGTGGGCTTTTCGCCTGGATAAGGGAGATATGATGAAGCAGGCATTAAAAGTAGCATTTGGTTTTCTGATGCTGTTTGCAGCGGCGCTGCACGCAGAAGTACGTATCGAAATCACCCAGGGGGTGGATTCGGCACGCCCAATCGGCGTGGCGCCATTTAAATGGGCCGGTCCGGGTGCGGCACCTGAAGATGTTGGCGGTATCGTTGCGGCTGACCTGCGTAACAGCGGTAAATTTAACCCGCTCGATCGTTCTCGTCTGCCTCAGCAGCCGGGTTCTGCTCAGGAAGTTCAGCCTGCGGCATGGTCTGCGCTCGGTATTGACGCTGTTGTCGTCGGCCAGGTGACGCCAAACGGTGACGGTTCTTACACCGTGGCTTACCAGCTGGTAGACACCGGCGGCGCGCCGGGTACCGTTCTGGCCCAGAACTCCTACAAAGTGAACAAGCAGTGGCTGCGCTATGCGGGCCATACTGCCAGTGACGAAGTATTTGAGAAGCTGACCGGTATCAAAGGCGCTTTTCGCACTCGTATCGCTTACGTAGTACAGACTAACGGCGGCCAGTTCCCGTATGAGCTGCGCGTATCTGACTATGATGGTTACAACCAGTTCGTGGTTCACCGTTCTCCGCAGCCTCTGATGTCTCCGGCGTGGTCTCCGGACGGTTCAAAACTGGCTTACGTTACCTTCGAAAGCGGTCGTTCTGCGCTGGTTATTCAGACGCTGGCAAACGGTGCTATTCGTCAGGTTGCTTCGTTCCCGCAGCACAACGGCGCACCATCATTCTCTCCTGACGGCTCCAAACTGGCCTTCGCTCTGTCGAAAACCGGTAGCCTGCAGCTGTACGTGATGGATCTGGGCTCCGGTCAGATTCAGCAGGTGACGACGGGCCGCAGTAACAACACGGAACCAAGCTGGTTCCCGGACAGCCAGTCTCTGGCCTTTACTTCAGACCAGGCCGGTCGTCCGCAGATTTATAAAGTTGGTATTAACGGCGGTACTCCACAGCGTATTACCTGGGAAGGTGCTCAGAACCAGGACGTGGATGTGAGCTCCGACGGCAAATTTATGGTGATGGTGAGCTCGGCTAACGGCCAGCAGCATATTGCCAAACAAGATCTGGCAGCGGGTGGCGTACAGGTTCTGTCGTCAACGTTCCTGGATGAAACGCCAAGTCTGGCACCGAACGGCACAATGGTTATCTACAGCTCTTCTCAGGGGATGGGATCCGTGCTGAATCTGGTTTCTACAGATGGGCGTTTCAAAGCGCGTCTTCCGGCAACTGATGGACAGGTTAAATCGCCTGCCTGGTCGCCGTATCTGTGATAATAATTAATTGAATATTATAGGAATCAAAGAAATGCAACTGAACAAAGTGCTGAAAGGACTGATGATCGCTCTGCCAGTAATGGCTATCGCGGCGTGTTCTTCCAACAAGAATGCCAGCAACGATCAGAGCGGTGAAGGCATGATGGGTGCTGGCACTGGTATGGATGCTAACGGTAACGGCAACATGTCTTCTGAAGAGCAAGCTCGTCTGCAGCTGCAGCAGCTGCAGCAGAACAACATCGTTTACTTCGATCTCGACAAGTACGATATCCGTTCTGACTTCGCTGCCATGCTGGACGCGCACGCAAACTTCCTGCGTAGCAACCCGTCTTACAAAGTCACCGTAGAAGGTCACGCTGACGAACGTGGTACTCCAGAGTACAACATCGCGCTGGGCGAACGTCGTGCTAACGCGGTTAAAATGTACCTGCAGGGTAAAGGCGTTTCTGCTGACCAGATCTCCATCGTTTCTTACGGTAAAGAGAAACCTGCCGTACTGGGTCACGACGAAGCGGCTTACTCCAAAAACCGTCGTGCCGTACTGGTTTACTAAGAGAATTGCATGAGCAGTAACTTCAGACATCACCTGTTGAGTCTGTCGTTACTGGTTGGCATAGCGGCCCCCTGGGCCGCTAATGCTCAGGCGCCAATCAGTAGTGTCGGCTCAGGCTCGGTCGAAGACCGCGTCACTCAACTCGAGCGTATTTCCAACGCTCACAGTCAACTTTTGACTCAACTCCAGCAACAGCTTCAGGACAACCAGGCCGATATTGATGCCCTGCGTGGTCAGATTCAGGAAAGCCAGTATCAGCTCAATCAGGCGGTTGATCGCCAGAAGCAGATCCAGTCTCAGCTTGATGGCATGAGCAGCGGCGGTAATGCGGCTCAGGCGCAGCCAGCAGCAGGCGATCAGAGCGGGGCGGCTGCAGCTACCGCAGCACCGTCAGCGGGCGCGGCAGCGTCAGGCTCGCCTGTGCAGAGCGGGGATGCCAACACGGATTACAATGCGGCTATCGCCCTGGTGAAAGATGCTTCTCGCCAGGATGACGCCATTGCCGCATTTCAGGCTTTCGTCAAAAAATACCCGGATTCAACCTACCAGCCGAATGCCAACTACTGGCTCGGACAGCTGAATTACAACAAGGGTAAAAAGGATGATGCGGCGTTTTATTTTGCCTCCGTGGTGAAAAATTACCCAAAATCACCGAAAGCCTCCGACGCGATGTTTAAAGTCGGTGTGATCATGCAGGACAAAGGTGATACTGCGAAAGCCAAAGCGGTTTATCAGCAGGTGGTCGCTAAATATCCAGGCACTGAAGGAGCCAAACAGGCACAAAAACGCCTGAATGGACTCTGATGCTTATGGCATGACCTGAAATTGAACTCTTTCTGGTCATGCCGCATGAATCATAAGCACTTAGCGCATTTTATTCGAAAAATTTGTTGCGCTGAAATCTGAAACCAGTAATATATGCCGCCGTTGCCAAGGGATATCAAACATCCTGAAAGCCGCGAAAACAGTGGGTCGTTAGCTCAGTTGGTAGAGCAGTTGACTTTTAATCAATTGGTCGCAGGTTCGAATCCTGCACGACCCACCACTACTAAAGTAGATTGTGGTAGTAAAGCGTGAAGGATAACGTTGCTTCAGCAACGGCGCCGTAGGGCGAGGCTTCGGCCGAGTCATCCTGCACGACCCACCACTAACTTAAGTTAGTAAGAAGTATCCAGCGTAGTATCGGGTGATTAGCTCAGCTGGGAGAGCACCTCCCTTACAAGGAGGGGGTCGGCGGTTCGATCCCGTCATCACCCACCACTCGGGTCGTTAGCTCAGTTGGTAGAGCAGTTGACTTTTAATCAATTGGTCGCAGGTTCGAATCCTGCACGACCCACCAATATTTTGGTGAAATCGAGTGTTCAGCAGTACCTCTTCGAAGCAACACCCAATGGGTCGTTAGCTCAGTTGGTAGAGCAGTTGACTTTTAATCAATTGGTCGCAGGTTCGAATCCTGCACGACCCACCATCTTAATTGGTGGCGTCTTCGAAGAAAATCCCGAAAGGGGTCGTTAGCTCAGTTGGTAGAGCAGTTGACTTTTAATCAATTGGTCGCAGGTTCGAATCCTGCACGACCCACCAATGTGGAAAGGCGCCCTAAAGGCGCCTTTTTGCTGTTTCCGATTCGTGCCGGATGAGACAAAATTGTCTGGAACAATTTTGAACAACGTAACGCGTTGTCCCGAAGGGTGAGTCTCAGGATGAGACGAATAGCCTGCTGCAGGTTCGAGTCGAACGACGTGAGACAACGGAGCCGCTTGTGGCGACGGCCCGAAGGGCGAGCGAAGCGAGTAATCCTGCACGACCCACCAAATTCAGAAAAAAGCGCCTTTTGGCGCTTTTTTGTTTTTCTGCGCTTCCCCAAAATTATCTCACGACTTTCTGATTGAATTTCGCTATCTTGTTTAGCATATAAAACACCATCAGTGGAAATAGCCCGATTGTGCACATTCCTACGGTGGTTTGGTTAAGCCAGTAAAACGAGAAGCCATGATGAGCGTAATGTTTGATCCTGAAAGCGCAATTTATCCGTTCCCGCCAAAACCCGCCCTGCTTAGCGCCGATGAAAAGCAGTTTTACCGTGAAAAGATAAAGCGGCTGCTGAAAGAAAAAGAGGCGGTGATGGTGGCGCACTACTACACCGACCCGGAAATCCAGCAGTTAGCGGAAGAGACAGGCGGCTGTATTTCCGACTCTCTGGAAATGGCACGTTTCGGGGCTCGTCATCCGGCGAAAACATTGCTGGTTGCGGGCGTGCGTTTTATGGGCGAAACCGCAAAAATACTCAGCCCGGAAAAAACCATTCTGATGCCGACGCTGAATGCGGAATGCTCGCTCGATTTAGGCTGCCCGATTGATGCTTTTAATGCCTTCTGTGACGCTCACCCGGATCGTACCGTCGTGGTGTACGCTAATACCTCTGCTGCCGTAAAAGCGCGCGCTGACTGGGTTGTCACTTCCAGTATCGCTGTCGAACTGATCGAGCATCTCGACAGCCTTGGCGAAAAAATTATCTGGGCTCCGGATCGTCATCTGGGGCGCTACGTGCAGAAGCAAACGGGCGCAGATGTGCTGTGCTGGCAGGGCGCCTGCATCGTACATGATGAGTTCAGGACGCAGGCGCTGGCACGCATGAAAGCGCTGTACCCGCAGGCGGCGATTCTGGTACATCCGGAATCACCGCAGTCGATTGTTGATATGGCGGATGCCGTAGGCTCAACCAGCCAGCTTATTGCCGCAGCGAAGACGCTCCCGAACCAGCAGCTTATCGTAGCCACCGATCGCGGTATTTTCTACAAGATGCAGCAGGCCGTGCCGGAGAAAGAGTTACTGGAGGCCCCAACGGCTGGAGAAGGGGCGACCTGTCGCAGCTGTGCCCATTGCCCGTGGATGGCGATGAACGGCCTGAAAGCCATTGCCGAAGGGCTGGAGCAGGGCGGGGCGGCGCATGAGATCCACGTTGATGCCGCATTGCGGGAAGGCGCGCTCTTGCCACTCAACCGCATGCTGGATTTTGCGGCTACACTACGTTCTTAACGCTGTCGTTACTTTGCTCAACGGAAGGAGAACAAATGGATTTTTTCAGCACACAAAATATTCTGGTGCATATCCCGATTGGCGCGGGCGGCTATGATCTGTCCTGGATTGAAGCCGTGGGGACGGTTGCAGGGTTGCTCTGTATCTGGCTGGCGAGCCTTGAGAAAATCAGCAACTACGCTTTCGGTCTGCTGAACGTCACGCTGTTTGCCATCATCTTCTTCCAGATCCAGCTGTACGCCAGCCTGCTGCTGCAGCTATTTTTCTTCGCGGCGAATATTTACGGCTGGTACGCCTGGTCGCGGCAAACCAGCCAGCATCAGGCCGAACTGCAAATTCGCTGGCTGCCGCTGCCTAAAGCGCTGGCCTGGCTTGCGGCATGCGTGGTGGCGGTTGGTCTGATGACGGTCTTTATCAATCCGGTATTCGCTTTCCTGACCCGCGTGGCGGTCAGCATCATGCAGTCCGTCGGGCTCAACGTGATCGTGCCGGAGCTTCAGCCGGATGCCTTCCCCTTCTGGGATTCCTGCATGATGGTGTTGTCGATCGCGGCGATGATCCTGATGACGCGTAAATACGTTGAAAACTGGCTGCTGTGGGTCATCATCAACGTGATAAGCGTAGTGATTTTCGCGCTTCAGGGCGTGTATGCGATGTCGCTGGAGTATCTGCTGCTGACGTTTATTGCTTTGAACGGCAGCCGGATGTGGATGAACAGCGCCCGTGAGAGAGGTTCACGCGCGCTGTCGTCTTAGTGGTGATGATGGTGGGCGTGTCCGGACTGCGCCTCATTCAGGTGGCATTCCGGCCCGCTGCAGGGCTGGTATTCCATCTGGATGGTGGCATGTGCTATCCGATAGTGGTGTTCAAGATAGTGCTGAATGCGTTCCAGCAGGGCGTCATGATCGTGGGGGGGAATAACGTGAACATGCAGCGTCATCACCGGTTTTTCCCCTACCAGCCAGATATGAACATGGTGCACATCCCGGACTTCCGGGATTTCGCGGCGTAAACCCCGCTTCAGTGCGGCAACATCCAGCGAGCCGGGCGCACCTTCCAGCAGCTCATTCACGCTTTCTTTCAACAACTGCCAGGCGCTGCGTAACACCAGGCACGATACCAGCACGGACAATATTGGATCAATTGGCGTCCAGCCTGTCGTCAGAATCACAATTGCTGCAACAATTGCACCTACTGAGCCTAACAAATCCCCAAGCACGTGTAGCGCCGCGGCGCGCACGTTCAGGTTTTTCTCTTCACTGCCCCGATGCAGGATCCAGAAGGAGAGAATATTGGCGAGCAGTCCAGCGATGGCAATCACCATCATTGTCGCGCCGGCAATCGGCTGCGGGTGACGGAAACGAACAAACGCCTCCCAGACGATTAGCACCGTAATCAGCACCAGCGCAATGGCGTTCACGAAAGCCGCAAGCGTTGTCAGACGCAGCCAGCCAAACGTGTGTCGGGCACTGGGAGGGCGGCGTGCGAAATGAACTGCCAGCAGTGCGAAAAGTAACGCGGCGGCGTCGGTAAGCATATGTCCGGCATCGGCAAGGAGCGCCAGCGATCCGGAAATAAGACCACCCACCACCTCCAGCAGCATAAAGCCTGCCGTGATGATAAACGCCAGCAGCAGGCGACGACCATTGCCGTCATCCTTCGTCTGGCCTGAAGAGTCTAAGTGCGAATGTGCCATATGCAGGTCCCGCTTTTTAGTTAATGCATGACATCATTGCAGATCTTTATCTGTTGCGCACAAAAATAAAGGAGAGCCATGCTCTCCTTTATTATGAAGGGCTAAACGGGTTTACTGGGTTGTACCATCGGTTTTGGTGTCGACATCGTCGTTCATGCCGCTGCCGGTCTGAACTTTCTTATTCATGTCCGGGCATTTGCCGTCTTTGCACATCGTATTTTTGTGAATGTCATCCTTGCTCATGTGTTGGGCATCGCTTGCCGACCCGTTTGGATGCAGCATCGTGCCGTTTGAATCAGTATTCACATTGCTGTTGTCGACTCCGTTAGGAGCCATGTTCTGATGGGCATCGGGCGCTACCTGTCCTGCATCGGCGGAAGAATTCGCCTGTCCATTATTTTCTGAGGCATTGTCGGCGGCCAGCGCCGCGCCGCTCATCATCGAAAGCATGGCAGTCAGTACGAGTGTAGCCAGTGTCTTGTTTTTCATGAGGATGCTCCTGTTCTGGTCGTTACGTCGGATAACTTCTTCCAACAGTGCATGGCCGTATGCGCGTGGCGCATGATGGTGAAAGATTCCATTATGCTGATTTATGTCAGCCGGGAATCTTGTTAAACATCTTTTTTTTGGTATTTACATTTAAAAAGTGTAGCGACATTCTCACTTCTCGCTACATTCTGGCGTTTTTTTGGGGAATTCCAGGAATTGTCCGGCGCAAGTGTAAAACCCTGTTTACACTTCCTGGCTGACGAGATAGATTGGAAGGATTGCACTCAATCATATAAGTATGGCAACGCTGGAAAGATCATGAATTATCAGAACGACGATTTACGCATCAAAGAGATCAACGAGTTATTACCTCCTGTCGCGCTCCTTGAAAAATTCCCCGCCACTGAAAATGCCGCAAATACGGTTTCTCATGCCCGCAAAGCGATCCATCAGATCCTCAAAGGTCATGACGATCGCCTGCTGGTGGTGATTGGTCCTTGCTCAATTCACGATCCGCTCGCGGCGAAAGAGTATGCGAGCCGTCTGTTGACGCTCCGTGAAGCGCTGCAGGGTGAGCTGGAAATCGTTATGCGCGTCTATTTTGAAAAACCGCGGACCACGGTGGGCTGGAAAGGGCTGATCAACGATCCACACATGGATAACAGCTTCCAGATTAACGACGGCCTGCGTATCGCACGTAAGCTGCTGCTGGAAATCAACGACAGCGGCTTGCCGGCTGCGGGCGAATTCCTCGACATGATCACCCCGCAGTACATGGCGGATCTGATGAGCTGGGGCGCGATTGGTGCACGTACCACTGAATCTCAGGTTCACCGTGAGCTGGCCTCGGGCCTTTCCTGCCCGGTAGGTTTCAAAAATGGGACCGACGGCACGATCAAAGTGGCTATTGACGCCATCAACGCCGCAGGCGCGCCTCACTGCTTCCTGTCCGTCACCAAATGGGGACATTCCGCTATCGTTAACACCAGCGGCAATGGTGACTGCCATATCATCCTGCGCGGCGGCAAAGAGCCGAATTACAGTGCGCATCACGTGGCGATGGTGAAAGAAGGGCTGCATAAAGCGGGCCTGCCATCTCAGGTGATGATCGACTTCAGCCATGCCAACTCCAGCAAGCAGTTCAAAAAGCAGATGGACGTTGCAACCGATGTTTGTGGCCAGATTGCCAACGGCGAAAAAGCGATTGTCGGCGTGATGATTGAGAGCCACCTGGTGGAAGGTAACCAGAATCTGGAAAGCGGTGAACCGCTGACCTACGGCAAGAGCATTACCGATGCCTGCATCGGCTGGGACGACACCGAAGCCGTTCTGCGCCAGCTGGCGAATGCGGTTAAGGCGCGTCGCGGGTAATTTTTCATAATTTACTGAAACCGGCCCCGTGCCGGTTTTTTTGTATCTGTGGGCGGGGTGCGTTTATTCATTAAGGATACAGGCGTAGAATCAATAAGTTAATTTAACCCTCATGCTGAACGTGATGCCCATGCTTAAACCTAATTTATATAAAGGCCAGCCGCTCCCTCTGTCCCAATTGACTCCTGACGAGTTCGAGGATTTTGTTTACGTCGCCATGGGAGAGTTGGGCAGTAAAAAAGGTTTTACTCTTGAGGCGGGAAGACAAAAATCGACTGACGGTGGTTTTGATTGCACGGCAAGAAATACTAAAACGCAGGGGGTTATTTGCATTCAGTGCAAACGCTATGCGACGGCGCTCGGCACGGACACGCTGGCCGATGAAGTGGTCAAAATTGCGCTAAACGGTGTTTTACAAGGAGATACTCCTGAGCAGCATCTTATCGTCACGACGGGCGAGGTCGCAAAAACGACCAGAGTGCTGCTGCGACAGACCGATTTTATCGGCCTGAAGAAAAAATGTCAGGAGGTGCTCGGCAAAGCGTATGCGGCGCAGCGAAAAGGTCTGGAAGCACTGAATTTAGATCCGGTAAATGTGGTCCATCACTATATCGACACGGCAAAAATCATCGTCTGGTCCGCGCTTGATTTTGACAATGAGTTGACGCTGGTCTGGCCATCAATTACCCCAGTGCTGGATAAGTATTTTTCTGTTGATGTGGTAGTACGTGAATACCCACGTGCCAATTTTGATATCCACCGCTATCGTGCCGGTATTAGAAATACGCCATGTCGTTATACCGAGTTATTGTTAAGTCAAAGCCAGGCACCGGAGAATATTCTGGTGGAGAACTCCGCTTATCGCGATGACGCAAGCCTGAAGTTTTCTTACTCAGACTTTATTAACCCATCCTCAAATGCCTTTGCCGCACCGGGTAAGACGCTGATAGTTTGCCCCGGCGGAGGCGGTAAAACGGCGTTACAGCATTATATTCGCTTCCATTTGATCGAAGAGGGAAGTGACGTTGTGCCGGTACTTATCCCACTGAATACCTACAGTCGTGGTGGGTTGAATAAGATGATCGAGTCCAGCCTGGGCATTAGCTGGGGAAGCTGGCAGTCGCTGCCTTCGCGTTTCATCTTTTTATTTGATGGACTGGATGAATTACAGGAGTCGGAAGTTAACGCCTTCATCAATGAATTACAGGCTATTTCTGTGGATTACCCCTGCCTGATAACGGTAAGAGATACCGGGCTGCGGATACCCGTCTATATTGACGGCATCAGCGCTATCTTGCGTATTGAACCCTTAACCTATCGACAGATAGTCAATATTGCTCGCTTGAACCTCCCGGTAAAGATGCAAAGCACATTTAATGATGAACTCAGAACCCTCATCCAGCTGCCTCAGGCCGCTTTCTTACGTTCCCCTTTTGGGTTAACCAAAGCGCTCGAATTCTTTCAAAAACATTCCGCTTTGCCCAAGGCATTCGCGGGGATGTTAAGCACCATTGTCGGGGATAAAATTACCCGGAGCCGGAGCAGAGTGACATCTGCCGATACTCTCCTGAATAAGTTGGATGATTTCACCATTGTGCGGGCGATGTCAGCGATCGTCTACGAGATACGGGTTGGGTTTGGCGCTTACGCGCTTGCGCAGGATAAACTGAATGAACTTGCGCAAAGGGTTAATCAAGCGCTAAGTGGTGAGAAGCTTCTCTTTTCATTTCAATCCATTGGTGTATTTAGCGACTTTATCACTAAGTTTGAACTGCTTAAAAAAGAAAAAGAGAGCTTTATCTTCACTGAGCACAACATTTTGCTGGATTATCTCCTGGCGATGGGGCTAACGAAAAGCTGGCGTGAAGTGGACAGCCATACCTTCAAAAGCATAGGTCGGGATGCGTGTTTTTTTGTGGGTGAGCAACTTTCCCCCGCTGACGTTCCGGAATTTCTGAACACCATACTGAAACAGGACGCAATCTGTGGTGCGGAGATTGCGAAAGCCCGTGGCGGGGACGGGATTGCAACGGCGGAAGACTGGTTGCTCGAACAAGAGCAAAGCGTGGAGATTCTGACGCGGAGCGCGGCAATTGTGGCTCTGGGCGTGTTGGGCACAGGCAGGGCTTACGCGCGCCTGCGGTCGAGTGAAGGGTTGTGCGATCACCATCATGGCGGACAGCGGCTGGCGGCACTGGCGTGCTCCGGTGATGTCGCTTTGCTTCAGCATTCATACAACGACTCTTCCGCCATGTTGCAGGCGGTGACAAAAATATCTGGAGGCGAATATCAGAATTGGTGGCGTGGACCAGCTGCCGTTATTACTGATATTGCCAGGGAGAGGCTGGCAACGTGGAAAAAGGACGCACAAGTATTTACCTGCCTTGCATCGGACACCTTAGGGATTTATGGCGATGAATCCGACATACCTATACTCGAAGAGGTTGTCGCCGCAACGGAGTCTCTGAAAGATATGAGCTCCGCGCTGTATGCAATCCAAAAAATCGACCCCGTCAGGTTGAAGGGGGCGTTATATCAGGCGCTGAAACAGCAGAAAAAATATCAGTTCTATATCAAAAAGGCCCTGTTTGAAATGGGGGAAGAGGTTGATTTTGAAGACGAGCTAAATGACCTCATTGGCTTAGTGAATGATGACAGAGTCTTTGACCGTTTAAATTATAGCTATCTCGAAAGCACGGTAAACCTTTTGAAACTGTGGCCGGGCATGCTCGTTCATGAGCAGCGTCTGCTCGATGCATGGGAACAGGGCAAGCAGCCTGCTGATTTTATAATCTATAGCTATCTGTGGAGCATTGCCAGCGCCCATCAATTTGCCTTATTCGCTGAAGCAGCCCTTGATATTGTTAAACATGACGACATGGATGCGATGATGTATGCCCTTTCTTTTTTCCGGTCATCACCGCTCGACAAGCTTAATCTCTATTTTGCTGAATTCGCGGCCTGCTATGAACGAAATATTGTTCCGGGACATAATTTATCTGGCGTTGAGGCCGAACTAATTCGTCTGATTGAGAAATGTGACGATCGCGAATTGATGTTCGAGTGGCTCAACCGTTTCCTTGCGACGTCTTTTCCAGCTGAAAATCAAACTAAGTTGAGTGAAGACATTTTTAGCTATGCTATGTCATTAGGCATGATGATTGAGATGATTTCTCGTTATGCGAGCTCTCTGGATGAAGGGATTATCAATAAAATAATCTTGCTGAATTGCCAAACATTTACCGAAATCGACACTCATCAACGCAAGATGGTGGATGCGCTTTCAGATGACCGGGCAACGGCACTGCTGGAGCGGGCTATTGCCAGTCAGTCAGAGCAAATCATCAATAATTTTCTGGCGAAATTGCTGGACGCAAAAGCGCATTTGTTGACCAAAGATTTAACCATAGGTCTTATCCCCTCGCTGATCAGCCATCAAACATGGCATGACACCCTGTTATCGCTGCTGGCGTTGAAATGGGATGACGACGTGGCCGAGGCATTTCTTCATAACATTGTCACTGCACACTGGCATCCAACAGTGGCGCAACTCTTTGAAAGCAGAGCCGGAGAATACGCTCAACTGCTGCGTCCTGACCAACTGAATAATTATCTTGATGCAGGGGATAAGATTGCCAATCCGTGTATACAGCGGGTTTTCAGGCTGTGGATTGAACTCGCCAGAAATGAAAGGCCCTCTCCGTAGAGAGGGCGGTTTTCTTACTTCGCTTTACCCTGGTTCGCGACCGCAGCGGCTTTCGCGGCGATCTCATCCGCGTTGCCCAGATAGTAGTGCTTGATTGGCTTGAAGTTTTCGTCGAACTCATACACCAGCGGCACGCCGGTCGGGATGTTCAGCTCAAGAATCTCATCTTCACCCATGTTGTCCAGGAATTTGACCAGGGCACGCAGGGAGTTACCGTGCGCGGCGATAATCACGCGCTCGCCGCTTTTAATGCGCGGCAGAATGGTTTCGTTCCAGTATGGCACTACGCGATCGATGGTCAGCGCCAGGCTTTCGGTGACCGGCAGCTCTTTATCGGTCAGCTTCGCGTAGCGCGGATCGTGGCCCGGGTAACGTTCATCGTCTTTAGTCAGCTCAGGTGGCGTCACGGCAAAACCACGACGCCACTGCTTAACCTGCTCGTCGCCGTACTTTTCAGCAGTTTCTGCTTTGTTGAGACCCTGCAGCGCACCGTAGTGGCGCTCGTTCAGCTTCCAGGACTTCTCAACCGGCAGCCAGGCCTGATCCAGTTCATCCAGCACGTTCCACAAGGTGTGAATGGCGCGTTTCAGCACAGAGGTATAAGCAAAATCAAAGCTGAAGCCTTCATCCTTCAGCAGTTTCCCTGCCGCTTTCGCTTCGCCAACGCCTTTTTCAGACAGATCAACATCATACCAACCGGTGAAGCGGTTTTCATTATTCCACTGGCTCTCGCCGTGGCGAACAAGCACAAGCTTAGTAACAGCCATACTGTGACTCCTGAACTAGATTGAATGATAACAATTCTCATTATATTGCCGCCTCGTTACGGTCGGCAACGCTTATCCTTAACCATAGCGAAAATAGCGGCGCAGTGTAAGCAGCATGTGAACCGGCCGTTATGTTTTTGCAGGTAAGTGGCGCGACTTTCAGCAATCTGGCGAAAAAAAGCCCTCAGTGAAGAGGGCTGGAGATTACAACGAGGTGAACTGGTATTCGGTGACGCTGATGTACTCTTCACCGGGCCGCAGTACGCAGTCCGGCTGAGTCCATTCCGGATGGTTCGGGCTGTCGGGCAGATATTCGCTTTCCAGCGCCAGGCCTTGCCAGTCGGCATAAGGTTCGGTTTCTCGCGATGGCGTGCCGCCCAGATAGTTGCCGGAATAGAACTGTAGAGCCGGAGCCGTGGTGTACACCTGCAACTGAAGCTTCTCGTCGGATGACCACATCGCCGCAGCTACCCGGGAAGGATCTCCCTGAGCCGAAAGCAGGAAGCCGTGATCGTAACCCTTCACTTTGCGCTGATCGTCATCGCTCAGAAACTCGCGGGCGATCGTCTTCGGCTGACGGAAATCAAAACTGGTATTGTCAACGGCTTTCAGGCCTGAACGCGGGATACCCATCTCATCCACGGGCAGATACGCTTCTGCTGCAATCTGCAGCTTGTGTTGACGAACATCGCTCTGCCCGCCGTCGAGATTGAAATAGACGTGGTTAGTCATATTTACCGGGCAGGCTTTATCGACGGTCGCCCGATATTCAATGGCGATGCGGTTATCATCCGTCAGACGGTAGTGAGCGGTGGCGCTGAGATTTCCCGGGAAGCCCTGATCGCCATCGGCAGATTCCAGCCCGAAGAGCACCGAATTGTCATTCTGATTCACGACCTGCCAGCGACGTTTATCAAAGCCCTCTGGCCCGCCGTGGAGCTGATTAGGGCCCTGGCTCGGCTTGAGCGTATATGTCACACCCTCAAGCGTAAAGCGGCTGTCGGCGATCCGGTTTGCGTAACGCCCTACGGATGCGCCGAGAAATGCCGCCTGTTGCGGATAGTATTCCGGGCTGGCGCAGCCGAGGAGTGCCTCGCGCACGCTGCCGTCTTTCATTGGAATACGGGCAGACAGCAGCGTTGCGCCCCAGTCCATCAGCGTCACTACCATCCCTGCGCCGTTGCGCAGGGTCAGCAGACGGAACGGCAGGCCGTCGGGGGCAAGAGTTGGCGTTTCAGTCAGCACTGGCCCGCTCCTTGAGATGCTTTACAGACGTAGAAGGTTTCTTTAATGCCGGTTTTCGCCTGATACTGCGCGGCAACGGCTTCTTTCACCGTTGGCACCAGCTCTTCCGGTACCAGAGCCACGATACAGCCGCCGAAGCCGCCGCCGGTCATGCGCACACCGCCTTTGTCACCGATAGTCGCTTTCACAATCTCAACCAGCGTATCGATTTGCGGTACGGTGATTTCGAAATCATCACGCATGGAAGCGTGAGATTCTGCCATCAGCTCACCCATGCGTTTCAGGTCGCCTTTTTCCAGCGCGGAAGCGGCCTCTACGGTACGGGCATTTTCAGTCAGCACATGGCGCACGCGTTTGGCTACAACCGGGTCAAGTTCATGGGCTACAGCATTGAATTTTTCCAGTGATACGTCGCGCAGGGCTGGCTGCTGGAAGAAACGCGCGCCTGTTTCACACTGTTCGCGGCGAGTGTTGTACTCGCTGCCGACCAGCGTGCGCTTAAAGTTGCTGTTAATGATGATCACCGCCGCGCCTTTCGGCATGGAAACGGCTTTGGTGCCGAGCGAGCGGCAGTCCAGCAGCAGCGCATGATCTTTCTTACCCAGCGCGGAAATCAGCTGATCCATAATGCCGCAGTTACAGCCGACAAACTGGTTCTCCGCCTCCTGACCGTTCAGCGCAATCTGCGCGCCGTCGAGAGGCAGGTGATAAAGCTGCTGGAACACGGTACCCACCGCAACTTCCAGCGAGGCCGAGGAGCTCAGGCCTGCGCCCTGCGGTACGTCGCCGCTGATGACCATATCCACGCCGCCAAAATTGCGGTCGCGTTTTTGCAGATGTTTTACCACGCCGCGCACATAGTTAGACCACTGCTGGGTATCGTGGCTGACGATAGGGGCATCCAGTGAGAATTCATCCGTCTGATTTTCATAATCGGCGGCAATGACGCGTACCGTGCGATCGTTACGCGGTGAACAACTGATAACCGTCTGGTAATCAATGGCGCAGGGCAGCACAAAACCGTCGTTATAGTCGGTGTGCTCGCCAATCAGGTTGACGCGGCCCGGTGCCTGAATAACGTGGGTGGCAGGGTAGCCAAATTTTTCAGCAAACAGGGACAGGGTTTTCTCTTTCAGACTCATTATTTTTAGACTCCTGATTCGCGATAGTGGACATCACTGACGGCGCGCAGGCGTTCGGCGGCCTGTTCGGCCGTCAAATCGCGCTGGGTTTCAGCCAGCATTTCGTAACCGACCATAAATTTGCGCACGGTGGCCGAGCGTAGCAGCGGCGGATAGAAATGGGCGTGCAGCTGCCAGTGCGTATTTTCTTCGCCATTAAACGGCGCGCCGTGCCAGCCCATGGAGTAGGGGAAGGAGCACTGGAACAGGTTGTCGTAGCGGCTGGTCAGTTTTTTCAGCGCCAGCGCCAGATCGGAACGCTGGGCGTCGGTTAAATCGGTGAGGCGAAGAACGTGGACTTTCGGCAGCAGCAGCGTTTCGAAAGGCCATGCGGCCCAGTAAGGCACGACGGCCAGCCAGTGCTCGGTTTCCACCACGGTCCGGCTGCCGTCAGCCAGCTCGCGCTGCGCGTAATCCACCAGCATCGGTGAGCCCTGCTCAGCGTAATAGGCTTTTTGCAGGCGATCTTCCCGCTCGACTTCGTTTGGCAGGAAGCTGTTCGCCCAGACCTGGCCGTGCGGGTGCGGGTTGGAGCAGCCCATTGCCGCGCCTTTATTCTCAAATACCTGCACCCATGGGTATAGTTTGCCCAACTCTGCGGTCTGCTGTTGCCAGGTTTGCACAACGTCTTCCAGAGCCTGAAGGTTCAGTTCCGGCAGCGTTTTGCTGTGATCCGGCGAGAAGCAGATAACCCGGCTGGTACCGCGCGCGCTTTCGCAACGCAGCAGAGGATCGTCACTCTGCGGTGCGTCCGGCGTGTCGGTCATCAGCGCAGCAAAGTCGTTGGTGAAGACAAACGTGCCGGTGTACTGCGGATTTTTATCTCCGGTGACGCGGGTATTACCCGGACACAGGAAGCAGTCCGGATCGTGTACCGGCAGCGTCTGCTGGGCGGGCGTTTCCTGCGCCCCCTGCCAGGGGCGCTTGGCGCGATGCGGTGACACCAGAATCCACTGCCCGGTGAGCGGATTAAAGCGGCGGTGTGGGTGATCGACAGGGTTAAAATGTGTCATGACAAATCCTTAGTCGGGATAGCCCTGCGGATGGCGTGACTGCCAGTGCCAGGTATCCTGCGCCATTTCGTCGAGCGTTCGGGTTACGCGCCAGCCGAGTTCACGGTCTGCTTTGCTGGCATCCGCCCAGTATGCCGGGAGGTCGCCATCGCGACGTGGGGCAAAGTGATGATTCACCGGTTTGCCACAGGCTTTGCTGAAGGCATTGACTACGTCCAGCACGCTGCTGCCGACGCCCGCGCCGAGGTTGTAAATGTGCACGCCTGGCTTATCCGCCAGTTTTTCCATCGCGGTAACGTGGCCATCGGCCAGATCCATCACGTGGATATAATCGCGCACGCCGGTGCCGTCTTCGGTCGGATAGTCGTTGCCGAAGATTGCCAGCGATTCACGACGGCCTACTGCTACCTGCGCGATGTACGGCATCAGGTTGTTCGGAATGCCCTGCGGATCTTCGCCCATGTCACCTGACGGATGCGCGCCGACCGGGTTGAAGTAGCGCAGCAGCGCGATGCTCCACTCAGGCTGTGCTTTTTGCAGGTCAGCCAGAATCTGTTCAACCATTAGCTTGCTTTTGCCATATGGGCTTTGTGGCGTGCCAGTCGGGAAGCTTTCGACGTAAGGGATTTTTGGCTGGTCGCCGTAGACGGTGGCGGAGGAGCTAAAGATAAAGTTTTTTACGTTAGCGGCTCGCATGGCGGCAATCAGGCGCAGCGTGCCGTTAACGTTGTTGTCATAGTATTCGAGGGGTTTGACGACGGATTCGCCCACGGCCTTCAAGCCGGCAAAATGGATCACGGTGTCAATCGCGTGATCGTGCAGGATTTCAGTCATGAGCGCTTCGTTGCGAATATCGCCTTCAACGAAAACCGGCTGCTTGCCGCCGAGACGTTCAATCACCGGTAACACGCTGCGCTTACTGTTACAGAGATTGTCGAGGATGATGACGTCATGGCCTTGCTTCAGTAACTGCACGCAGGTGTGGCTGCCTATGTAACCGCTACCACCTGTAACCAGTACTCTCATTTTTCGCTCCGTTAAGCCTATAGTATGGAATAAGCCTAGCATAACAGAGATGTGAAAAGTGTGACACGGCCGAAATTAGTGGAATCGTTTACACGGCGTGATTTTAGCCAGTCATCTGCGCATTTTGCATTATAAATCAATGAGCATCAGAAGGGAGAATGCTCTTTATCCGAAAAGCAGGAGCACCGGGCTCCTGCAGTGAAATCAGCATTTCCCTGTTGCGTAACGGTAGCCCTCTTCGCTGGCGATGAACTCCATGCGATGCGTGATGCACTCTGGCGCATCTTCGGCATGGTGTGAAACAAACAGCAATTGCGTTTTTCCTTCGCCAATCAGGACATCGACAAAACGGCGAACCAGCTGGCGATTCAGCGGATCCAGTCCCTGTAGCGGTTCATCCAGAATCAGCAGCGTCGGGTGCTTCACCAGCGCGCGCACGATCAGCGCCAGGCGCTGCTGGCCCCAGGACAGGCTGTGGAATGGCGCATCAGCGGTGCGGTTGTCCATGCCCAGGATATCCAGCCAGCCCTGCACCAGCTTGTGCTGCTTGTCGGATACCGCCTGATAAATCCCTATCGAGTCAAAATAGCCGGAAAGGATCACATTGCGCACGTTGGTGCTGACGCGATAATCGAGATGCAGGCTGCTGCTGACGTAGCCGATGTGTTTTTTGATATCCCAGATGGTTTCCCCGCTGCCGCGACGGCGGCCAAACAAGGTGAGATCGTTGCTGTAGCCCTGAGGATGGTCGCCGGTCACCAGGCTGAGCAGCGTGGATTTGCCCGCGCCGTTTGGCCCGACGATCTGCCAGTGTTCCCCCGGGTTCACCGTCCAGCTAAGATCGTTGATGACCGGCTTGTCGTTATATGAGACGACACCGTGCTTCAGCACAATGCGCGGCTGATCTTCCGGAAGCGAAAGCCTGGCCGAAGGGGCATCCGGTTCCGGCAGCGCAATGCCGGAAAGCTTTTCGCTGTGCGCCAGCTGGGCGATCAGCGCCTGATCGAGCAGCGCTTGTTTGGCACCCGTTTTCAATAGCGTGCAATCCGCCAGCACGCCTGCAAATTCAATAAAGTCGGGGATTTCGTCAAAGCGGTTAAGCACCAGCACCAGCGTGATGCCGTCCTGATGCAGCGTGGCGAGCAGTTCTGCCAGCGCCTGACGTGATGCAACGTCCAGCCCGTCGAAGGGTTCATCAAGGATCAGCAAATCCGGATTGCCCATCAGCGCCTGACACAGCAGCGTTTTGCGCGTTTCCCCGGTCGAGAGATATTTGAAGCGCCTCTCCAGCAGGTGAGCAATACCGAAGCGGCGGGCTAACGCCTCGCAGCGGCCTGCGTCTTTGACCTCATCCTGAATGATTTCGGCGGTCGTGCGTCCGGTATCGTCCTCATCCGGGCTGAGCATATCGGTGTTATTGCGCTGCCACTCGTCGCTGACCAGCTTTTGCAACTGCTCAAAGGAGAGGCGAGTGGTGCGTAAAAATTGACTGTCGCGGCTGCCGGAAAGCAGCTTCAGCTCACCGGAAAGGGCGCGGGCCAGTGCGGATTTCCCGCTACCGTTGCTGCCCACGAAGGCCCATGACTCACCAGAACGCAGTGTCAGACTGTCAATGGAGAGCGTTTTGGTATCGCTAAGACGAAACGTGCCTTGCGAAATTTGCAATAATGACATGATGTATCCCGTTTTTTGCAGCGAATTACTTCAGGGATACGTCTTCTGTGGGGCAATGTCAAGCCATCAGCACAGCGTGGCGAGGATCACCCGATCGGCGTTAAAGCAGGCAATTGCGCTGTCGCCTTCCTGCAGCGCTTTGGTTTCATCAACCGGCATGGTCGCGCAAAGCACCTGGCCGTCTGGCAGGGTCATCAGCACTTCGCTCTGCTGCGTACCTCGCTCAATATGGCTGATGGTGCCGGAAAGCTGGTTATCTGCGACGGCGGCAACGGCTTTATCGCGCGTAATACTGACCCACGGCGCTTTCAGCAGCACCAGCACCTCTTTACCTTCTTCCAGCCCAAGTCGCTCGCCGCTCTGGGCGGTGATGGCTACCTTCAGCCGGGTTTCTCCGTCGGCAAGCAGTACGTCAACATGCTCCTGCACTTGCTGATGATCGCGGCGGGTGAGGGTGCCGAACCACTGGTTGCGGGCGCTGGTCTGCAGGGAAAAACGGGAGATTGCCGCCAGCAGGCTGTTCAGCGGCAGGGCGTCGTCGTCGCTCAGAACATCGAACGCTTTTTGCTGAATTTGCGCCAGCAGATCGTAAAGCTGAATCAGGCGCTGGCCGTAGCGGGTCAGTACCGCGCCGCCGCCGCCTTTTCCGCCCGTTGCGCGATCGACCAGCGGCTGCTCGCTCAGCTGGTTCATTTCATTGATGGCGTCCCAGGCGCTTTTGTAGCTGATCCCGGCATTCTTCGCCCCCTGGCTGATGGAGCCGGTGACGTCGATTTGCTTCAGGAGTGCAATACGGCGCGGATCGGCAAAAAGACGCTGCTGAAGCTTGAGGGTAAGAAGAATTTCGGCCTGCATATCAATGTCCTGCTAAAAAGAGAAGAAGACTTACCTCACTATTATTGCACAGGGCACCGCACAAAAGGGGAGTGAATTTCCGCATTTACGGGTTACAATGATGAAATCACAATGTCAGGAGCTGACCATGTTAGAGTTGTTGAAAAGTCTGGTATTTGCCGTAGTCATGGTTCCCGTGGTGATGGCTATCATCCTTGGGCTGATCTACGGTCTGGGTGAAGTGTTTAACGTTCTGTCGAACGTCGGGCACAACGATAAAGCCCGCCAGCAAAATCACTGATTTCGAGACGCCCGGTACCACCGGGCGTTTTTTTATCCCGTCATAGTATTTAAGTTCCTCTTCTTCCTGCCGATATTAGCTTCTGTATACCCCTATTTAATTCTGGGAAAAGCCTGGGGTTGCCGCTATATTGTTGCGTACATAACGACACTCACAGGAGTTACAGATGGAACGTACATGGTTACGCCTTTTTGCGGGCGCTACATTATCCCTTGCTGTTGTTGGACACGCCGCTGCGGCAGACGCAGGCAAAATCACCGTTTTCGCCGCCGCTTCGCTGACTAACGCGATGCAGGACATCGCGAAAGAGTACAAGAAAGAGAAAAACGTCGACGTCGTCTCTTCCTTCGCTTCCTCTTCTACGCTGGCCCGTCAGATTGAAGCCGGCGCCCCGGCCGATCTTTTCATTTCCGCCGATCAGAAATGGATGGACTACGCGGTAGAGAAAAAAGCCATTGATACCGCCACTCGCGAAACGCTGCTCGGCAACAGCCTGGTGGTTGTTGCCCCTAAAGCAAGCGAACAGGGTGACGTGACCATTGACGCCAAAACCAACTGGGCCAGCCTGCTGAAAGGCGGTCGTCTGGCCGTGGGCGACCCGGACCATGTTCCGGCGGGCATTTATGCCAAAGAAGCGCTGCAAAAACTGGGCGCATGGGACACCCTGTCACCAAAACTGGCTCCGGCGGAAGACGTCCGCGGTGCGCTGGCGCTGGTGGAACGTAACGAGGCGCCGCTCGGCATCGTTTACGGCTCTGATGCCGTTGCCAGCAAAGGCGTAAAAGTGGTGGGCACCTTCCCGGAAGACTCCCACCAAAAAGTGGAATACCCGATTGCCATCACCGACGGGCATAAAAATGCCACCGTGACGGCGTTCTACGATTACCTGAAAGGCCCGCAGGCCTCAGCCATCTTTAAACAGTACGGATTTACAACGCACTAATGATATTGACGGATCCCGAATGGCAGGCGGTACTGCTGAGCCTGAAAGTTTCATCCCTGGCGGTGGTGTTCAGTTTGCCCTTTGGGATCTTCTTTGCCTGGCTGCTGGTGCGGCGTAATTTCCCGGGCAAAGCGCTTCTCGATAGCCTTATTCATCTTCCTCTCGTGCTGCCTCCGGTGGTGGTCGGCTATTTGCTGCTGATTGCCATGGGGCGGCGCGGGTTTATCGGCTCCTGGCTGTACGACTGGTTCGGGCTGACCTTTGCCTTCAGCTGGCGTGGTGCGGTGCTGGCCGCGGCGGTCATGTCCTTCCCGTTGATGGTACGTGCCATCCGTCTGGCGCTCGAAGGCGTCGACATTAAACTTGAACAGGCGGCACGCACGCTCGGCGCCGGGCGCTGGCGAGTATTTTTGACCATCACCCTGCCGTTGATGCTGCCGGGCATTATTGTCGGTACCGTGCTGGCATTTGCCCGATCGCTTGGCGAATTTGGCGCGACTATCACTTTCGTCTCCAACATTCCCGGCGAAACGCGCACCATTCCTTCGGCGATGTACACCCTGATTCAGACGCCGGGTGGCGAAGGGGCCGCCGCGCGCCTGTGCCTGATTTCTATCGTACTGGCGCTGGTGTCCCTGCTGATTTCCGAATGGCTGGCGCGCCTGAGCCGTGAAAGGACGGGGAAATAATCATGCTGGAACTCAATTTCACCCAGACGCTCGGTACCCATCGCCTGAGCATCAATGAATCCCTTCCGGCCTCCGGTATTACGGCGGTGTTTGGCGTGTCCGGCGCCGGGAAAACGTCGTTAATAAACGCCATCAGCGGGCTGACAAAACCGCAGCAGGGGCGGATCGTGCTGAACGATCGCGTGCTGAACGATACCGATAAGAACATTTGCCTGTCGCCAGAGAAACGGCGCGTGGGCTATGTATTCCAGGATGCACGCCTGTTCCCTCACTACAAAGTGCGCGGCAATCTGCGTTACGGCATGGCCAAAAGCATGGCCGGGCAGTTCGACAAACTGGTTTCGCTTCTCGGCATTGAAGCGCTGCTCGACAGGCTGCCGGGCAGTCTCTCCGGCGGCGAAAAACAGCGCGTGGCGATTGGCCGCGCCCTGCTGACGGCGCCAGAGCTGCTGCTGCTGGACGAGCCGCTGGCGTCGCTGGATATCCCGCGTAAGCGCGAACTCCTGCCGTACCTGCAACGGCTTGCCCGCGAAATCAATATTCCCATGCTCTACGTCAGCCACTCGCTGGACGAAATTCTGCACCTGGCCGATAAGGTGCTGGTGCTGGAAGAGGGGCGCGTGAAGGCGTTTGGCCCGCTGGAAGAGGTCTGGGGAAGTTCGGTGATGCACCCGTGGCTGCCGCAGGATCAGCAGAGCAGCATTCTGAAGGTGACGGTGCTCGAGCATCATCCGCATTACGCGATGACCGCCCTGGCGCTTGGCGATCAGCATCTCTGGGTCAGCAAACTTGAACGTCCGGTGCAGTCGGCGGTGCGTATCCGCATTCAGGCATCGGATGTGTCGCTGGTGCTCCAGCCGCCGGTACAAAGCAGTATCCGTAATATTCTGCGTACCAAAGTGATTCAGTGCTATGACAACGACGGCCAGGTGGAAGTCCAGCTTGAAATTGGCGGAAGAACGCTGTGGGCACGCATCAGCTCGTGGGCGCGGGATGACCTGGCGGTGAAGCCAGGCCAGTGGCTGTATGCACAGATTAAAAGCGTGTCGATTACCGCCTGATTACAGCAGCTGTTTATAGATAAAATCGGCGATGCTCTTATCCGTGTTGTCGCCGATCACCATGTTAGCGCGGGCTTTCACCGCATCATCGGCATTCCCCATCGCCACGCCGGTTCCGGCGGCTTCCAGCATGCTGATGTCGTTAAAGTTATCGCCAAACGCCACCACGTCTTTCATCGACAGACCCTGAGACTCAATCCAGCGGGCCAGGCGATTGCCTTTGCTGTTGCCCTTGCGGGCGACGTCTACCTGGTAAATCCAGGAGCGCTCGCAGGCTAAATCCAGCGTTTCCTCAACCTGCTGCACAAACGCATTCAGGCGGTCGCTGTTTTCATCGGTGAGCGCAAATTTCCAGATAGCGCCTGTCTGCTGGGCGGCGTGGGCGAAGGAATCCACCTGGCTGAAGACAGGGCGCTGGGCCGCAGGGAGCGTCATTGCCCATTCGATGCCGCGCGTGATGTGGCCCGCAGGCTTTTCATACAGCATGGCATCTTCAACGTACATCAGGCCGTGAACGTTATACTCGTTAAGCATGTCGATCATCTGCATGGCCTGGGAAAGGGTGAGCGGATCGGACTCCAGCACCTTTTTTGCCTGATAATCATACAAATAGGTGCCGTTGCAGCAAATTGCAGGTGTATCGAGCGCCAGTGCCTGATAAAAAGGATGGATGGCAACGTGATGTCGGCCAGTGACGATCAGAATCTGGTAGCCTGCCTCTTTGGCACGCGCCAGCGCCTCAAGGGATTGCGGAAGAATGGTTTTCGCCGGGGTCAGCAGGGTGCCGTCTAAGTCGAGGGCTATCACGCGTGATGTCATGTCGCAGTCCAGGTTAATGTTGAAAAATGTGCAGCTCACGATGGTACACCGCAGCGCGCGCAGGGCAAATTTTTCAGCACTCACTATTCTGTTAATTTGCTTCCACGTGCAGTAAGGAAAGGAGTTTTCATGAAACAAACCGTATATACCGCCAGCCCGGAAAGTCAGCAGATCCACGTCTGGAGCCTGAACCACGACGGCAAACTGACGCTGGTGCAGGTGGTGGATGTGCCAGGTCAGGTACAGCCGATGGTCATCAGCCCGGATAAGCGCTATCTGTACGTTGGCGTGCGCCCTGAATTTCGCGTGCTGGCCTACCGCATCGCGCCGGACGACGGTGCGCTGACGTTCGCCGCCGAATCCCCGCTGCCGGGCAGCCCAACCCACATCTCCACCGACCATCAGGGCCAGTTCCTCTTCAGCGGTTCCTACAACCAGGCCTGCGTAAGCGTGACGCGTCTGGAAGATGGCCTGCCTGTTGGCGTGGTGGACGTGGTTGAAGGGCTCGAAGGTTGCCACTCAGCCAATATTTCGCCGGACAACCGCACCCTCTGGGTGCCGGCGCTGAAGCAGGATCGTATCTGCCTGTTTACCCTGAGCGACGACGGTAAACTGGTGGCGCAAACCCCGGCGGAAGTCACCACCGTGGAAGGCGCAGGCCCGCGCCATATGGTGTTCCACCCGAATCAGCAGTACGCCTACTGCGTGAATGAGCTGAATAGCTCCGTGGATGTCTGGGAGCTGAAAGATCCGCATGGCGAAATTGAGTGTGTACAGACGCTGGACATGATGCCGCCGCATTTCGACGGCACCCGCTGGGCGGCAGATATTCACATCACCCCGGACGGACGTCACCTCTACACCTGCGATCGCACCTCCAGCACGCTGACGGTCTTTACGGTATCGGAAGACGGTAGCGTGCTTGAAGTGCAGGGCTTCCAGCCGACGGAAACCCAGCCGCGCGGCTTCAACGTCGATCACAGCGGGAAATTCCTGCTGGCGGTCGGGCAGAAATCGCATCATCTGGCGGTTTACGAGATTCAGGGTGAGCAGGGCCTGCTGCATGAGAAAGGGCGTTATGCCGTTGGCCAGGGCCCAATGTGGGTGGTGGTCAACGCGCACTAAGCCTGGCGCTGAAAAGAAAAAACCTCGCAGTGCGAGGTTTTTTTTATGTCAGAAGTCAGATTACTTCTTCGGCTCTGCCACAACATAGCTTCCCACGCCGCGGTTGTTGTATTCCCACATGCGGTTGAAGTTGCTGTCGTTCAGGTTACGCTCGATTTCGCCTTTGTCATTTTCAGCACCGGTGTTACCGCTGAACGGACGTTTGGAGATAGCGGCATCAGCCCATGGTTTGGCGGTGTTGAAACCTTCGTTGATCGCGCTGTCGCGGATCACAACCTGACCGTTGGTGTTGCCGTCTACGTCCAGCGAGCGACCAAGCTGTGCCACGCCGTCACCGGCAGCGTTAAAGCGGCTGTTGGTAGCGAGGAAACCGTAGAACAGGTTGGACTGCGTTGCCGGGGCAAACACGTAGCCTTCCTGCTGGGTGCGGGAGTTCACCACGCGGAAGTCGGTGTTATCAAACACCACTGCGCCGCGGCCGGAGACGATATCCACATCCCCTTCGAGATAGCTGTTGGTGACCAGCGTACGGGTAATGCGGTCGTTTTGCAGTTTATTCTGCACGCCGCTGTTGGTCACAAAGAAGGTATTCTGACGGCCAAGAATGTTGACCTTATTCAGCTGCACCTGGTCACCGTCGTTGCGGAAGGCTACAGCCTGGTGGTTACCGGCGTCAACGCTGTCACCGAGGTTGTTTTCGATGGTCAGGTTCTGCAGTTGTAGGCCGTTATTCTGTGACCAGAAGACCGCCGAGCACATCACGCCAACGGTGGCGGCACGCTTGCTCTGGCAGGTGTCGAACATGTACCACGCCGGTTTGCCTGGCATATATTTGCCCGCCGGATTCACCAGGCGACGCCAGTCGTTCGGGGCGATTTCAGAGTCGATGGCCAGGCCGATTTTCACATCAGCGGCTTTATCGCCCAGACCGTAAATCGTCACGCTGCCCGGTGCGGCAGGCACATAAACAGTGCCCTGGTATTCACCTGGCATTACCGCAATGTAAACGCGTGAAGTGTTGCGACGGTTGATCGCGGCGTCCACGGCGGCCTGGATTGTCGTATGGGTCACGCCCGCGGTGCCTGCCGGGCCAACCACGAAGTCAGCTTTTGCCGGAGTAGCAATGGCGGAAGGCGACCACGGTGCCGCATTCGGATCCATCGTGGTGAAATAACGCGCCTGCACGAAGTTTTTCGCCTCACCAGCCGTCAGAACTGGACGGGAAGCGGTGCCCGGGGCGGTCTGAGTAGACGGCTGCTGGTCGGGTGGCGTAGAGCTACAGGCGGTCAGCGTCGCGCCAAAGGCGAGCGCCAGCGCCAGACGGGAAACCGATAATGTGTTCATGGTGCTCCAGACTGATGAAAGTGGAAAGGTCCCTAAAACCTGACTTTTTATACTAAGTTGAGCGAAACGGGAAGCGATGCGGTAAAAAAAGTCCGCTGCGGCGAGGCGGCAGCGCGCGTGGAATATCACAAAAAAGCAACATATTCGTTCGGACGGTTGACATCGTTCGCCTTGCCCTTAATAAATGTCTATACAACCCATGACAAGTGACCCGCTCATGTCTGAATACGCTGATACCGATGTAATCTGGCACAACGCTCGTTTGGCCACCTTCGATCCTCAACTTTCACAGCCCTACGGTTTACTGGAGCATCATGCACTTGTTGTCCGGGACGGGCGCATCGCAGAGATTGTGCCAGAGTCCTCGCTCGCAGCCCGCAAAGGCAAGCGAATCGATCTGCAGGGGCGGCTGGTCACGCCGGGCCTTATTGATTGTCACACCCATCTGGTGTTTGGCGGCAGTCGGGCAACGGAGTGGGAGCAACGCCTGAACGGTGTCTCCTATCAGACCATCAGTGCCAACGGCGGCGGCATCAATTCAACCGTCCAGGCGACCCGTTCGGCTACGGAAGAAGCACTTACCCGTCTGGCCCAGGAGCGCCTGGAAAGGCTGATGCGCGAAGGCGTGACGACGGTTGAAATCAAATCCGGCTACGGACTCGACCTGAATAATGAAGGCAAAATGCTGCGTGTGGCTCAACAGCTTGCCGCCAGCAATGCTGTTGAGATAAGCCCGACGCTGCTGGCCGCTCATGCCATCCCGGCAGAATATAAAGGGCGCGGTGATGACTACATCACGCTCGTCTGCGAGGAGATCCTGCCGACGCTCTGGCAGGAGGGGCTGTTTGAAACCGTCGACGCGTTCTGTGAAAACGTCGGCTTTTCGCCTGAGCAAACCGAGCGCGTGTTCTGCGCCGCGCAGGTGCTGAACATTCCGGTCAAAGGCCACGTGGAGCAACTTTCTTCGCTCGGTGGTGCGCAACTGGTCAGCCACTACAAAGGGCTTTCGGCCGATCATATTGAATATCTGAATGAAGAGGGCGTCAGCGCGATGGCCGACAGCGGCACCGTGGCCGTTCTGCTGCCCGGCGCGTTCTATTTCCTTAATGAAACGCAAAAGCCGCCCGTCGAATCGCTGCGCCGTCACGGCGTGCCGATGGCCGTGGCGACGGATTACAACCCCGGCACCAGCCCGTTTGCCAGCCTGCATCTGGCGATGAACATGGCCTGCGTGAAGTTCGGCTTAACGCCGGAGGAAGCCTGGACCGGCGTTACCCGCCACGCGGCACGTGCTCTGGGTCGACAGGATTCACATGGTCAGCTGGCGGCAGGTTTTGTCGCCGACTTCGCTATCTGGGGTGCTGAACATCCGGTTGAGATGGTTTACGAACCGGGGCGCAACCCGCTCTGGCAGCGAGTTTTCCGCGGTGAGGTGACGAAATGACGCTCTGGCAACCAACCTCCGCCGACCTCTGGCAAGGGCGCGACGACAGCGCCGAATCGCCGGAGGCAAAACGTCTTTTTCAGACCATCACGGTGTCGCGCGACTTTGCCCCAGAACGGTATCGTGGGAAAATAGCCCTGCTGGGCTTTGCCTGCGATGAGGGCGTTAAGCGTAATAAGGGGCGACCCGGTGCGCAGCTTGGACCAGAAACATTGCGCAAAGCGCTGGCGAATATGGCGAGCCATGAAGGGCATGACAGGCTGGTCGATCTCGGTAGCGTTCATGCTGAACCCGAAAAGCTGGAAGAGGCACAGCAGGCATTGCACGATGCGGTGTTGGCCTGCCAGCGCTCGCAAATGAAAACGCTGGTATTGGGCGGTGGTCATGAAACGGCGTTCGGTCATGGCGCGGGCGTCCTGGATGCCTTTCCCGGTGAGAACGTGGCGATCGTCAATCTCGATGCTCATCTGGACCTACGCCGCGCCGCCGAGGCCAGCTCAGGTACGCCGTTTCGCCAGCTGGCGCTACACTGCGAAAGCCAGCAGCGGGGCTTCAGCTACACCTGCTATGGCGCAAGCCGTGCGGCGAATACCAAAGCGCTATGGCAGGAAGCACACGAGCGTAACGTCACCGTACTGGAAGATTTAACCCTGCTTGACCCGGCGTTTCGCGAGGTACAGCAGGATGTAGCGCGAGTCATTGCAGAGCATGACCGCATTTATCTGACAATCGATCTGGATGTCCTCCCGGCCGGGGAAATGCCCGCAGTGTCTGCTCCGGCGGCGCTGGGCGTGCCGCTGGCAATTCTGTTGCGCATCGTGATGCCGCTGTGTCAGAGTGGCAAACTGCAGGCGGTTGATTTAGTTGAATTCAACCCGCACTACGATCGCGACGGACAAGGTGCCCGCACGGCGGCGAGGCTGGCCTGGCAAATTATTCATTGCTGGCAGGCGTAACCGCACCCGCCACATCAAAGGAAGAGACATGTATTCACCGCAAAACGGCGCACCTGCGCCGTTCTATGAGAAGATCAAGCGCGTCATCAGCGACAATATTGCTGCCGGGATCTGGCGTCCTCACGATCGCATCCCCTCGGAAGCTGAGCTGGTGGCGCAGTTCGGCTTCAGCCGAATGACCATCAACCGCGCGCTGCGGGAGCTGACCGATGAAGGGCTGCTGGTGCGTTTGCAGGGCGTCGGCACCTTTGTCGCCGAGCCTAAAGGGCAGTCGGCGCTGTTTGAAGTACACAGCATCGCCGATGAAATCGCCGCGCGTCAGCATCAGCACCGCTGCGAAGTGTTGCTGCTGGAAGAGGTGAACGCGAATAAACAGCAGGCTCAGGCGCTGAACGTGGCGGAGGGCACCCGCATTTTCCACTCGCTGATGGTGCATTTTGAAAACGACGTGCCGGTGCAAATTGAGGACCGCTGCGTCAACGCTACCGCCGTGCCGGAATACCTGCAACAGGATTACACCGCCACCACCGCGCATGACTATTTATCGCTGATTGCGCCGCTTACTGAAGGGGAGCACATTGTAGAAGCGGTGAAAGCCAGCGCCGAAGAGTGCCGGTTGTTAGGCATCCACGAGCACGATCCCTGCCTGCTGATCCGCCGCCGCACCTGGTCGCGATCGACCATCGTTTCTCATGCTCGCCTGATTTTCCCCGGCAGCCGCTATCGTTTACAGGGCCATTTTGGTTCCTGATCCTCCTGCGTCAGCATTCTCTGCTACAGAAAAGCGTGATTGCTGACGCAAGATAACAAAAATGTATCAAAGTTGTTAATTTCTGGCTTGCGAACGATTGTATAGACAAGTATATGTTTCTTATCTTCATCGTATCCGTCAGGAGTTTCCCGATGTCTCAGAATAAACACCGTCCTCAGGACATTCGCGCCCCGCGCGGCACCACGCTCACGGCAAAAAGCTGGCTCACCGAAGCGCCGCTGCGCATGTTAATGAACAACCTCGATCCGGACGTAGCGGAAAACCCGCACGAGCTGGTGGTGTACGGCGGTATAGGCCGCGCCGCGCGAAACTGGGATTGCTATGATGCCATCGTCAATGCCCTGACGAAGCTGGAACACGATGAAACGCTTCTGGTGCAGTCCGGCAAGCCGGTGGGCGTGTTCAAAACCCACGACAACGCTCCGCGCGTACTGATTGCCAACTCCAACCTCGTGCCGCATTGGGCAACGTGGGAGCATTTCAACGAACTCGACGCAAAGGGGCTGGCGATGTACGGCCAGATGACGGCTGGAAGCTGGATTTACATCGGCAGTCAGGGCATCGTGCAGGGCACCTATGAAACCTTCGTTGAGGCCGGGCGTCAGCATTATGACGGCAACCTGCAAGGGCGCTGGGTGCTTACCGCCGGGCTGGGAGGGATGGGCGGCGCGCAACCGTTAGCGGCCACGCTGGCGGGGGCCTGTTCGCTGGTGATTGAGTGCCAGCAAAGCCGTATCGATTTCCGTCTGCGTACCCGCTACATCGATGAGCAGGCCGATTCTCTCGACGACGCGCTGGCGCGGATTAAAAAATACACCGCCGAAGGCCGTGCCGTTTCCGTGGCGCTGTGTGCCAACGCCGCCGACGTACTGCCGGAGCTGGTGAAACGTGGCGTGCGCCCGGACATGGTTACTGACCAGACCAGCGCTCATGACCCGTTGCACGGTTATCTGCCACAGGGCTGGAGCTGGGAAACGTATCAACAAAAAGCCGGGAGCGACCCGCTGGGAACAGTGAAAGCGGCGAAGCAGTCGATGGCGGAGCATGTCAAAGCGATGCTGGCGTTTAACGCCCAGGGCATACCAACCTTTGATTACGGCAATAACATCCGTCAAATGGCAAAAGAGATGGGCGTAAGCAACGCCTTTGAATTCCCGGGGTTTGTACCTGCCTATATCCGCCCGCTGTTCTGCCGCGGCATTGGCCCGTTCCGCTGGGTGGCGCTTTCCGGCGATCCGCAGGACATCTACAAAACCGATGCCAAAGTGAAAGAGATTATCAGCGACGATAAGCATCTGCACCGCTGGCTGGATATGGCGCGCGAGCGCATCAGCTTCCAGGGCTTACCGGCGCGTATCTGCTGGGTCGGTCTTGAGTGGCGGCAAAAGCTCGGCCTGGCGTTTAACGAAATGGTACGCTCGGGCGAAGTCTCCGCGCCGATCGTGATTGGCCGCGACCACCTGGATTCCGGCTCCGTTGCCAGCCCGAATCGCGAAACCGAAGCCATGCGTGACGGTTCTGATGCGGTTTCTGACTGGCCGCTGCTGAATGCGCTGCTGAACACCGCCAGCGGTGCTACCTGGGTGTCTTTGCACCACGGCGGCGGGGTGGGAATGGGCTTTTCACAGCACGCCGGAATGGTTATCGTCTGCGACGGCACCGACGAAGCCGCGGTGCGTATCGCCCGCGTGCTGCATAACGATCCGGCTACCGGCGTGATGCGCCACGCCGACGCAGGCTATGAAATCGCGGTAGAATGCGCCGCAGAACAAGGACTGAATTTACCGATGGTTGCTGCAACCCAGGGGCAGAAAAAATGAGCACGCTTAACCTGATTCCGGGTCAGTTGACCCTGGCCCAACTGCAGGCCGTATACCACCAGCCACAAACGCTGACCCTCGATGAACGCGCGATCCTTGGCATCAACGCCAGCGTTGCCTGCGTCAATGCGATCATCGCTGAAGGACGTACCGCCTACGGTATCAATACCGGCTTTGGCCTGCTGGCCTCCACCCGTATTTCCACCGAAGATCTGGAAAATCTCCAGCGTTCGCTGGTGCTTTCCCACGCCGCAGGCGTAGGGGAAGCGCTGGACGACGCAATGGTACGCCTGATCATGGTGCTGAAAATCAACAGCCTTGCGCGCGGTTTTTCGGGCATTCGCCTGAGCGTGATCGAGGCGCTGATGGCGCTGGTGAATCACGAAGTTTATCCCTGCATTCCGGCGAAAGGCTCCGTTGGGGCGTCTGGCGATCTGGCTCCTCTGGCGCACATGTCGCTGACGCTGCTGGGTGAAGGCAAAGCGCGCTGGCGCGGCGAATGGCTTCCGGCGAAAGAAGCGCTGAAAAAAGCCGGGCTTGAACCGTTAACGCTGGCGGCGAAAGAGGGGCTGGCCCTGCTGAACGGCACTCAGGCATCCACGGCGTTTGCCCTGCGTGGCCTGTTTGAAGCAGAAGAGTTGTTTACTTCGGCGGTCATTTGCGGCGCGCTGACCACTGAAGCGGCACTCGGTTCACGTCGTCCGTTTGATGCCCGCATCCACGAAGCTCGCGGCCAGCGAGGGCAAATTGACGCCGCCGCGCTGTACCGCCACGTGCTGACGGACTCCAGCGCCGTGTCGCAGTCACACGCGAAGTGCAGCAAGGTGCAGGATCCGTATTCACTGCGCTGTCAGCCGCAGGTGATGGGCGCTTGTTTGACCCAGCTGCGCCAGGCCAAAGAGGTGTTATTGACCGAAGCCAATGCGGTGTCCGACAACCCGCTGGTATTTGCCGATGAGAACGAGGTGATTTCCGGCGGTAACTTCCATGCCGAACCGGTGGCAATGGCGGCGGATAATATTGCTCTCGCGATTGCCGAAATCGGCTCTCTCGCAGAGCGACGCATTGCGCTATTGATGGACAGCCACATGTCGCAGCTGCCGCCGTTCCTCGTGAAAAACGGTGGGGTGAATTCCGGGTTTATGATTGCTCAGGTTACGGCGGCGGCGCTGGCAAGTGAAAACAAGGCATTGTCGCATCCGCACAGTGTCGACAGCCTGCCGACCTCCGCCAACCAGGAAGATCATGTTTCAATGGCGCCGGCCGCCGGTCGTCGCCTGTGGGAAATGGCCGCTAACACCCGCGGCGTGATTGCCGTAGAGTGGCTGGCGGCGGTGCAGGGCATTGATATGCGCGAAGGGCTTACCACCAGCCCGCTGCTGGAGCAGGCGCGTCATCTGCTGCGTGAGCAGGTGCCGCACTACGTGCAGGATCGCTATTTTGCGCCGGATATCGAAGCCGCGATTGCAATGCTTGCACAGGGGCAGCTACAGAAGCTTGCGCCGAAGGTGCTGTAAGCCATAAGGGAAGGTCGCGCGCCTTCCCTTAACCGTCTTCTGTGAGGAATGCGGAAAAGCAAAAAGCCTGCTCGAAAGCAGGCTTTTTAAATTTGGCTCCTCTGACTGGACTCGAACCAGTGACATACGGATTAACAGTCCGCCGTTCTACCGACTGAACTACAGAGGAATCGTGTAGGAGGCTTATCTTAGCGGCGAAAAAACTTTTGTCAAACGGCAAAACGCGACTTTCGGCACGACTGTCGTTTCTGTCAACAATTTGTTGTATTTGCCCACAATTTTACGTCAAAACCACATTGCAGGATCGGCGTTTCTCCCTCATTATTTAAAACGAGGTTTCAACTTTCTCTCTAAGGCACCCTTTGAACGTCTCTGCCGCAGTTCGCCAGGCCGTCACCCGCACCACCTGGTATAAAAACCGTAAAACTTACCGTGTCCTGTTCTGGCGTGAAATCACCCCGCTTGCCGTGCCTATCTTTCTGGAAAATACCTGCGTCCTGCTGATGGGCGTGCTGAGCACCTTCCTCGTAAGCTGGCTGGGTGCGGACGCTATGGCGGGCGTGGGCCTGGCCGACAGTTTCAACATGGTGATTATGGCGTTTTTCGCCGCTATCGATCTCGGCACCACGGTCGTTGTGGCCTTTAGCCTCGGGCGACGCAACCGAAAACAGGCGAGGGCGGCAGCGCGCCAGTCGCTGGTCATCATGACCCTGTTCTCGATTATTCTTGCGGCGGTTATCCATCTGTTTGGACGTGAAATCATTGAAGTGGTCGCAGGTGCTGCTACGGAGCACGTCAAAGAGCTTGCGCTGACCTACCTCGAACTGACGGTATTGAGCTACCCGGCGGCGGCTATTGCGCTCATCGGCAGCGGCGCGCTGCGCGGTGCCGGGAACACCAAAATTCCGCTGCTGATTAACGGCGGAATGAACATCCTCAATATTATTATCAGCAGCATCCTGATTTACGGCGTTTTTTCCTGGGACGGACTCGGTTTCGTTGGCGCGGGTCTGGGCTTGACCATTTCCCGTTATATCGGCGCGGTGGCGATTGTTGCCGTGCTCGCCGTGGGCTTTAACCCCGCGCTGCGCATTCCGTTGAAGAGCTACATCAAGCCGCTTAACTTCGCCATCATCTGGGAAGTGATGGGGATTGGGATCCCGGCGAGCATTGAATCCGTGCTGTTTAACAGCGGTAAACTGCTGACGCAGATGTTCGTAGCCGGGATGGGAACGGACGTCATCGCCGGGAACTTCATCGCCTTCTCGGTAGCGTCTCTGATTAACCTGCCGGGGAACGCGCTGGGATCGGCATCCACCATTATCACCGGCAAGCGCCTCGGCAAAGGGCAAATCGGCCAGGCCGAGAAGCAGCTCCGCCACGTGTTCTGGATGTCGACTATCGTGCTGACGGCGATTGCCTGGGGTACAGCACCCTTTGCCGGACTGTTCGCTTCGTTCTATACCCACGAGGCAGACGTAAAAGCCGTGGTGAAAGAGCTGCTGTGGCTCAACGCGGCGTTTATGCCCATCTGGTCGGCTTCCTGGGTTCTCCCGGCCGGTTTGAAGGGCGCGCGTGACGCACGCTTTGCGATGTGGGTTTCCATGTTCAGCATGTGGGGCGCACGTGTGGTGGCCGGCTATCTGCTGGGTATTGTGCTTGGCATGGGCGTAGTCGGCGTCTGGCTCGGCATGTTCCTCGACTGGGCCGTGCGCGGCGCCGCATTCTACTGGCGAATGGTCAGCGGGCGCTGGTTATGGAAGTATCCGCGAATCAGGCAGGAATAAAAATGCCTGGTGGCGGCTGCGCCTTACACAGGTCTACGAAGCCCAATGGATTCCAGGCCTGGCAAGCTGAGCGCCGCCGGGCATGAAAAAAAACGCACAAGGGGGGATCTCCCTTGTGCGTCGGGCAAAACACCAGAGCTCATTACACCCCAAGGCGATCGCGAAGGCTGTAGTACGCGGCTCCCATAGCCGTGAAAGGAATACGGAACGTGCGGCCGCCCGGGAACGGATAGTGCGGCAGATTAGCAAAGGCATTGAAGCGTTCGGCATCCCCGCGCAGCAGCTCGGCAATCAGACGACCCGCCAGATGGGTATAAGTGACGCCGTGCCCGCTGCAACCCTGGCTGTAGTAAATATTGTTTTCCAGACGGCCAACCTGCGGCAGGCGAGAGAGCGTCAGCAGGAAGTTGCCGGTCCAGCTGTAGTCAATTTTCACGCCTTTCAGCTGCGGGAAGGTCTTCAGCAGGTTTGGCATCACCAGACGCTCAATATCCGCCGGGTCACGCGCGCCATACACCACGCCGCCGCCGTACAGCAGGCGGTTGTCGGCGGTCAGACGGTAGTAATCCAGCAGATAGTTACAGTCTTCCACGCAGTAGTTGTTCGGAATAAGCGAACGGGCAACGTCTTCACCCAGCGGCTCGGTGGTTAACACCTGCGTTCCGCACGGCATGCTGCGCTTCGCCAGATCCGGCTCGAGCTTATTACCGAGGTAGGCATTCCCCGCCACAATCACATACTTCGCCGTGACCTGACCTTTGGCGGTGCTCACCACCGCCGGGCTGGTGTGCTGAATGTTGGTAACCGGCGATTGTTCAAACACGCGGCCGCCGTTCAGACGAATCGCGTTCGCTTCACCAATCGCCAGATTCAGCGGATGAATATGGCCGCCGCTGTGGTCGAGCAGGGCGCCGACGTAGCGATCGCTGTTCACTTCACGCTTCAGCGCGTTGGCATCCAGCAGCTCAAGCTGGGTGTTACCGTAACGCTCCCAGTTGGCTTTCTGCTCTTCCAGTTTTTCCAGCTGCTTGTGGTTCATTGCCACGAACAGGCCGCCTGGCCGATAGTCGCAGTCAATCTGATAACGCTTGATCCGCTCGCGGATAATCTCCGCGCCTTCAAACATCATGCCGCCGAGCTGTTTTGCCGCTTCGGGACCGTAGCTGCGTTCGATAACGTCGATGTCGCGGCTGTAGGAGTTAACCAGCTGCCCGCCGTTGCGGCCGCTGGCGCCAAAGCCGATGCGCGCCGATTCCAGCAGCACCACGTCATAGCCCATTTCAGACAGATGCAGCGCGGAGGAAAGCCCGGTGTAGCCGCCGCCGACCACGCACACGTCGCAGGTCAACGATTCGTTCAGCTCCGGGAAGGGTTCATACTGGTTCGCGCTCGCGGCGTAATAGCTGGTGGTATGTTCAGTCATGATTAAGGCTCCAGGGCAATCCAGATAGTTTTCAGTTCGCTAAATTTTTCCAGTGCGTGCAGGGACTTGTCGCGTCCGTTGCCGCTCTGCTTGTAGCCGCCAAACGGCACGGTCATGTCGCCGTCGTTGTAGTTATTGACGAAGACGGAACCTGCTTTCAGGCGGCGGCTCATGCGGTGAGCGCGGGAGAGATCGCGCGTCCACACGGCGGCGCCCAGGCCGTATTCGCTGTCGTTCGCCAGCTCCAGCGCCTGGGCTTCCGAACTGAAACGGGTAACGACCAGCACCGGTCCGAAGATCTCTTCGCGGCCCACGCGGGCATTGGGCGTGGTATCAACAAAAATGGTCGGGCCGATGGCCGCCGGGTGCTTGCCGTCGCGGCCGTCGAGGGCCAGCTTGCCCTGGGTTTCGCCGTCACGGATAAAGCTGTGCACGCTGTCGGCATGAGCGCTGTCAATCAGCGTGCCCATGGTGGTCTCCGGATCGAGCGGGTTGCCCGGCTGCCAGTTTTTGGCCTGCTCTTTCAGCAGCGCGATAAACTCATCGGCGATGCTCTCTTCCAGCAGCAGACGCGTGCCGGCGATGCACACCTGGCCCTGGTTGTAGAAAATGCCTGCGGCGGTGGTTGCGGCAGCTTGTTGCAGATCCGGACAGTCGGCGAAAACGATGTTGGCGCTCTTGCCGCCCGCTTCCAGCCAGACGCGCTTCATGTTGCTGTCGCCCGCATCTTTCAGCAGCTGCTTCCCGGTACGCGTGGAGCCGGTGAAGGCGATCGCGTCAACGTCCGGATGCTGCGAAAGCGCCTGACCTGCTTCATGGCCAAAGCCTGGAATGACGCTGAACACGCCGTCCGGCAGGCCCGCTTCTTTCGCCAGCCCCGCCAGGCGAATGGCGGTTAACGGTGATTTTTCAGAAGGTTTGAGGATCACGCTGTTGCCCGCCGCCAGCGCCGGGCCAAGCTTCCAGCAGGCCAGCAGCAGTGGGAAGTTCCACGGCACGACGGCAGCCACCACGCCAATCGGCTCACGGACGATCATCGCCAGGTCGTTCACGCCGGTGGTAGCGACTTCGCCATACACTTTGTCAATCGCTTCGGCGTACCAGCGGATAGCGCGGGTCGCGCCGGGAATATCATCACGCAGGCTATGGCGAATGGGTTTGCCGGTATCAAGCGTTTCCAGCAATGCCAGCTCCTCGTGATGCTGCTCCATCAAATCCGCCAGCCTGTTCAGCACGGCTTTACGTTTGGCAGGGGAGGCCTGTGACCAGTCGCCGCTTTCAAATACGTCGCGGGCGCCGCGTACGGCATGATCCACATCGGCTTTTTTACCGCGAGCCACCTGCGCCAGCGCGCGCTGTGCCGCCGGATCGACAATCTCAAAGGTGCTGCCGTCCTGCGCCTGGCAGTATTCGCCGTTAATAAACAGACGCGTCTCTGGCTGCGCCTGATTTGCCTTATCCTGCCAGTAACTCAGATGCTGAAAGTTCATGATGATTCCTTCTTAATCACTCAGTTAAACGCTGCCGCCGATGAATTCAGGCTGCAAAATGCCCCAGGAAATGAATCCTGTTAAAAAAGCATCGTCTTTAAGGTGGCCTGAGAAACTCAGGCCAGAAGGAAATCAGAACGTGGTGGGGGTATGGGCACTGATGATGCGGCAGATGCCTGCCGAGGTGTTGCTGAAGCTGTGTGGTATGCCGGTGTTGATGGCATAACTCTGCCCTGCAACGAGGTGATAATCCTGGCCGTTGATGGTCAGAATCACGTCACCTTCCAGTATCGTGCCGATCTCCTCACCCTGGTGTTTGATCCGCTCTCCGGTCGTTGTGCCGGGTTGGTAAGTCTCGAAGATCATTGCCAGCGTACGGTTCGGATTTCCATTGTGAACCAACTTCATTGATACACCCTGACTGCCGATCTCAATCAGGTCATCCTGATTGATAACCACCTGCGGCTCGTCAGGTTTTTCCGGTTCCGCGAAGAACTCGGAGAGCGACAGCCCGTAGACTTTCAGCAGCTTTTGCAGCGTACTGATGGCAGGACTGACTTTGTCCTGTTCTATGGTGCTGATGGCGCTATGCGTTAATCCAGACAGTTCGGCGGCACGACGTTGAGAAAGACCCAGTTGCTGGCGGATCTCTGACAAACGTTTACCCGGCGCCAGGCCGTCATCGCTCATATTGGTATTTCCTTAACAGTAGGGGTCAGAGTCGCTGCTTTTCAGCGAGGTGGTTCTGACAGGCGGTGATAAAACCTTCCAGCAACATACGCGAAAGAGCGTATTCGCTACTGTTCCATTCCGGATGCCACTGCACGCCGAGGGCGAACGGGTGATCGTGAACGCTGGCGGCTTCTACCAGACCATCCTGCGAGCGAGCTTCTACGCGCAGTGAAGGGCCCAGCGTTTTCGCGCCTTGTCCGTGTAATGAGTTCACCCAAAACGTGTTGCAACCCGGTATTAATGTCGAAAGCAATCCTCCCTGTTGAACCTGGACTTCATGAGATGGCGCATATTGCTGCTCCACCGGGAGTTCCGGATCTTCACGGTGCTCCAGGAACTGAGGCTGATCGCACAGGCGACGATACAGAGTCCCGCCTGTGGCGACAACCAGTTCCTGCAAACCCCGGCAGATGGCGAAAATGGGAATGCGCCTTTCAAGCGAGGCTGCAATCAGCGCCATGCTCAATTCATCACGCCCGGGATCGGCGTCAGGCTCATCGCCGTTTTCACCATAGAGGTGCGGCTGCACGTTGCTGGGGCTGCCCGGCAGGAAAATACCGTCGAGTTTAGGAAGCAGAGCGTTCAGCAATTCCGGCTCTGCCAGCGCGTGCGGCAGGGCGATTGGCAAACCGCCAGCGTTTAATACGGCATTCAGGTACTTTTCTTGCAATGTCTGGGTCTGGTGACCCTTAAGCCTGTTTCTGCACATCACAACACCGATAACCGGTTTGTCAAATATATTGCCCATGATCAACCTCACAGTCTGGACTAAATTATTGCCAAAAACTTCCATGTGGCTCTGTTCCGTTCAATATTTTCTCAATCTAGCAGCGGTATAACCTCTTTGCAAACTCAATTTAACATTTGACAAACATTTGGATTGGTATCATTGTCGAAAAGTGGACATTATATTTAACGGTCTGAATCAGTGACCGGCATTCAAAGCAACGGCGGTGAATCATGGAAACCAATATCGTAGAAGTTGAGAATTTTGTTCAGCATTCTGAAGAGAGACGAAGTAGCGCGTTTGCGCGCGAAGTAAAGAGCTACCTCGAGCGCTACCCGAATACCCAGTACGTTGACGTGCTGCTGACCGACCTGAACGGCTGCTTCCGCGGAAAACGTATCCCGGTTTCCAGCCTGCCCAAGATAGAGAAGGGCTGCTACTTCCCGGCTTCCGTATTTGCGATGGATATTCTTGGCAACGTAGTAGAAGAAGGCGGCTTAGGGCAGGAGCTTGGCGAGCCCGATCGCAACTGCATTCCGGTGCTGGGGACCTTAACCCCATCAGCGGCAGACCCGGAATATATCGGTCAGGTGCAGCTGACCATGCTGGATGAAGATGGCGCTCCCTTTGACGTTGAGCCGCGGAACGTGCTGAACCGACTCTGGCAGCAGCTGCGCCAGCGCGGCCTGTTCCCCGTGGTAGCGGTAGAGCTGGAGTTCTATTTACTGGACCGTCAGCGTGATAACGAAGGTTACCTGCAGCCGCCCTGCGCCCCGGGCACCGATAATCGTAATACCCAGAGCCAGGTTTACTCCGTTGATAACCTGAATCATTTTGCCGCCGTGCTGGAAGATATTGACGACCTGGCGCGCCTGCAGCTGATCCCGGCCGACGGCGCCGTGGCGGAAGCCTCGCCGGGCCAGTTTGAAATCAACCTGCACCATACCGATAACGTGCTGGATGCCTGCGACGATGCGCTGGCGCTCAAGCGCTTGGTTCGCACCGTTGCGGAAAAGCACAAGATGCACGCCACCTTTATGGCGAAGCCATATGAAGAGCACGCCGGGAGCGGGATGCACATCCACATCAGCATCCTGAACAGCAAAGGCGAAAACGTGCTGGCCGACGCCGATGGCGAAGATTCCGCCATCCTGAAGCGCGCGCTGGCGGGAATGATAGATTTAATGCCCGCTTCTATGGCACTGTTAGCCCCTAACGTAAACTCCTACCGTCGTTTCCAGCCGGGTATGTATGTGCCAACGCAGGCTTCATGGGGGCATAACAACCGTACCGTCGCGCTGCGTATCCCTTGTGGCGATCGTGACAACCACCGTGTCGAGTACCGAGTAGCGGGTGCTGATGCCAACCCTTATCTGGTGATGGCGTCAATCCTTGCGGGCATTCTGCACGGTCTGGATAACGATCTGCCGCTGCAGGAAGAAGTGGAAGGAAATGGTCTGGAGCAGGAAGGGCTGCCGTTCCCTATCCGCCAGAGCGATGCGCTGTGGGAATTCACTCAGAACGACCACCTGCGCGAACTGCTGGGCGAGCGTTTCAGCCACGTCTACCACGCCTGTAAGAACGATGAGTTAATTCAGTTCGAGCGTTTGATCACAGAAACTGAAATTGAGTGGATGCTGAAAAACGCGTAATTGCGATGTTGCCCGGTGGCGCTTCGCTTACCGGGCCTACCGTACTGTTGTAGGCCGGGCAAGCAACGCGCCCCCGGCAATCAAAAAAAAGAAGCAGCATCATACGGCCTGAGCGGAGCCAGACCGGACGTTTTAGCAGGGCAACCTGCCATTTTCCGAAGTCGCGTAACGGAGCGCAGGCGACAACGGGTCTTCAGTTAAACGACAGATTGTATGACGAGGAAATGAGATGATGCAGATGTTCAAATACCCGCACGGCGAAGGCGAATGCCGCTGCCGCATTGATTACGACGGACCAGCGCAAGGTCATTGCCCGACGTTCACCCCCCTTACTTCACGACTTCCCCCCAGGCTGAGCAGGTTTGCTACCACAATGATTTCACCGCAAACCCGCACGCGCATGGGGGGGCTTCGTCATGGCGACTAACTCATCTCTCGATCTCCCCTCGCAGGCGGGCAAACCGCAGCTGCGTAAATCTTTAAAACTCTGGCAGGTGGTGGTGATGGGGCTCGCCTATCTCACGCCAATGTCGGTGTTTGACACTTTTGGTATCGTATCCGGCATCAGCAACGGCCACGTTCCGGCTTCCTATCTTCTGGCGTTGGCGGGCGTGCTGTTCACCGCCATCAGCTACGGCAAGCTGGTACGCCAGTTCCCGCAGGCGGGTTCTGCTTATACCTACGCTCAGAAGGCAATCAGTCCGCACGTTGGCTTTATGGTCGGCTGGTCATCGCTGCTCGATTACCTGTTCCTGCCGATGATTAACGTCCTGCTGGCGAAAATCTATCTCTCCGCGCTGTTCCCCGGCGTTGCGCCGTGGATCTGGGTGGTGGGTTTTGTCTGCATTCTGACCGCCGCGAACCTGAAAAGCGTCAACCTGGTAGCAAACTTCAATACCCTGTTCGTGCTGGTGCAGGTGGCCATCATGGTGGTGTTTATTTTTCTCGTGGTGCAGGGGCTGCACAAAGGCGAGGGCGTCGGCACCGTCTGGACGCTGCAGCCGTTTATCAGCCAGAACGCGCACCTGATCCCAATAATCACCGGGGCGACGATCGTCTGCTTCTCGTTCCTGGGCTTTGATGCTGTGACAACGCTTTCGGAAGAAACGCCCGATGCGGCGCGCACCATTCCGAAGGCCATCTTCCTGACGGCGGTCTACGGCGGCATTATCTTTATCGTGGCGTCCTTCTTTATGCAGCTGTTCTTCCCGGACATCAGCCGCTTCAAGAATCCGGACGCTGCCTTGCCGGAGATTGCGCTCTACGTGGGCGGGAAGCTGTTCCAGTCTATCTTCCTGTGTACGACGTTCGTGAACACCCTCGCTTCTGGACTTGCGTCTCATGCCAGCGTTTCGCGTCTGCTGTACGTGATGGGCCGCGATAACGTCTTCCCGGAAAAATACTTCGGCTACGTGCACCCGAAATGGCGTACTCCGGCGCTGAACGTGCTGATGGTTGGCGTTGTGGCGCTCTCCGCGCTGTTCTTCGACCTGGTCACCGCGACGGCGCTGATTAACTTCGGTGCGCTGGTGGCGTTTACCTTTGTGAACCTGTCGGTGTTCAACCACTTCTGGCGTCGTGAAGGGCGTAACAAAACCTGGAAGGACAAGGTGCACTATTTGATCCTGCCGCTGATGGGCGCTGCAACCGTCGCCGTGCTGTGGATCAACCTGGAAATGACCTCGCTGACGCTGGGTCTGGTGTGGGCTGCTGTTGGTATTCTGTACCTGACCTATCTCACCGGTCGCTTCCGTAAGCCGCCGCCGCAGTTCGATGCGGCGAAAGCCGAGCAGGCCTGGGAGTGATTTTTACCCGCTCTGGAGAAGAAAGCAGCAAACGAGTCAAAATGTGAAAAACAGGCTTTGACAAGCCGGGGGCGCATCGCTAATATGCGCCCCGTTAACCGATTCCTCTGTAGTTCAGTCGGTAGAACGGCGGACTGTTAATCCGTATGTCACTGGTTCGAGTCCAGTCAGAGGAGCCAAATTTAGAAAAGCCTGCTTACGAGCAGGCTTTTTGCTTTTGTGAGTCAGGCGTTATCATCGTCCTGCTCTTCATTTTTGTTCTTATCGTATTCCTTCCGCAGTTCCTGATAGCTCCTTTCTGCCTCTGCTAAGACTTCCGGATTTTCATTTTTAAGAAGTTCGTCCAGCGATTTAGCCATGTTTTCCCCTTGTTAGTATGTTCAACACATTACGCCGCGCTTCATTAAATCCATTTTCAGGTAGCTGGATAAATCCGTCAGGGCTGGCACCAGCTGGCTAATGCTGCTAAGCGTGTGGCCAATTTGATGAAGATTTGCCGGGGATAATTCTTCAGCATGCTCTTTGGTCAGCACGTCCCCTAAAAAGCTCAGGCAGTGATAGAGTCCGGCGCGGGCCTCATCACAGCTGTGCATCAGGAACTGACAGTTGATGCTCTCCATATCGTTGAAGTTGATATCGACGAGAGCTGCTGACATGTCGGAGAAATAGATATCCGCGCTAGGGTGAGAATCGAGATAGTGGTTCGTGTTAGTATCGGCAGTAGCCATGGCATTACTCCTGGTAATGTTTGTGGTCAGAGGCCCGGCATGTGTTGGCGCACTGCCGGGCTTCGTTTGTAAACGGGTAACAACATAAGTACTATTGTCGTTACCATGCTCAAAAATTACTCTTGGTACGTACCAGTGTCAATACCGGAAGAAAAAAGATCTCCCCAATACCAAATGCGCCTGCCAGAGAAGTTTCGTGAGCAGCTTGAAGAACAGGCTCTCAAGGATGGTGATGCTTCGTTGGCTACCTGGATTAAGAGAATTTTGCGTAAAGAGCTACGTGAAAGAGGCGTTGAGCCGAAGGGATAATTCAAGGAAGGCTTACTTCATCAGGCTGGCCGGGCTACAAGCGCCCGGCAATATCAGATTAGCGGCGGAGTGGGTGATGCTGTCTTAATTCTGCTTCTCTTGTTCCTTCTTTCTTCACCTGGTGTTCTGCTTTCTCAATATCCAGCAGTATTTTTGCTGCCAGTTGGCGTGCTTCCGCGACCATCTGTGGATCTTCCTGCACCAGGATTTGTTCCAGAGTTCTTCCCATTATTTACCTCAGTTGCGTCGTTTTTATAACCCACACATCCTACGCCATGAATTTTTCGATTGAAATCTGTACAGCCTTAATTCTGCACAGGAAGTGTGGCTAAAGAGGGGTTTTCAGAAAAGCGCCCGGTTTGAGAACAGGAAACGTGCTTCTGGGAGTAGATCAGATGTGTGGCTCGAAGGAGCTGGGAAATTTTAAGAACCTGTTTTTCTACACCCCGAAAGGTAAGACCGACGGCATTAAAATCGTGCCGCTGAGCGAGGTCGCGACGAAGGATGATTTTTTAACATCAAAAAGGTGAATACCGCCGATATGCTCGATGCGCATCGGGTCACGTTTCAACTGATGGAGTGCAGCCTGAGAATGTGGGGTCATTTGACGACATTGAAAGGTTGCAAAGATGTTTGTTCGTAATGAATTAATCCCCCTTCAAAACGGAACTAAAGAGCTCAATGATTGGATTAGGGAGGATATGATTAATTTTAAGATGTACTCACTAGATTGAAAAAAACCTTGAAATCATTTACATGATTTCAAGGGGGAGGGGAGCTAACTTATGCGCCTTGCTTCAATGTTTTTACAAATTTCAGTCAATGAAATTCTGTTGTAGTCATTTAATCGATATATCGGGTAGCTGTAATGTATGTCAGGATCTGGCAAGGGCGCCCTAGCAGTAGTTCTTTTTGATGCTTGCGTTCTTTTTGATAGCTTACTTATAACTCCAATGAATTTCACGCTTCGCTGCAAATGTCCATGTAGATTCAACACTGAGTAGATCCATTGGCAAAGATGAATTCCTGTAACTACCTGTTTTGTCGCCCCGCTTGCTTTAGTGGATTTTAGATCTATAACTATAAAGTAATCAATGGAATTATATGTTGTAACAAATATTCCATCGCAAACTGAACTCATCCCACTTAAAGCAGACGGTTTTAAGAATTTCCAGACAGGTTTTGGCACTGAACTGCAATCGAGAGAAAATCCATAGATTCCATTCCCATTAACTAGGAGTTTTTTATTTGCAGCCCCGGGGTTATCTTCTTTTATAACCCAACACTCTTGCTCTCTTGGTAACTCAAAAGCAGGTTCAATACATCCTTGGATAATACTTGTTATATTACTCATCTTTTTCATCCTCAGATGAATCGATGTCGATTAAAGAGTAATATATTTCATCATTGTCCTCGTTGATAGAGTTAATAACTTCATCAAACGTGTTGGCATTAATTCCTTCGGCAGATTTTACCATTTCTTTTACCGATGAATTGTCGAATACATAGGCTGCTACATCATTGGGATTAAGCATGGAGTCCAATGAAATTCCTTGTTTTTTCATTATGGCATTGCGGTTTTCTATCTGGGTGCTATTAGCGTTGTGGAGCATCATTAAGCTATTGATTTCTTTTACGAAATAATCGCTATGAGTACTCACTATAACTCGGAGACCTGCGTTGACAAGTTTAGCAATAAATCTTGCGATGACCCGTTGGTTTTTTGGGTGAAGATTTAATTCTGGCTCGTCGATCATTAATATATCGCCTAATTTAGCTTGGTGTTCAAGATAGAACCACAAGCCGAAAAGGCTTTTTACAGTTGAGGACGATAAGTGCAACTCTATTTTCTTCGAAGCAGATGCTCCACGCTTATACGTGGAAAAATATATTTGCCCCTCTGGATCAACGGTATATTTTCCAGAAATAACTTTTTTTAGCTCTTCCGCAGCGTGATGGAAATCACTGTTTTTATTTTTACGATTGGTTCTAATTTCATTAAGCCAATCTATATAATTTGCTATTGGCGCCGAATATTTTGATTTTAATACATCATTAAGTAAGGAGCTTAAATCAAACTGTTCTTTTGACGCGTGATGTAACAGGGCTGTACGTCGAGAGCTAAGTTCGTTGAAAAAGAGATGTAGACCATTTCGTTCGGCAGGGATTAAAAATGAAGGGTTAGAGTCATGCTCTATTTTTAATAGTTGACTAAGTGCCATGTTTATGAAATTTTCTAGGCGCGGAAAAGAAGTGTCTAACAGCGTCATCTGAATAATGCTACTTCCTGGTCCTTTAGATATTAGAACTATTTCTTTTTTACCTGTTCCAACAACAAGGCTAACGGTTAATTCCTTGGAGTAAACATGATCTATCAATTCATTCTCTTCAATAAGCCAATCAAAACTTGAGTGAGAAAATATATCCTTATCATTTGTATTAAATACATCTGAAAGCATCTTTGCTGCGTTTTTGTTAAAATCTTTTTTTATTGCGGCAAAGTTTTCTTTAATCCAATCAATTACATTAAATTCTAAGTTACCTTTTTCAATCAATTCCTTAGACATGGATTGAGTCTGTGGCAAAACGAGATTGGACACTCCAATATTTAAAAATCCATAAAGCCCATACATTACCCATGTTTTGCCAGTATTATTCTTTCCACATAAAATAGTTAATGGTTTTGCATCAATTTCACCATTGGTTATGCAACCGATATTTTTAAAGGAAAATTTCCATGAAGCTAGTTTTTCAATGTGCTGTGTCTTAGTCGTTTCCATTTAAAATTCCTAGGGTTACAAGCAGAGTTTTGTAGATCAAACCTTGCCGACATTAAAAAGTCAACAAACAACTTCCGATAGCTGCGCGCAATGCTTTCCCCGCAACGCCTGCCTGCTTCAGATGACACTTTTAATGCGCCTGCCACGCTCCTCTACCTGCACGTCAACTGGGCCGGTGCAGGGATCCAGATGTGATCCAAAATACATGCAGATTCATGCGGCTTGTGAATGCATAGATGAATTCGTTGCCTTTTAGTGAGGAAAATCACATTGATATCGATTCTGGATAATCATAGTTGTGGCGTAGACGATGGTGTCGGGGGAGAGAACAAGGCCGCGAAAGCGGCCGTTTCTGCAACTAACGCAGCAATTTGAATAAATCGTCCTTAGGAATTTTTTTCCTGTGGACTTCGTCATGGCATACGTTGCAGAGCGTAATAAGGTTTGCCAGTGTGTTTTCACCGCCGTCAGCATGATGCTCTATGTGGTGAAGTTCAAGGAAGGTCCTCGGGTCATTAGCCGCCTTTTTGGCATGAGACCATTGACAGTTCCTACATGAGTGGTGGTCTCTTTCGAGCACACTAACGCGAACAGGATCGGGGATTTTACGATCATGGACTTCAGCTTGCCGGTCCTCTTCGAGCAAATAAGCTCCAACCTCAAGCTCTGGGCGACCTGAGTTTTTGGTTGCGATGGGCCACCCATCTTCAGTTCTTAATTCACGTGTTCGACGAGCCCATTCCTTACTATCGTTTGCCAAATAACGAAGCTCTTCACCTGTTACTGGGCGACCGACGTTTTTTCGCAGGTAGGAAAGAATTTTATCTTTAGTTGAGATTTTGCTGCGACGGAGCACATTTGCTTCATTCCAGCGTAGTGCAGCCTCTCTGTCCTGCTCAGTTGCCATCAAGGCATAAACATCTGTCTTAAGGCCGTTTATGGTGGTAATTTGAAGCTCCTCAAGAGAGATTTCTTGCTGTTCAATCATCTCTTTAAGCGTCGTTCCACTTAATACGGACCAGCCGAACTGGACTCGCAATTCACGTATTCGGCGAGCATATTCACTTATACCTGCGACGACCATGAGCTCATCACCGTGGATGATCGCCCGAGGATATTTGAGTAAATATGCCAGGATGCGGTCTCGAGCTGAGTTGCAATTCTCCTCATTCAACAGAGAACTGCCTAAGTCTCGTAACAAATGGTTTGCGGGAACTAGAGTAAGTACTTGTTCCCGTAACGAATCTTCCAGAAGTTTATGCTCAAAATCAGCAATTAGGGCTAAGAGCTGTTTACGCAGCGTTTCCGGTTCGCTCTTCTTCGATCTTCTCGCCATCTTTGATTCTACATTCCATTAAATTGATAACATAGGAGGCAATTTTTTGAGCAAAAACAGGTGGGACAGCATTCCCAATCTGACGAGCAATTTCTGTTTTCGTTCCCTCAAAAACAAAACTATCCGGAAAACTCATTAATCGTGCTGCCTCACGGTGCGTGATTGGACGGTGTTCTTCGGGATGAAGATAGCGTCCTTTCTCCGGTTTAAAGAATTCTGTACGAATGGTTACTGATGGGCGTTCCCACCACAGCCGGCCAAACAGATCGGTACCGCCAGATGTCTTCTTTATCCAGCATGCGGGGGTAATATCAGGCCTGTTTTTTTGTAAATCAAACCTGTTCCCTCCTACTGGAACGGCACGATAACGCTCTTGCGATAGTGCTGTTGGGTTTCTACCAAAATGTAGGTCCAACGGAGGATTCATATCCCGAACTTCAGTGCCTACTGGTTCCGGAAGATCATTGATGAAATCTTTCACCGTTAACCATGCAGGCAGTGTTCCTGGCTTATCCGGATTTTGATGTGACGGCGCGGGTGGGAAATCAGGTAAGTTATCCAGATTAAAACGTTCTTTCTTAATCCCTATCGCAATAGCACGTTTACGGGTTTGCGGAACGCCGTAATCAGCGGTGTTGAGTACACAAGGATTCAGAAGTACGAATCCCATGCGCTCTGCGCGAACTTTTATATCCTCAAACTCGTCACTCTTCAGGAGTCCTGGAACATTTTCCATGACGAACACCGAGGCTGATGATCTCTCGATGATATCCATGTAAGGCTCCCATAGCGCACGACGATGGTCACCGTCGCGGTTTTTATTCAGCAAGCTAAAACCCTGACATGGTGGTCCACCTATAACGATGTCAGCCTCTGGGATCGGATTATCGGCAATCCATTCTTCGATGTTTGCAACAATCCCATGTGCCCCAAAATTTGCGTTATAGGATTTTATCGCGGCTTTATCATTATCAAGGGCCAGAACGCTTTCAAAATGAGCACTATTTGCATCTTTCATGAAGCCGCAGGACAATCCTCCAGCACCACAAAATAAATCAATTATTTTTAATTTGCTGATTTTGCTCATTAAAATGCATTCCCATTTCTGGCATAGATAAACTTTTATCAGTGTATCATAAACTAAGGCTGTATGAATTCACAGTGCATGAGTGCAACCTGAAACTCAGCTCGAGTAGCTGAGAGATAATGCGAAGAGGTGCGAAATGGTGAATTTTGTTTATCCGCTATTTGCAAAAAGGCGGGCGTCACCCCGCCAGTAAATCTTATCCCAGTTGAACCCGCACAGGAGCCGTAGCCGAGAACAGCCACGGCCTTGCATCGCTGTCCACCAGCGGTGACAGCGTTTCACGCACCAGCTGGTGATACTCATCCAGCCACTGCTTTTCCTGCTCGCTCAGCAGATTGATGTCCACCTGGCTCAGGTCGATGGGGATCATCGTCAGTGAGGCAAACTTGCAGAAGCCCGGTTGCGATTCCACCACTTCCACCTGATTTTCGATGCGGATCCCGTATTCACCTTCCAGATAGTAACCCGGCTCGATGGTGATGATGTTGCCTGCCGCCAGCGGCCACGGGTTGACCTTTTTGGCGATGCGGTGCGGCGCTTCATGGATCAGCAGCTGGTGGCCCACGCCGTGACCGGTGCCGTGATCGAAATCGACGCCCAGCTCCCACAGGGCACGACGCGCGAAGGCATCCAACTGATGACCGAAGCTGCCGGACGGAAACTGCAGCGTAATCAGCGACAGAAATCCTTTCAGTACAGCGGTGTAGTGCAGTTTCCGCTGCGGATCGAGCGGGCCATATGCCAGCGTACGGGTGGCATCGGTGGTGCCGTTGCTGTACTGGCCGCCGGAATCATTCAGATAGAAGCTGTCCGCGGTGATGGCGGCGTTAGTGGCTTCGCTCGAATGATAATGGCACATCGCGGCGTTAGCGCCCGCGGCGGAAATGGTGCCAAAGCTTGGCTCGATGAAGGTGGCCTGCTGCTGACGAAAGGCAAACTGTTTTGCCTGCGCTTCCAGCTCGGTTAGCGGATTGCCTGCGGCGATACGCGCCGGCACCTCGTGCGCCAGCCAGGCGAGGAAATTCACCCAAGCCGCGCCGTCAAAACGGTGGCTGTCGCGATAGCCTTCCAGCTCCGCGTCATTTTTGGTCGCTTTGATAAAGGTGATCGGATCCGCGCTCCACAGCACTTCGCCGCCGTGCTGCTCCACGGCAAAACGCAGGGCTACTGGTGCGCTGTCGGCATCCAGCTGAATACGCTTACCGTTGGCAATTTGCTGCGTGTGTGGCACTAACTGCTCCATCGGTGAAAGCGTCAGGCTGGCAAGCAGTGCCTGCGACAGGCCCGTTGTCTTGGCGGCATCAACAAACCACTCCACTTCACCCGAGCGGCTCAGCAGCACAAACGACAGCGGCACCGGGCTGGTGGCGATATCCGCACCGCGCACGTTCAGCAGCCAGGCGATGTTGTCCGGCTGGGTGATAGCGAGGTAATCCGCGCCGTTAGCCTCAAGCTTTGTCGCAATACGCGCGCGTTTGGCCTCGCTGCTTTCACCGGCGATATTAAGCGGCATTTCACGGATTGCGCTGCAGGGTGCGGCAGGGCGATCGTGCCAGATGCTGTTAAAAGGATCTTCTGCCAGCGCGACCAGTTCGGTGCCAGAAGCGTTCAGCGTTGCAAACTGGCTGTTGACCATCAGCAGCGGTTCGAAACCAATGCGACTGCCCGCCGGGAGGTGCTTCTCCAGCGGATCGTTATGCAGGTGGTGGATTTCCCACGCCTGAAGATCCACTTCGTTGCGCACCTGCACCTGGTAACGACCATCGACGAAAATCAGGGCGCGATCTGCCAGCACCAGCGCAACACCCGCAGAACCCGTAAAACCGGAAACCCAGGCGAGCTTATTATCGTGCGGGGCGGCGTATTCGCTTTGCCAGGCATCGGCCCGCGGGACGATCATGCCATCAAGATTTTGCGCCTTCAGCCAGTCGCGTAGCGCGGAAAGAGAGGAGGTCATTTGCATTCTTCTTAATCCTGAAAATTAACGGAACGGCGGTTCGTTGAAAGTGCGAAGCTTGCGGGAGTGCAGCTTGTCGCCTTCGGCACGCAGCAGGTCGATGGCGCGAATGCCAATCTGCAGGTGCTCGGAAATTGCGCCTTCATAAAAACGGTTCGCCTGGCCGGGCAGCTTGATTTCGCCGTGCAGCGGCTTATCGGAAACGCACAGCAAAGTGCCGTAAGGTACGCGGAAGCGGTAGCCCTGAGCGGCGATGGTGGCGCTTTCCATGTCGATGGCGACGGCGCGGCTGAGGTTGAAGCGCAGGGCCGAGGCGGAATAGCGCAGCTCCCAGTTACGATCGTCGGTGGTGACGACGGTGCCGGTGCGCAGGCGATGCTTAACTTCCTCGCCCGGCATGCCGCTCACTTGCTTGGTGGCGTCGTACAGTGCGCGCTGCACTTCGGCGATGCTTGGAATTGGAATGTCCGGCGGCAGAACAGCATCCAGCACGTGATCGTCACGCAGATACGCGTGCGCCAGCACGTAGTCACCGATGGTCTGGCTCTCGCGCAGGCCGCCGCAGTGGCCGATCATCATCCACACTTCCGGGCGCAGCACGGCAAGGTGGTCGCAGATGTTTTTGGCGTTCGCCGGGCCGACGCCAATGTTAATCAGCGTGATCCCCTGGCCGTCTTTGGTGATCAAATGCCATGCGGGCATCTGGTGCTTTTTCCATGCCAGATCGGAAATGGCTGTCTCCGGCGCTTCGGTATCGGCGGTGATCCACACGCCGCCTGCGCAGGAAAGCGCGACGTATGGGCTGTCCGGATCGAGAATCTGGCTGCAGCCCCAGCGGACAAATTCATCCACGTAGCGGGTGTAGTTGGTGAACAGGACGAACGGCTGGAAGTGTTCCACCGGTGTGCCGGTATAGTGACGCAGGCGGGCGAGGGAGAAATCCACACGGCGGGCATCGAAGTGCGAGAGGGGGTAGAGCTCCGTCGGGTGGAACAGGCCGTCTGCGGTTTCATCGCCAATCTGCGCCAGATCGGTGGTCGGGAAGTGGCGCGTCAGCCCGGCGCTCATGGAACGATCCAGCGTCAGCGTTGAGCCGTCAATCACGTACGGGTAAGGAATTTCGTGCTGCGACAGCTCCACGGTGATGTGCGCGCCGTAATCCTGATACAGCGAGGTGAGCTGCTCCAGCAGATAAGGACGGAACAGGGTTGGCTGAGTAATGGTTGTCGTGTAGCAACCCGCGTGAGTAAAGCGGCCCCAGGCGCGGGTTTTCAGGGCGCTGTGCGCTTCACCGTCCCAGGAGACGGAGAGGGAAGGGTAAACGAACAGCCCTTTCAGGCGATCTTCGGGCGTGGGCAGCACGCCTTCATTAATGTAGCGACCAATCGCTTCACGCAGGGCGGCGACGGATTGATTGTAAAGCGCATCGAGCTGTTCCAGCGCTTGTTCCGGCGTCAGGCCGGTAGCCTTCTTATTCATCATTCGCTTCCTGTGTCGTTGTTGCGGTATTACCCGATAGTATGTCACAGGAATGTGAAACAAAAGCCAGCGGAAAAGGCTGAAGTATAAAGAGAATGCAGAAAAGCAAAAAGCCTGCCCGCAGGCAGGCCGGGGATCGGATGTCAGCTGAACATTGCCGTCAGAGAAGCGCTTGCCAGGCTGTGGAAATGGACGTTAAAACCGACCATTGCGCCGCTTGCCCCTTCATCCACTTCGATTTTTGCCACGTCTAACGCATGCACCGTAAAGATGTAGCGATGGGTTTCGCCCTTTGGCGGAGCCGCGCCGCCGTAGCCCGCCTTGCCGAAATCGGTACGCGTCTGAATTGCACCCTCAGGCAGATCGGCAATGCCCGAGCCTGCACCCTGCGGTAAGACGCGGGTATCCGCCGGCAAGTTAGCGACAATCCAGTGCCACCAGCCGGAACCGGTCGGCGCATCGGGGTCGTAACAGGTGACGACAAAACTTTTGGTGCCGGAAGGCACCTCATCCCAGGCAAGATGCGGCGACAGGTTGTCGCCGTCATAGCCCATACCGTTGAACACCTGGCGGTGCGGCAGCTTGTCGCCATCCTTAAAATCGTGACTGATCAGTTTCATTCGGGTTGCCCTTCAGCATGTTGAATAATCACGAAGTTTAGCTCAGGCCATAAAAAGCGTGTTGTCGTTGAGAGCGGCTTTGACCGCGTCCGTGAGGCGGGTGAGCTGCGCCGGGGTGATGATATACGGCGGCATCAGGTAGATAAGCTTGCCGAATGGACGGATCCAGACACCATGCTCCACAAAGAATTTTTGTAGCCTGGCCATGTTTACGGGATTCTTCGTTTCTATCACGCCGATTGCGCCAAGGATACGCACGTCGGCTACGTTTTCTGATTCGCGAACGTCTGCCAGCTCCCGCTTCAGTTGGGTTTCAATGTCTGCCACCTGCTGCTGCCAGTGGCCTTCTTCCAGCAGTGCCAGGCTTTCTGCCGCCACGGCGCAGGCCAGCGGATTGCCCATAAAGGTCGGGCCATGCATAAAGCAGCCCGCTTCGCCGTTGCTGATGGTTTCTGCGACGTCCCGGGTGGCGAGCGCAGCGGACAGCGTCATGGTGCCGCCCGTCAGCGCTTTGCCAAGACACATAATATCCGGGGCGATGCCTGCATGGTCGCAGGCGAACAGCTTGCCGGTGCGGCCAAAGCCGGTGGCAATCTCATCGGCGATCAGCAGGATGCCTTCGCGGTCGCACATTTTGCGTAAACGACGCAGCCACTCCGGATGATACATCCGCATGCCGCCCGCGCCCTGCACAATCGGCTCGACGATAACGGCGGCGATTTCACTGCGGTGCGCCGCCATCAGGCGGGCAAAAGGCACGATGTCCATCTCATCCCACTCACCGTCAAAACGGCTCTGCGGCGCGGGTGCGAACAGGTTTTCCGGCAGGTAGCCTTTCCACAGGCTGTGCATCGAGTTATCCGGATCGCAGGCAGACATCGCGCCAAACGTATCGCCGTGATAGCCGTTGCGGAAGGTGAGAAAGCGTTGGCGCGGCTCGCCTTTGGCATGCCAGTACTGCAAGGCCATTTTCATTGCCACTTCTACCGCCACCGAGCCGGAATCGGCCAGAAACACGCACTCCAGCGGGTCTGGGGTCATGGCGACCAGCTTGCGGCACAGGGTGACGGCGGCCGGGTGAGTGATCCCGCCGAACATCACATGCGACATCTGTGAAATCTGCTGCGTCATCGCCGCGTTCAGACGCGGGTGGTTGTAGCCATGGACTGCCGCCCACCAGGAAGACATGCCGTCGACAAGCTGTTCACCCGACGCCAGCTCCAGCACGCAGCCGTGTGCGGCGACCACCGGGTAAATGGGGAGTGGGGCAGTCATTGAGGTATAGGGGTGCCAGATATGTTGTTGATCGAAGAGGAGATCGTCTTGAGTCATAATTAACTTGTAAACCATTTTTAAAAGTTTTAGGTTTACAAGTCTACACCGAACCGAGAAACAACTGAACCCCTTTTGGAGATGCTCATGGCTCACCACACTCATTGGACAATGTCGCAAGTCACTGAACTGTTTAATAAACCCCTGCTGGAACTGCTGTTTGAAGCGCAGACCATCCACCGTCAGCACTTCGACCCGCGCCAGGTCCAGGTCAGCACGCTGCTGTCGATTAAGACCGGCGCCTGCCCGGAAGACTGTAAATACTGCCCGCAAAGTGCGCGCTATAAAACGGGGCTTGAGGCCGAAAGGCTGATGGAGGTCGAGCAGGTGCTGGATTCGGCGCGTAAAGCAAAAAACGCCGGGTCGACCCGTTTCTGCATGGGCGCTGCGTGGAAAAATCCGCACGAGCGCGATATGCCTTACCTTGAACAAATGGTCAAAGGCGTGAAGGAAATGGGGCTCGAAGCCTGCATGACCCTCGGCACGCTCTCCGACTCGCAGGCGCAGCGCCTCGGCGAAGCGGGGCTCGATTACTACAATCACAATCTTGATACCTCGCCGGAGTTCTACGGCAACATCATCACCACCCGTACCTATCAGGAGCGTCTCGACACCCTTGGTAAAGTGCGTGATGCCGGGATCAAAGTCTGCTCCGGCGGCATTGTCGGCCTTGGTGAAACGGTGACCGATCGCGCCGGACTGCTGCTCCAGCTGGCGAACCTGCCGACGCCGCCGGAAAGCGTGCCGATCAACATGCTGGTGAAGGTCAAAGGTACGCCGATGGAGAACAACGAAGACGTTGATGCCTTTGATTTTATTCGCACTATTGCAGTGGCGCGCATCATGATGCCGACCTCGCACGTGCGCCTGTCTGCGGGCCGCGAGAAGATGAACGAGCAGACCCAGGCGATGTGCTTCATGGCCGGGGCGAACTCGATCTTCTACGGCTGCAAGCTGTTGACCACTCCGAATCCGGAAGAAGATAAAGACCTGCTGCTGTTCCGCAAGCTTGGCATCAACCCGCAGCAGACGGCGGTGCTGAGCGGCGATATCGAACAGCAGCAGAAGCTGGAACAGGCTCTGATGACGCCGGACACCGACACGTATTACAACGCGGCGGCGATATGAGCTGGCAGCAGCGTATCGAAGAGGCACTAAACGAGCGTCGGGCAGCGGATGCATTTCGCTCCCGTTCGCCTGTCACTCAGGGAGTGGGGCGTTGGCGGGTCGCGAACGGGCAACGCTGGCTCAATTTTTCCGGCAACGATTATCTCGGCCTGAGTCAGCACCCTGCTATCGTCAGCGCCTGGCAGCAGGGGGCCGAGCGTTACGGCACCGGCAGCGGCGGCTCCGGGCACGTTACCGGCTACAGCGAAGCGCATCAGCAATTCGAACAGCGGCTGGCTGAGTGGCTGGGCTACCCGCGCGCACTGCTGTTTATCTCAGGCTTTGCCGCGAATCAGGCGGTCATCGCGGCGCTGCTGCGTAAAGAGGACCGCATTGTCGCCGACCGGCTCAGTCACGCCTCGCTGCTGGAGGCCGCCAGCCTCAGTCCGGCTCAGCTTCGCCGGTTTGCTCACAACGACAGCGCACAGTTGGCAACGCTGCTGGCAAAACCCGTGGACGGCCTTCAGCTGGCAGTGACCGAAGGTATTTTCAGCATGGACGGCGACAGCGCGCCGCTGGCGGAAATTGCCTCGGTGACGCAAACAGCAGGCGGCTGGCTTATGGTGGATGACGCCCACGGCATTGGCGTCAGCGGGCGTGAAGGGCGCGGCAGCTGTGACGCTCAGGGCATCAAACCCGATCTGCTGGTGGTGACCTTTGGTAAAGCCTTTGGTCTCAGCGGCGCGGCGGTGCTGTGCAGTGATGAAGTGGCAGATTACCTGCTGCAGTTCGCCCGTCATCTGATTTACAGCACCAGTATGCCGCCTGCGCAGGCCGTGGCGCTGAACGAGGCGCTGGCGGTGATCCGCAGCGATGACGGCGAAGCACGTCGCCAGCGTCTTCATGAGCATATCTCGCGCTTTCGTCGTGGCGCTGAACAGCTGGACTTACAGCTAACAAACTCGGGCAGCGCCATTCAGCCAGTCATCGTCGGAGAAAACAGCCGCGCGCTGGCGCTGGCGGAAAAGCTGCGGGATGCGGGCTGCTGGCTGACGGCGATTCGTCCGCCGACGGTGCCCGCTGGCACGGCCCGCCTGCGGGTGACGCTCACTGCTGACCACCGGACAGAAGATATCGACAGATTGCTGGAGGCGATGCATGGCGTACGTCAATAAGGCGGCGGTAGCGGCAGCGTTTGGTCGCGCCGCCGGCCATTACCAGCAGCATGATGATTTACAGCGCCAGAGCGCGGCGGCACTGCTGGCTCAGCTTGAGGACCGGGCATTTCCGCAGGTGCTGGATGCGGGCTGCGGGCCGGGCACCATGAGCCGCTACTGGTCGGAAAAGGGAAGCCTCGTGACTGCCCTGGATCTCTCTTCGCCAATGCTGGAGGAGGCGCAGCGGCAGGGCGCGGCGCAGCATTACGTCCAGGCCGACATTGAAGCGATGCCACTGGCCGACGGGAAATACGATCTTGCCTGGAGCAACCTCGCCGTACAGTGGTGTGAGTCGCTGCCTTCGGCGCTGGGCGAGCTACATCGGGTGGTGCGACCGGGTGGGGTTGCTGCTTTCAGTACGCTGGTTGCTGATTCGTTGCCCGAGCTGAACCAGGCCTGGCAGGCGCTTGACCGCCATCCGCACGCCAACCGCTTCCTGTCACAGGAGGCGATTCTTGATGCGCTGCGCGGGTACCGCGCGCGGCACCGGCTGCACACGCTGCGAGTGACCTTTGACGACGCGCTAAGCGCCATGAAGTCCCTGAAAGGCATTGGCGCGACGCACCTGCATGAGGGCCGGGCGGTACAGACGCTCACCCGCAGTCACCTGCAGCGGCTGGAGCTGGCGTGGCCAAAAGAGCAGGGCCGCTGCGCCCTGACGTACCATATTTTGACAGGAGTGATTGACCGTGACTGAACGCTATTTTGTCACCGGCACCGATACCGAAGTGGGTAAAACGGTCGCCAGCAGCGCGCTGCTACAGGCGGCCAACCGGGCCGGATTCCGTACCGCAGGCTATAAGCCGGTGGCCTCCGGTAGTGAAATGACCAGAGAAGGTTTACGTAACACCGATGCGCTGGCGCTTCAGCGCAACAGCAGTGCGGCGCTAAGCTATGACCAAGTAAACCCGTACACCTTTGAGGAGCCGACGTCGCCGCATATCGTCAGCGAAGATGAAGGGCGGCCGATTGAGGCATCCCTGCTTTCTGCCGGGCTTCAGGCGCTGTCGGGCAAAGCCGACTGGGTGCTGGTGGAAGGGGCGGGCGGCTGGTATACGCCGCTCTCGTCCTCTTACACCTTCGCAGACTGGGTGCAGGCTGAACGGCTGCCGGTGATCCTCGTGGTTGGCGTGAAGCTGGGCTGCATTAACCATGCCGTGCTGACCGCGCAGGCCATCACTCAGGCCGGGCTCACGCTTGCGGGCTGGATTGCCAACGACATTATCCCGCCGGGAAGGCGGCATGCTGAATATCTGGCAACCCTGACCCGGATGCTACCTGCGCCGCTGCTGGGTGAAATTCCGTACCTCGCAGACGGGCCGGAACACGCTGAACCGGGGCAGTATCTCAACCTTAAGGCGCTTCGTCCGGGGTCATAAATTGTTCCAGCAGCCGGGTATCCAGCTGGCTGACGGCCCCCTGCGCCACATTGCGCCCGCGATGAAGCAGGCAGAACTTATCCGCGACCCGACGAATAAACGGCAGGTGCTGTTCGGCAAGCAGCACCGTCATTCCCAGCTCGCGGTTGAGGCGCAGCAGGCATTCGCCTAGCTTGTGCATAAAACCGTGGCCCATTCCGCGGGTTGGTTCGTCGAGGATCAGTAATTTCGGACTACTCACTAGCGCGCTGGCGAGCGCAAGCTGATACTGGTCATCGTCGGACATCGCCGCGCCCTTTACCTGACGCAGCGGCCAGAGATCCGGCATCAGATCGAAGATGGCGCTGCCGACGGCGCTGCTGCCCTCGTGACTGGCCCGCATCGCAATCTGCAGGTTTTCCTCCACCGTCATCTGCGAAAAAATACGCTTGTCCTGTGGTACATAGCCAATGCCCATTGCAGCCCGCAGCGGCGGCGAGAGCGCGAGCAGATCCTGCGGCGGCCCGCTGGCTTCCTGCCAGAAAATGTCTCCGCTTTCCACCTTCTGATATCCGGCGATGCAGTTAACCAGCGTCGTTTTGCCCATACCGGGCAGGCCCAGCAGCCCGGTGCATTCGCCGGGGGCAAGATCGAGGCTGAGATTCCACAGTATGTGCTGGCTTCCGTAGTAGTGATTCACAGCGCGCAAACTCAACATCGGCCTCTCCTTTCATTTTGCCGTCGGTGGCGGAAAGATGGTGCAATTCGCTTGCCAGAAGAATGCGGGCAGAGAAAAGGGATGATTCTTTCAGATTATTCCCCGAAAAACGCTGTTGGCCGGGGGAAATTAACGCAGCGGCTGCACTCTGTCAGTGCCGTTAGTCCGTCATTCTGAAGGGTTTTGGTGCAGCGTCATTGCTGGATTTGTGAGCGATCTCTCACTACAGGACAAGTCACTTTTTCGATGACGAAAGACAAAAAACAGCGATAAATAATTTTTGCTGTGCCTTTTGCGGGGTCAGGACCATTTTGCCCGAGTGGCAGGGGCGTAGGGCTGCAGACAGTTATCCACCATTCCTGTGGATAACCATGTGTATTAGAGTTAGAAAACTTGCGACAGGCAAGAGAATACGCGGGCTGCGCCCAAATTGATGCGAAACGCGGCTTTTTGATATTTTCTTTTTATTTCAATAGGTTCAATAAAAGCAATGCCTGTCAGAAAAGTGTCACCGGCTGCCATAAAAGTTTCATTACGCATCTTGACAAATGTTAAAGGCGAGAATGTTCTGGGGATAACCCTGTTTCGGGAGCGTTTTATCTTGTCGCAGAAGAAATTTTCGCCATGCTGGCTTGCTGATGAACGCGCTAACACAGATACGATAATGCGTTACTGTTTTTTTATCCAGTATTTATTTGTGGCAAATTTTGGTGCGGCGAGTAGAATTAATCGTCTGCCCGTTTCCCTTCATCAGGTTGTCGTTCATGAGTAAACCGTTAAAACTGCATTCTGCTTTCCGTCCGTCCGGCGATCAGCCTGAAGCCATCCGTCGTCTGGAAGAGGGGCTCGAAGATGGTCTCGCGCATCAGACGCTGCTCGGCGTAACCGGGTCAGGGAAAACGTTTACCATTGCCAACGTTATCGCCGACCTTCAGCGTCCGACCATGCTGCTGGCGCCGAACAAAACCCTGGCGGCGCAGCTTTACGGCGAAATGAAAGAGTTTTTCCCGGAGAACGCCGTGGAGTTTTTCGTCTCCTACTACGACTACTATCAGCCGGAAGCCTATGTTCCCAGCTCCGACACCTTCATCGAAAAAGACGCCTCGGTAAACGAACATATCGAGCAGATGCGTCTTTCTGCAACCAAAGCGATGCTTGAGCGCCGTGACGTCATCGTGGTGGCGTCGGTCTCGGCGATTTACGGCCTGGGCGACCCGGATCTCTACCTGAAGATGATGCTGCACCTGACGGTCGGGATGATCATCGATCAGCGCTCCATCCTCCGCCGCCTGGCCGAGCTGCAGTACAGCCGTAACGATCAGGCCTTTCAGCGCGGCACGTTTCGCGTGCGCGGCGAGGTTATCGACATCTTCCCGGCGGAATCGGACGACATCGCGCTGCGCGTGGAGCTGTTCGACGAAGAGGTTGAGCGGCTGTCGCTGTTTGACCCGCTGACCGGGCATCTGGAATCGACCATTCAGCGCTTCACCGTCTACCCGAAAACCCACTACGTCACGCCGCGCGAGCGCATTCTGCAGGCGATGGAAGAGATCAAAGATGAGCTGGTCGACAGGCGTAAGGTGCTGCTGGAAAACAATAAGCTGCTGGAAGAACAGCGCCTCTCCCAGCGTACCCAGTTCGATCTCGAGATGATGAACGAGCTGGGCTACTGCTCTGGTATCGAAAACTACTCCCGCTTCCTCTCCGGGCGCGGGCCTGGCGAGCCACCGCCGACGCTGTTTGACTATTTGCCGGCCGACGGCCTGCTGGTGATCGACGAATCCCACGTCACCGTGCCGCAAATTGGCGGCATGTATCGCGGCGACCGGGCGCGTAAAGAGACGCTGGTGGAGTATGGCTTCCGCCTGCCGTCGGCGCTGGATAACCGTCCGCTCAAATTTGAAGAGTTTGAAGGGCTTGCCCCTCAGACCATCTACGTCTCAGCGACGCCGGGCAAGTATGAGCTGGAGAAATCCGGCGATGAGGTGGTCGATCAGGTGGTGCGCCCGACCGGATTGCTGGATCCCGTCATCGAGGTGCGCCCGGTGGGCACACAGGTGGACGATCTGCTGTCGGAAATTCGCAAGCGTGTGGCCATCAACGAGCGCGTGCTGGTGACCACGCTCACCAAGCGTATGGCTGAAGACCTGACGGAATACCTTGAAGAGCACGGCGAGCGTGTGCGCTACCTGCACTCGGATATCGACACCGTCGAGCGAATGGAGATTATTCGTGATTTGCGCCTGGGTGAATTTGACGTCCTGGTGGGGATCAACCTGCTGAGGGAAGGCCTCGATATGCCGGAAGTGTCGCTGGTGGCGATTCTGGATGCTGATAAAGAGGGCTTCCTGCGTTCCGAACGCTCGCTGATTCAGACCATTGGTCGTGCGGCGCGTAACATCAACGGCAAGGCCATTCTCTACGCCGATAAAATTACCCCGTCGATGGAGAAAGCCATTGGCGAAACGGAGCGCCGCCGCGAGAAGCAGCAGCGCTATAACGAAGAGAACGGCATTGTGCCGCAGGGGCTCAACAAGAAGGTTGTCGATATCCTGTCGCTCGGTGAGAGCATCGCGAAGGTCAAAGGTAAGGGCCGTGGTAAACGCTCGCCTGCCGACGTGGAAGCCGCTGAGCTGGCGCTGACGCCAAAAGCGCTGCAGCAGAAAATCAGCGAGCTGGAGGCGCAGATGATGAAGCACGCCCAGAACCTCGAGTTCGAAGAAGCGGCAGAAGTACGCGATCGTCTGCATCAATTACGCGATTTGTTTATCGCGGCATCTTAACCGCTAATGCCGGGTGGCGGCTACGCCTGACGCCGGCCTACGATGTTATCGCTCTGTAGGCCTGGCAAGCGTAGCGCCGCCGGGCAACGAATAAAAAAATAAGGCCCCGGTCACACAACGTTCCCGGGGCCTTAATGTTTGGTTAATCTTCTTTAGCGATACTGTCCTCACTTTAATGAGGATAGCGCCATGCCTAAAGCACACTTTTCAACTGCTCTGATCGTACTCGTTGCCTTTCTGATCGTCATTGCCTTCTTCCATCAGTGGATCCTGACTTACTGATCAGTGCGTTCTGCGCGGAAATTTAACCCACGCTTTCACGCCTGGCCCAGGCCTGCGGTTATGGAGGAAGAACTGCGCATCGTGCAGTTGAGCGATGCGGGTAACAATACTCAGCCCAAGCCCAATCCCGCCGTAGCGGCTGTCCATGCGCACGAACGCTTTGCTGAGTTCGCCGCTTTTGGCCTCATCAATGCCCGGTCCTTCATCTTCCACCGCCAGCATGCCTGCTTCCACCAGAATGGTGATGGTGGCGTTTTCCGGGCTGTAGCGGTGAGCATTTTCCACCAAATTCCGCAGCAGTACCCGCAGCAGCGTCGCGTCACCTGAGACGGTCACATCCCGATCTTCTGAGGGCAATTGTAACTTCTGGCCTCGCAGGCTGAGCATGGTCTCCAGCTCGTCCTGAATCGGCAAAACGACCCCTTGCACCAGCGGCACCTGCTGGTAGCTACCCGCCGAAAAAGATTGCCCCACGCGCGCCAGCTGCAGCAGCTGGGAGATACTCTGCGTCATCTGATCGAGTCGCTGCAGTAGCGGATCAACCATGACGCTGTGGGATTTCGCCATCAGCTCCAGATGCAGGCGTAGCCCCGCGAGCGGCGTGCGTAGCTCATGAGCGACGTCGGCGGTAAACAGGCGTTCACGCTCCAGCGTCATGTTGAGGCGTTCGACAAGCTGGTTAATGGCCGAGGTGACGGCGTCTACTTCGCTGACGGACTGCGGCAGCTCGATGGGCTGAAGGTTGTCCGGCGTGCGGCTGTTGAGCTCTTGCTGAAGATGCCAAAGCGGGCGGGTGATGCGCTTCACCGCCTGCAGACAAATCCACAGCGCCAGGCCAATGATAAGCATGCTGGGGATCAGCAGGCTGGCGACGGCCTCCCGCACTTCATGCTCGATATGCTTGTGGTTGTTGTGCCCGTTCACGGCGCTTTGTACCAGCAGCTGGATTTGCTCCTGGCTTTCATGCCACAGCCAGAACACGCTGATGAGCTGGCAAACCAGCAGAATGGTGGCGATGGTCAGCAGCAGCTGGCGGCGCATGGTCCACTGAATATTGAGGATCGCCGGTAGCTTCATTTACGCGTCCTCGTGGGTTTTCACCAGCATGTAACCGAAGCCGCGCACCGTGCGAATGCGGGATTTCCCAATTTTGTCGCGCAGGTTGTGGATATGCACCTCCAGCGTATTGGTCGACGGTTCGTTATCCCAGCTGTAGATGTCGTTATAAAGCACTTCCCGGTGTACCGGGCTGCCCGCTTTGGCCATCAGGCGCGAGAGCAGGGCGTACTCTTTCGGCGTCAGCTCAAGCGGCGCATCGCCAAGGGAGACGAGACGGCGCGTGATATTGAGGTGCAGGTCGCCAATGTTGATTTCGTTATCGCCCTGATTGTTATGACGGCGCAGCAGGGCGCGTACGCGGGCGTTAAGCTCTTCCAGGGCGAACGGTTTCACCAGATAGTCATCGGCACCGGTGTCGAGACCGGCGATGCGGTCGGCGACGGTATCGCGAGCCGTAAGAATGAGCACCGGCAGGCTAATTTTCTCCCGACGAATGCGGGTGAGGAAACTCAGCCCGTCTTCATCGGGCAAGCCCAGATCGAGGACGATCAGGCTGTAGTGCCCGTTAGCAAGGCACAGCGCTGCTTCGTGCGCGGTAGTCACCCCGTCGCACACGTAGCCTTCGCTCTGCATTGCGAGGATCAGTCCCTGTAACAGCAATGCATCGTCTTCCACCACCAGCACTTTCATTTACTTCGCTCCTCTGCACGGCGTCAGGATATCGTCGCTTGCCTGATACTCTTTCGTGCTGACGCCCGCCAAGCCTAACATGGTTGAGAACAGATTATCCTGCGAATAGTGGTTCGCCTGCGCATCGCTTTTCAGACAGGCGTAATTCACGTTATAGCGCTGCTGATAGTCGTCCGACAGCCAGATGAGCATCGGCACATGCTTTTGCGTATCCGGCGCGATGGAATACGGCAGGCCATGCAGATAGACCCCGTTTTCACCAAGTGACTCACCGTGATCGGACAGGTACACCAGGCTTGTGGTGAAGCGGTTCTGTCTGGACTGCAGCAGCTTAATGGCCTTATCGACAATGTAATCCACGTTGACGATAGTGTTGTCGTAGGTGTTCACCAGCTGCTCTTTGGTGCAGTTCTGGATTTCGTTGCTGTCGCAGGTCGGGCTGAAGACACGGCGCTCTTTTGGATAGCGGTTGTAATAGGTCGGGCCGTGGCTGCCGATAGTGTGGAGCACAATCACGCCGTCGCCCTTCAGGTTGTCGATATACTCTTCAAGGCCATGGAACAGCACGTCGTCGTAGCATTCGCCGTCTATGCACTGACCCGGTAAGTTCAGGCGAGTCATGTCCTGGTGCGGCACACGATCGCAGGCACCTTTGCATCCGCCGTCGTTTTCATTCCACAGCACATTGATACCCGCTCGCTGAATGATATCCAGCAGACCTTCCTGATGCTGCGCCAGCTGCTCATCATAATGCGCGCGCGGCATGTTGGAGAACATGCAGGGCACGGATATCGCCGTGGCGGTGCCGCAGGATGTGGTATTCGGAAAATAGACCACGTTGTCCTGCTTCAGGCGCGGGTTGGTTTCACGGGCGTAGCCACCGAGGGAGAAGTCCTCCGCGCGGGACGTTTCACCGAGTACCAGGATGGTGAGGTTATGGCGCGGGCCGTTTTTCATTTCTGGTTTTTGGCTGGCGTCTTCGCCGATGTGCACCAGCGGCAGATGAGCAAGGCGATTGTGGGCATACCAGGAGTTGACCGCAACGATGCTGTTCGACGGGTTAATGGATTTCACCAGCTCTTTGTTATTGCGAAACAGCGAGGCGTAATCTTTGTAGAACAGCAGCGCGACGGCCATGATAACCAGCGCCGACACCACAATACTGCCCACGCGCAATGTCAGGCTGCGCAAGGGGCTGGCGGGCTTTTTCAGCTTAATCCACCAGGCGATGACCACCGCCAGCAGACCGGTTGTCGCCAGCGTCAGCACCAGTTTGCCCGACATCAGGGCGAAGCTTTCGGCGGGCGTGGTGTCGATAATATTGGTGATCATCGAGCGATCAATGATCACGCCGAAGGTCATGATGAAGTACTGGGCGGCGGCGCTCAGCAGGATAAACAGGCTGATGACCAGCCGGTCAAGCCACAGAAGGGAGGCCAGCGTCACCAGGATATTGATGATGCAAAACAGCACCAGCGGCATAGTGGCAAATACCAGCGCGTTATGCAGGGAATCAACAGGCAGCAATGAAAACGCCTGCTTAAAGAAGGCAACGTTCAGAAACAGCGCGATATAAAGGGCAAACAGCACAAGGTAGAAAACGTGCCCCATCGCGGGGCGACGTAAAGCAAAACGTGACATCAGGATCATCCGCAAGGCTAAGATGACGGCAGGATGACAGCCCAGCTTTAAGACAACCTTAAGAACTTAAGGAAAGCTGCCCGACGTCTGCCTTAGCCAAGGGCCTGAATGGCTTGCTCCAGCGCCTCGCGCAGCAGGTGGCGGTCGTGACGGTAGCGTATATCGCTGGCTTCAAGCGGCGCCTGAATGACCACGCGGTTTTCCATGCCCGCGACGTCCACTTTGGGGCCAACCACCACGGCATCAATCACCGGTTTGCCGACGTAATGCTCCATCAGCGCCAGCTTATCCTTCAGCGACAGGCTGGCGGCGGCGGGGCTGAGTTCTTTCCCCAGATTGCCGATATAGACCATCGGGGCGGGCGTCCGGCGCAGCGCCTGTGCCATGTCGTTCAGCAGCAAAATGGGCATCAGGCTGGTGTAGAAGCTGCCGGGCCCGATGAGAATTAAGTCTGCCTCCGCAATGGCCTGGATCGCTTCGCGGGTTGCGGGGACCGACGGCGTCAACATCAGCTCTTTTGGCGGCAGCCTGAGCTGGTCGATATTCACTTCACCGTAGATTTCATGGCCTTCGTCGTCAACCGCCATCAGATCCACCGGCACTTCCGACATCGGAATCAGCGCAGAATCCACTTTCAGCAGATTTCTGATCAAATTGATCGCCTCAAGAGGCCTTACGCTCAGGTGATCCAGCGCCTTTAACATCAGATTTCCGAGGTTATGCCCGGAAAGTTCGCCATTACCGCCAAAACGATACTCAAACATTGCCGAAGCCACGCTCGGTTCGGTAATTAACTGGTTAAGGCAGTTGCGCATATCTCCCCAGGCGATCCCGCCTTCGGCGCGACGAATGCGGCCCGTGGAGCCACCGTTATCGGTGGTGGTGACAATACCTGTCAGGCGCGAACCCAGAGAGGAGAGGGAGGACATCACTCGCCCCAGACCGTGGCCACCGCCGAGGGCGACAACGCGGTCGAGATCCGCAAAAGTACGATTGCGCATAGTATTCCTTATCAGTAACGGTCGCTGTGAGCTTAGCGTAACTACCCCTAAAAGACGATCGGCGGATCCCATCAAAATGACGCATATCAATGCAAAAGCATGATTTTTGCGTATTCTGTAGCGAAATTGCACGATAGGCTCGTTATATATAAGATTATATATCGAAAAGGTGAAATGGCGAATATGTCATTTACGCGCTACTATCGGCTTAACCTGCTTCGAAGTCTGAAGCGACACTCTAGCCCTTGCGCCTAAGTCTATGGATATGGCGCTCTGGCCGTGACGATGTCACCAGGGTACAGGAAGAAATGACTGTGCCTCCCGTATCTGGAAAGGTGTATGGCCCAACAACTGACCGATGCTTTCGCGCGCAAGTTCTACTATTTGCGTCTGTCGATTACCGATGTGTGCAACTTCCGCTGCACCTATTGCCTGCCGAACGGCTACCAGCCGGGCGCGGTGAGCAATAACGGCTTTCTCTCCATCGATGAAGTGCGCCGCGTGACCCGTGCGTTTTCCGCAATGGGCACCGAAAAAGTGCGCCTGACCGGCGGCGAACCTTCGCTGCGACGTGATTTCACCGACATCATTGCCACCGTGCGTGAAAACGAAGCGATTCGCCAGATTGCCGTCACCACCAACGGCTACCGCCTGGCGCGCGATGCGCAGAGCTGGCGCGATGCCGGGCTGACGCACATCAACGTCAGCGTCGACAGCCTCGACGCCCGCCAGTTTCACGCCATCACCGGGCAGGACAAATTTCAGCAGGTGATGGACGGCATTGACGCCGCCTTCACCGCCGGGTTTGCCAAAGTGAAGGTGAATACCGTGCTGATGCGCGACGTGAATCACCATCAGCTCGACACCTTCCTTGAATGGATCAAACCGCGCCCAATCCAGCTGCGCTTCATCGAATTGATGGAGACCGGCGAGGGCAGTGACCTGTTCCGCAAGCATCACATTTCCGGCATAGTCCTGCGCGATGAGCTGCTTAAGCGTGGCTGGATCCACCAGATTCGAAGCCGCAGCGACGGCCCGGCGCAGGTCTTCTGCCACCCCGATTACGCCGGGGAAATAGGGCTTATCATGCCCTATGAAAAAGACTTCTGCGCCAGCTGCAACCGCCTGCGCGTTTCTTCCGTGGGTAAACTGCACCTGTGCCTGTTTGGCGATGGCGGTGTGGATCTTCGCGATCTGCTGGCCGAGGATGCGCAACAGCCTGAGCTGGAAGCGCGTATTTCTGAAGCACTGGCGCAGAAAAAGCAGACCCATTTCCTGCATCAGGGCCAGACCGGCATCACCCGGAATTTGTCCTACATCGGCGGCTGAGCCGTTCAAAGAATATGGAGGTTTATCATGAGTCAGGTCAGTGCTGAATTTACGCCGACCCGTATCGCTATTCTGACCGTGTCCAGCCGTCGCGGCGAAGAGGACGACACGTCCGGGCACTATCTGCGGGAAGTCGCGCACGACGCGGGGCACACCATCGTCGATAAAGCCATCGTAAAAGAGAATCGCTACGCCATTCGCGCCCAGGTTTCCGCATGGATTGCCCGTGACGACGTGCAGGTGGTGCTGATAAACGGCGGCACCGGGTTTACCGACGGCGATCAGGCCCCGGAAGCGCTGCGCCCGCTGTTTGACCGTGAAGTGGAAGGGTTTGGTGAAGTGTTCCGTATGCTTTCCTTTGAGGAGATTGGCACTTCCACACTGCAATCCCGCGCAATTGCGGGCGTGGCAAACCAGACGTTGATTTTTGCCATGCCGGGTTCGACCAAAGCGTGCCGTACCGCGTGGGAGAACATCATCGCGCCGCAGCTTGATGCGCGTACCCGCCCGTGTAATTTCCACCCTCATTTAAAGAAATAAGCCATGTCGCAACTGACGCATATTAACGCCGCCGGTGAAGCTCATATGGTGGACGTCTCCGCCAAAGCGGAAACGGTGCGCGAAGCCCGCGCCGAAGCCTTCGTCACCATGCTGCCGGAAACGCTAGCCATGATTATCGACGGTAGCCACCACAAAGGCGACGTCTTCGCCACCGCCCGCATCGCAGGCATTCAGGCGGCGAAAAGAACCTGGGACCTGATCCCGCTGTGCCATCCGCTGATGCTCAGCAAAGTGGAGGTCAACCTTCAGGCACAGCCGGAGCATAGCCGGGTGCGCATTGAATCGCTGTGCCGCCTCACCGGGAAAACCGGCGTCGAAATGGAAGCGCTCACCGCCGCGTCGGTGGCGGCGCTGACCATCTACGACATGTGTAAAGCGGTGCAAAAGGACATGGTGATTGGCCCGCTGCGCCTGCTGGCGAAAAGCGGGGGTAAATCCGGAGACTTCAGGGCGGAAGCAGATGATTAAGGTTTTATTTTTCGCCCAGGTGCGCGAGCTGGTGGGGGCTGATTCACTGGCGCTGGACACCCAGGCAACAACCGTGGAAGCGCTGCGTCAGGAACTGGCTGCGCAGGGTTCTCGCTGGGAGCTGGCGCTGGAAGAGGGCAAGCTGCTTACCGCCGTTAACCAGACGCTGGTGGAGAGTTCTCACCCCATCGCGGACGGCGACGAAGTGGCGTTCTTCCCGCCGGTGACAGGAGGCTGATGATGAGCGAAACCCTTATTCGCGTCAGCCCGGAGCGCTTTAACGTCGGCACGGAATACGGCTGGCTCGCGGAGCGTGATGAAGACGGCGCGGTGGTGACCTTCACCGGAAAGGTGCGTAATCATAACCTTGGCGACAGCGTGAAGGCCCTGACGCTTGAGCACTATCCGGGCATGACGGAGAAAGCGCTGGCGGAAATCGTCGAAGAAGCTCGCGGGCGCTGGCGTTTAGGCCGCGTGACGGTGATTCACCGCATCGGCGAAATGTGGCCCGGCGAAGAGATTGTGTTCGTTGGCGTGACAAGCGTGCACCGCGGCAGCGCCTTCGCCGCCGGGGAATTCATCATGGATTACCTGAAAACGCGCGCGCCGTTCTGGAAACGAGAAGCGACGCCGGAAGGCGAGCGTTGGGTGGAGTCACGCGAAAGCGACCAGGAAGCGGTAAAGCGCTGGTAAAACACGTTTTCAGACTTGCTCGATCCGGGCTTGTGATACGCTTACAGAACACCCACTTATTCAGAGGTATTCATCATGGACCGATATACGCGTCCCGATTCAATCGTGCAGGCGCGCTCTGGCCTGCAAACCTATATGGCGCAGGTTTATGGCTGGATGACCTGCGGGCTGCTGCTGACGGCGTTCGTGGCATGGTTTGCGGCGAACACGCCTGCGGTAATGATGTTCGTCTTCTCCAGCAAAATCACCTTCTTTGGCCTGATCATCGCCCAGCTGGCGCTGGTCTTTGTGCTTTCCGGAATGGTTCAACGCCTGAGCGCAGGCCTCGCCACCACGCTGTTTATGCTCTATTCGGCGCTAACAGGGCTCACGCTTTCCAGTATTTTCCTCGCCTACACCTACAGTTCTATCGCCAGCACCTTTATCGTGACGGCGGGAATGTTCGGCGCGATGAGCCTGTACGGTTACACCACTAAGCGCGATCTCACCGGCATGGGCAAAATGCTGTTTATGGCGCTGATTGGTATCGTTCTGGCGTCTCTGGTGAACATCTGGCTGAAAAGCACGCCGCTGATGTGGGCGGTGACCTATATCGGCGTGGTGGTGTTCGTGGGCCTGACGGCGTACGACACCCAGAAGCTGAAAATGATCGGTGAACAGATTGATACCCGTGACAGCAGTAACCTGCGTAAGTACGCTATTCTCGGCGCGCTGACCCTCTATCTCGACTTCATCAACCTGTTCCTGATGCTGCTGCGCATTATGGGCAACCGTCGCTGATCCCTCTGGCCCTTCTCCCGTGTGGGGAAGGGCACCTATCCTGAACATGGAAAAACCGCCCGAAGGCGGTTTCACAGCTGCGTTGAGCCCTTTTACCTTAGCGGCGGGTCAACCTCATCCGGTATGCCCGGATCCAAAGGGTCGATGGGATCGGGAATATCCGGCACTGTATCACCAGGAAGCGGCTCATCAACAGGAACAGGGTCCACCCCTTCTGAACGTTCTGGCATATGACCTCCATCGAACAATCCGGTTAATGATGCGCAAAAGACTATTTTTTGCCTTTCTGAGGGTTTTTGTCTTTATCTTTCGGCATCTTATCTGGGGTTTTCGGCAGATCTTTATTAACGTTCAAAGCGTTATGTTTCATGGATTACTCCAGTAGGGTTAGCAGCATGATGCTGCCTGATAAGTATAGGGAGACATGATAAACAAGCCATACGAAGCGGGAGGGGGCGGAAGATGTGCCAAACGTTCCTGTGTCAGGGCGTATAGCGCCCGAAGGCGCCATACATCAGGGGGTACAGGTCAGGGTTTGGTTTTCTGACTCATGACTTTCTGCTTAATTCTGTCGCCCGTTTTAAGATCTATCTGACGCCAGTATTCAAATGCGCGAGACAGTACCGGTTCCTCCACGCCGTCCAGCAGGTGGCCTGCGACGTTGTTGACAAGCCGTTCACGCGCCGCTTCATCCATGACCTTATTAATAAGGGCATTGGCCTGACCAAAATCATCATCATCCTTACGCAACGTATAGGCAGCACGCACCATTTCCCCCTGAACGGGCCAGGTTGAATCGACGGGCAGCGAATTTCCCTCGGCGGAAGGGCCGCCTTTTGAATTGGGGGCATAAACCGGATCCGATACCGGCGTGATTCGCATTGCGCCATCCTTGCTGTAGCTGTTAACCGGGGACTTAGGGGCGTTGACCGGGATCTGCTTATAGTTCACCCCAAGCCGCGCTCGGTGGGCATCCGCATAGGCAAAAATGCGGCCAATCAGCATCTTGTCCGGGCTCAGCCCGGTGCCCGGAATCAGGTTATTCGGCTCAAACGCGGCCTGCTCAATTTGCGCATGATTATCCGTCGGATTGCGATCGAGGGTGAGTTTACCCACTTTAATCAGCGGATAATCGTCATGCGGCCAGACTTTGGTCAAATCGAAGGGGTTGAAGCGATAATGCTCTGCTTCGGCCATTGGCATGATTTGCATATACAGCGTCCAGCTCGGGAAATTACCGTCTTTAATCGCGTTAAACAGATCCCGTACGTGATAATCGCCATCCTGTCCGGCCAGCTTGTCTGCTTCCTCCTGAGTCAGAAAGTCGATCCCCTGATCGGTTTTGAAATGGTATTTGACCCAGAACTTTTCCCCACTGGCATTGACCCACATGTACGTATGACTTGAATAGCCATTCATATGACGCCAGCTTTTAGGGATCCCCCTGTCTCCCATGAGGTAGGTGACCTGATGCGCGGACTCCGGTGACAGCGTCCAGAAATCCCATTGCATGTCGTGGTCGCGAAGATTGTTATCGGCCCGGCGCTTTTGCGAGCGGATGAAATGCTGGAATTTCATGGGATCGCGAACGAAGAATACCGGCGTGTTGTTTCCCACCAGATCAAAATTGCCCTCAGTGGTGTAGAACTTGATGGCAAATCCACGTGGGTCGCGCCAGGTATCCGGACTTCCACGCTCGCCCGCGACCGTGGAGAAGCGCACCACAACCTCAGTTTTCACTCCCGGCTGGAAAGGGGCCGCACGGGTGAAGCGACTGACGTCTTCCGTCACCTCAAAATGGCCAAAGGCACCGCTGCCTTTCGCATGAGGCTGGCGCTCAGGGATTCGTTCCCGGTTGAAGGCTGCCATCTGCTCAATCAGGTAATGATCGTGAAGCAGTATCGGGCCATCCGCACCGACGGTAAGGGAATGTTCATCGCTGGCTACCGGGATGCCAGCATCGTTTGTCGTCGGCTTATTGACGTTATTGCTCATGAAAGTGTCCTCTGACGGGTCTTGTTGTAGGTTTTACAAATACAGACTCAAGCGTAGTCCACTCAGCTGAACAACAAGTTCAGAAATGCCTGTCAGGCGGATTTTGCAGAATTATCGTGCTTGACCCAGATCAGTTGATTTACCGGGAAATTCTTCGCTTTAGCGATATCGAGATAGCTTTTCCTGACCTCTGGCGGCATGTCTGGCGTGCGTGAAAGGATCCATAAATAATCACGATTCTGCCCGGCCACCAGGGCGTATTGATAATCCGGGTCGATGGCGATCACGTTATACCCCGCATAGAAGGGCCCAAAGAAAGAGACTTTCAGCGCTGCCACATCCTGAGAACCGACAAATCGCGCTTTCCCTTCACTCTGCTTCCATTTCATTTTCTGCGGGTCGAATCCCCGGTTAATGACCTGGATGGAGCCGTCACTGTTCATTGAATAATCCGCAGCGACGTTATTCAGTCCGCGCTCAAAATAGTCATCAAATCGCGCGATTTCATACCATTTGCCGAGGTAGCGTTTGGCATCAAAATGTTCGACCGGCGCGATCCCATCAGGCAAGCCGGGAGACCGACAAGCGACGAGGGCTAATAAAGCGCCAAACCCTGTGGCAACGTGCCTTAGCTTCATATTCTTATCCTTGTTGAAATGCGTCATTCCAGTGTAGGAGGGAATAAGAGAAGGACAGTAAAACGGGGAAGAATCGGAATTTTCATTGAGCACAGCGGCTTCATCGCCTTGTACAAGACGTGAGCGATAGATCACAGCTAAACTAAATCATTGTGCTGATTTAAATGAATAATTACTTTTATGTGAAAATAAATCATGATTCTGTACACATATTTCGTACAAGTTTGCTAAGTTTAATGACACGGTTGAAATACGGGCAGCCTGGTGTAACCCGGTTGTCCAATATCGATGTTGGCTGTTGAACGGAAAAAGCGAGACAAGAAACATAAAATCATTAAGTCGGACGGAAAAATGAAAAACTCAATCCCGGAGCGCTACCTTTTTAGCTGTGAGCTGTTTCGAAGCGTTGAACGAAGGGCGATGGCGGACTATGGGCAAATGAGCCCTGGCGTGCTTCAGACCATTATCGTTGAGCGCATGAAAACCGAACATAACGCGATATTGCAGGATTTGTACTGGCAAATGCTGAAACTGATACGGCAAAAAAATCCGGTAATGTCATCAGCAGACCCGGTTCACTAACGACTTAATTTTCTGTAAGCGCTCAGCCTTGTTCGTGTTCGCTACGACGGCGCTTTCGACCGAATCCATTCTCTCTGTTCCTCTGTTAGCCTTGATCGTTGCCGTTCTGTCCGAACGGCGTTTTTTTTACGGCGTACCGGTTGGTGATTTCACCTGGGCGCCAGCATGATGGCTATGACTTCGCCATGACCTTCTCATTCTTCGCTTTTAACTTCTTCGCCCGCCCCTCGAGCCACAGGTATCCCACCGTCGCCAGCGCCAGCGGGATAAAGAAATAGAGCATCCGATAAGCCAGCAGCGCGGCAATAATTTTTCCCTGCGTGGTGTGTTCACCCGCCAGAAGGGCAATAAATACGGCCTCCAGCACGCCGATGCCTGCTGGGATATGTACGATGACGCCGGCAATGCTACTGACCAGCAGCACGCCCAGCACGAAGAAATAGTCCACCTCTTTGCCGAGCAGCAGCCAGATTATAGCCCCCATTGCCATCCAGTTGGCGCTGGAGATAGCCATCTGCAGCAGAGCGAATCGCCAGGAGGGCAGCACCAGCTTTTGGCCTTTGATGGTCAGATGACGCCGTCTGGCGAACGCGCAGCCCCACAGATAAACGGCAATCATCAGTAACAGCGCGCCGCCGATAAGCCGCAGCGTGCCGTCGCTGATATACCAGTGTGCGGGCAGCTCAACCACGCCGATGGAGAAAATAATGCCGCCGAGCAGAACATAGCCCAGCCAGTTGGTGGCGATGCTCAGGGAGAAGAGCCGGGTGATGGTGGCGCCGGGCAGACCGAGCCGCGAGTAGAGCCGATAGCGCATCCCGATGCCGCCCACCCAGGTGCTGAGCGTCAGGTTGAAGGCATAGCAGATACAGGACACCAGCATCACCTGGCGTTTTGCGAGCTTATGCCCACAGTATGCCCGGCCCAGCAGATCGTAACAGCCATAGAGCACGTAGCTGACAATGACCAGCGCCACGGCGCTCAGCAGCACGATGCGGTTATAGCTGCGTACAACCTGCCACACCTCCTGCCAGTCGACCTTCCGGGCATACAGCACCAGCAATACGGCAACGGCCAGCAAGAACAGCCAGGTCAGAATTTTTTTTGCAACGCGCCAGCGCGGATGAGCCCCGGCCATCAGGGTTTGACTCCCGGGTTTTCGGGGTCGTATCGATCCTGCGTCTCCAGCGACCTCTGTTCAGGCGGCGGCACCTGCGCCATTTTCGGCGTGTGGGCCGGTAGCCAGCCGATCACCGCCGGGAAATGACGCAGGAAGTGGAAGGCCAGCACGCTTTGGGTCAGGTTCCACCAGCTCCGCTCCGGCACCATTGAGCTGTCGACCTGCTGACAGTCATGGGCGATGATATTGTTCAGGTTTTCACGCAGCGTGTGGTTGAACGCCCGATCGTGGACGATCAGGTTGGCCTCAAGGTTGAGCGACAGGCTGAGCGGATCGAGATTGCTGGAGCCCACCGTCGCCCACCTGTCGTCCATCAACGCCACCTTGCCGTGCAGCGGTCGTCGTCGGTATTCAAATATCTTCACGCCGCCTTTGAGCAGATAGCGGTACAGCAGGCGGGCACCCACTTTCACAATCGGCATATCAGGCTCTCCCTGAACCACCAGTTTGACCGTCACGCCCCGGCGGGCACTCTTGCGCATGGCATGCAGCAGGCGATAGCCGGGAAAGAAATAGGCGTTGGCGATAATCACCTCCCGCTTCGCATGCGCCAGCATTTGCAGATAATGGCGTTCGATATCGTCGCGATGGTCGTGGTTATCGCGCCAGACGAACAGCGCCTGAGCCTCGCCGGGCGTGCGGTTTGCTTCCGGGCGATGGCGACGATGCCAGAAGCGGCGCGCGTCGGCGTTTCCTGGCAGGTTTTCCACCTCAAATTGCAGGATATCCTGCACTACGGGCCCTTCAACGCGCACGGCGTAATCCTGCTTGGCCTCCGGGCCGTAGTCGGACATATGCTCTGCGGAGAAGTTAATGCCGCCGACAAACGCCACCGTGCCGTCGACAACCACAATTTTGCGGTGCATGCGACGAAAGAGGTTGGTGCGCATGCCGAACAGACGAGGGCGAGGATCGTAATAGCGGAACACCACGCCTGCTGCCGTCAGTTCGCCGACGAAGCTGTCGTTGAGATCCGCCGAGCCGTAGCCGTCCAACAGCACCTCAATGCTGACGCCGCGACGTGCCGCCTGCAGCAGCGCGTCATGCAGCTGCCAGCCGACCGCATCTTCAAACCAGATAAAGGTTTCGAGGATAATTTTTTGTCGGGCCTGCTCGATAGCCGTGAACACCGCCGGATAATACTCATCGCCGTTTTCCAGCAGCCGTATCTGATTGCCTTCACGCCAGCCGCATTTCATAGATGAATCTCCGCGCTCAGCGGCGCATGGTCAGACAGATGCCGCCACTCCCGAAGCGGTAGCGTCGTCGGGTGGCTGGCATGTGCGTTTTTTACATAAATCCTGTCGAGGCGCAGGAGTGGGAAGCTCACCGGGAAGGTGCGCACCGGGCGACCAGTTGCCGTGGTAAAGATCTCCTCAAGCCCGGCGTCGCGTTTTAGCGGCAGGCTTGCCCGCAGCCGCCAGTCGTTGAAATCCCCCGCGACCAGGACGGGTTCGTTGTGCGGCAGGCCATTTACCCACTCGCTGAGCATAGTCAACTGAGCCTGACGATGCGCCTCGCGCAGGCCGAGATGGACGCAAATGACGTGAACGGAAGTGCTCAGTTCTGGCGGGGAGATGCGGCAATAAAGCAGCCCGCGTTTTTCACTCTCGCCGACGGAAATATCCAGATTCTCAAAGTGGGTGATAGGAAAACGCGACAGTACGGCATTGCCATGATGGCCTTCCGGATACACCGCGTTGCGCCCGTAGGCGTAATCCTGCCAAAGCGTATCGGCAAGAAATTCGTAGTGGCTGGTGTTTGGCCAGTTCTCCACGCGCAGCGACCACGCATCGTGTGCGCCCAGCACTTCCTGCAAGCAGACGATATCAGCCCCGACGGCGCGAACGGCGTCCCGCAGCTCGGGTAAAATGAAGCGACGATTAAACGTGGTAAACCCTTTGTGGGTGTTGATCGTCAGAATTTTTAATGAAAAACGGTGCGACTGTTGCGTCATAATTGTCCTGTTCGCATCACTGTCCTGAATAAAATAGTGTAGTAGCCGTCACAAAAAGGTGCGGTGATACGGAATTTTCCGTAAAGTCCGGTACTCTCAGTTACAGTTGAAAATGCTTCAGGAGGAAGGACATGAAGTGGCAACAACGAATTCGTGTCGCAACGGGCCTGAGCTGCTGGCAGATTGTATTGCATTTGCTGGTAGTGGCCGCGCTGGTGATGGGCTGGATGGGCGGCTCTCTGGTGAAGGTGGGGCTTGGGCTTTGTGCCCTTTATGCGCTGACGGTGATCTTTATGCTGGCCCTCCAGCGCCACCACGAGGCGCGTTGGCGCGAAACAGGAGATTTTCTTGAAGAGCTCACCACCACCTGGTATTTCGGGGCGGCGGTGATCGTGTTGTGGCTGCTGTCACGCGTGCTGCACAACAACCTGCTGCTGGCCCTGGCCGGCGTGGTGATTCTGGCCGGGCCTGCGCTGCTCTCTCTGCTCACCAAAGACAAAAAGCTACGCCACGTTTCGCCGAAACATCGCGTACGCCACTGAACCCGTCGTGGCCGCTATCACCAGCAGCGGCCACAGGCTTCCCCAAATGATGTCAAAGCTCGCATCCTTCAGGTAAATCTGCTTGGTAATGTCCGTAAAGTGGCGAATCGGGTTAATCCACGTCACGTCCTGTAGCCACACCGGCATATTCTCTACCGGCGAGACGTAGCCCGAGAGCAGAATCGCGGGCATCATAAACACAAACACCCCGATAAACGCCTGCTGCTGCGTTTCGCACAGCGAGGAAATCAGCAGCCCGAATCCCACCAGTGAGAGCCCGTACACCAGCATGGTGAAGTAAAAGAGTAAAAGCGATCCGGCAAACGGAATCTGATAGGCGAAGATGCCCACCGCCAGCACGATGCTTGCCTGGAAGGTCGCGACAATCAGCGCGGGCACCGCCTTGCCAACGAAGATTTGCCAGGTGGCGAGCGGCGATACCAGCAGCTGATCGAGCGTACCCTGTTCGCGCTCGCGGGCGACGGACAGCGACGTCACAATCATCACCCCGATGGTGGTGATCATCGCAATCAGCGACGGCACCACGAACCACTTGTAGTCCAGATTCGGGTTATACCAGTTGCGCACCACCAGTTCGCTGTTGTTCGGCTTCGGTTGGCCGTCGAGCAGTTCCTGCTGGTACTCCTCAACGATGCGCTGCAGATAGTTGGCGGCGATCTGCGCGCTGTTGGAGTTGCGTCCGTCGAGCAGCAGCTGCATCGGCGCGGTCTGTCCGCTGTCGAGATTGCGTGAAAAATCCGCCGGGAAACGTATTACCAGCAGGGCTTTTTGCGTATCGATGGTCGTCTGGATGTCCTGCGGGCTGCGCAGGAGCAGCACGTGGGTGAACGCCTTCGCACGGGCGAAGCGCTGGGTCAGCTCCACCGCGTGTTTACCGCTGTCTTCGTTATAAATGGCGATGGTGGCGTTGGTCACCTCAAGCGTGGCGGCGAACGGGAACAGTAGCACCTGAATCAGTACGGGCATGATCAGAATGGCGCGGGTTTGCGGTTCGCGCAGCAGCGACTGTAGCTCTTTACGGATCAGCGTCCATAAGCGATGAAACATCGTTTCTCCCTTGATTTCTCAATTGTCGGGTGGCGGCTGCGCCTGACCCGACCTACAAAATTGATATCACCGTAGGCCCGGTTTGTAGGCCTGGTAAGGCGTTAGCCGCCACCGGGCAATCAGCCACCGGGCAAATTAATCGAGCCGACGCTTCGTTTTCAGCCACGTCAGGCCGATAAACATCACCGCCGAGGCAATCAAAAACAGCGTGTTCACCATCAGCACCACCGGAATGTTCCCGGCGAGAAACAGGCTTTGCAGCGTGCTGACGAAATAGCGGGCCGGAATAACGTACGTCACCGCGCGAATGGCTGCGGGCATGCTGTCTATCTGAAAAATAAACCCGGACAGCATAATGGACGGTAAAAACGCGGCGTTCAGCGCCACCTGGGCGGCGTTAAACTGATTGCGGGTAATGGTCGAAATCAGCAGGCCCATGCCCAGCGTGCTCAGCAAAAACAGGCTGGTGATTAAAAACAGGACCAGCAGCGAGCCGCGGTACGGCACGCCCATGATGAACACCGAGACCAGCATGCACAGCCCCATCGCCAGCATGCCGAGGAAGTAATAGGGAATGAGCTTACACAGCAGCAGCTCGGCGCGGGTGACTTCGGTGGAGAGCAGGGCTTCCATGGTGCCGCGCTCCCATTCGCGGGCGACCACCAGTGACGTCAGGATCGCGCCGATCACCGTCATGATGATCGTAATTGCCCCGGGAATAATGAAGTGCTGGCTGATGGCCGCCGGGTTAAACCAGTAGCGTAGCTGTACGTCAATCAGTGGCTCGAAGGATTCACCCCTGTCTTCCGCCCGCTGCATCTGCCAGATTTGCCATATTCCCTGTACGTAGCCCTGCACGAAGTTGGCGGTGTTCGGCTCGCTGCCGTCGGTGATTACCTGTAGCGGCGAGGTATCGCCCGCACGGTTCATCTGTGCGGCGAAGTTCACCGGGATCACCACCAGGCCACGGATGCGCCCGGCCTGCATTTTCTGAATCAGCTCCTGGCGGTTATCGCTGAGCGTGGCGTCAATGTACGGTGAGCCGGTCATGGTGTGGGCGAAGTCCAGCGCCTCTTCGCTTTGTTGTTCCAGCAGAATGCCGACCCGCAGCTTGCTGGAGTCGAGGTTAATGCCGTAGCCGAAGATAAACAGCAGCATCAGTGGGATGACCACCGCAATCAGCCAGCTGCTGGGGTCGCGGACAATCTGCCGCGTCTCTTTCACGCACAGGGCGCGCACGCGTCGCCAGGAAAGCACGCTACCGGACATCGTGATGCTCCTTATCCCAGTCGTTGATAAGCGTAATGAACGCCTGCTCCATTGTCGGATCGCTGGCTTCGGCGCCCGCTGCCTGGGCCTTTAAATCATCCGGCGTGCCGCTGGCGATAAGCTTGCCGCGATAGACCAGGCCGATACGGTCACAGTACTCGGCTTCATCCATAAAGTGCGTGGTGACCATCACCGTCACGCCTTTTTCCACCATGCTGTTGATATGCAACCAGAACTCCCGGCGGGTAATCGGGTCCACGCCGGAGGTGGGTTCGTCGAGAAACAGAATATCGGGCTCGTGCATCAGCGAGCAGGCCAGCGCCAGCCGCTGCTTATAGCCGAGCGGTAAATCGTCCGTCGCGTGGCTGCTGATGCTTTTCAGGCCAAACGCCTCGCTCATTTTGGTGATTTTTTCGTTCTGGGCGCTGCCGCGCAAGCCATATACGCCGGAGAAGAAGCGCAGGTTTTGTTCGACCGTCAGATTGCCGTACAGCGAAAATTTCTGCGCCATATAGCCCAGATGCTGGCGCGCCTTGCCGGAGCTGACTTTCAGATCCATATCCAGCACCAGCGCTTTGCCGGACGTGGGCACCAGCAGACCGCACATCATTTTAAAGGTGGTAGATTTACCCGCTCCGTTAGGGCCAAGCAGGCCAAAAATCTCTCCGCGCTTCACGGCAAAATTCACGCGATCGGTGGCGGCGAAATCACCGAATTTTTTGGTGAGCTCTTTGGCTTCTATTACCGTTTCGCCAGGCGTACCGTCCACGGTGTGCAGAATGGCGCCCAGCGGAGATTCAGAGGTGCCTGCGCCGCCCAGCAGATCGATAAAGGCGTCCTCAAAGCGTGGCGGCGTTTCCTCTATCTCCATCTCCGGCATGCCGTCGGCATGGCGAATCTGTCCGGCGGTGGCCTCTTTAGTGAGGATAAGCCGCACCGAACGGCCCTGGATCATTCCATCGCTGACCTGCGGCAGCTTCAGCGCCCGCTGTAACAGCCGACGGTTGTTCTCAACCGGGCTGTTCATCAGGAAGCTTCGCCCGCGCATGGTATCGGTCAGCGCTTTCGGCTCGCCCTGATAAAGCAACTCACCTTCGTTCAGCAGCAGCACGTCCCGGCACTGCTCTGCTTCATCAAGGTAAGAGGTGCTCCAGAGGATCAGCATTCCGTCGCCTGCCAGCTCGTGCACCATCTGCCACAGCTCGCGGCGGGAAATCGGGTCGACGCCCACGCCGGGTTCATCCAGCAGCAGCACTTTCGGTTCGCCGACGAGGGTACAGGCAAGCCCCAGCTTTTGCTTCATGCCGCCGGAAAGCTTGCCCGCCAGGCGTCCGGTGAAGGGACCAAGAGAAGTAAATTCCAGCAGTCTGGCGAAGGTTTTTTCGCGCTGCTCACCGGTGACGCTGCGCAGATCGGCATACAGCGTCAGGTTTTCCATCACCGTTAAATCTTCATACAGGCCAAATTTTTGCGGCATATAGCCGAGTACCGCGTGCAGGGCGCTGTTGTCATCGATAGGGTCGTAGCCGATCACGCTGACTTTGCCTTCGTCCGGCTTGAGCAGACCCGCGAGCATACGCATCAGCGTGGTTTTTCCCGCACCGTCCGGACCGACCAGGCCGGTGACATAACCGGTCTGAACGGTGCAGTCGAGCCGGGCAACCGCAGGCTTATCCATACCGGCAAAGCGTTTGATAAGCCCGTCGAGCTTAATCACCGCTTCATTCATGCGTCTCTCCCTGCGCAAATTTGACGGTCACCGGCATGCCCTGGCGCAGCGCGCTGTCGGCATCCGTCACGATAATGCGCAGGCGATAAACCAGGTCGGTGCGCAGGTCAGGAGTCTCGACAGTTTTTGGCGTGAATTCTGCCGTTGGTGACACGAAGCCGATTTTGCCGTGATAAGGCTTATCCGGGCGACCGTCGGTGTAGAGCAGCAGCGTACGTCCAGGCTGAGCCTGGTTCAGGTTGCTTTCATCGACGTAGGCACGCACCCACACCGGGCGGGTAAGAGAGAGCGTCAGCACCGTGCTGCCCGCGTTTAGCATGCTGCCCGGCTCAACGGCACGGGTCAGGATAGTGCCTTCGGACGGGGCGAGCAGGGTGGTGTCCTGCAAATCCAGCTGCGACTGGGCAAGCTGCGCCTGGGCCTGTTCAAGGCTGGCTTTCGCCTGGGCGATTTCCTGCGGACGATTACCGGCGTGATACTGGCTGAGCTTATCCTGTGCCGATTTCAGCGTTGCCTGAGCCTGGTCGCGCGCGGATTTAGCGTTTTCTAAATCGTTGGCGGAGACGGTGCGGCTTTTCCACAGGCCTTGCTGGCGCTGATAAAAGTTCTGCGCGTAGTCGTAAGCGGCCTGTGCCTGACGCACGGCAGCGGCGGCCTGGGCAATTTCCTCATCACGATAGCCCGCCATCAGCAAATCGTACTTCGCCTTGGCGGCAGCCACGTTGGCTTTAGCCTGCATCAGCGCATTTTCATACGGCGCGTGGTCGAGCTCACCGAGGGTTTGCCCGGCTTTCACCGCATCGCCTTCATCCACCTGTAATGCCTGCAAACGGCCTCCGACGCGGAAGCTCATATTCACGGTGCGAATATCGACGTTGCCGTAAAGGGTCAGGCCAGTGTCCTTACTGCTCTGATACCAGAATGCGCCCGCGGCAACGGCGGCGACAATCAGCGCGACAACCAGACCGAGGATGATGGGTTTCTTCATGACTTCAGCTCCTTTGCGTTAATCCGTTGAGCAAGAGATCGATATGGCAGGTAATCACCTGGAAAATGCGTTCCGTTTTTTCTTCATCAAACTGGGTCCAGCCGGTGCGCAGCAAAATGGTTTCACGCCCGAGGCGGAAGGCGAGGATTTCCCCGAGCAGGGCATGGGTATGCAAAATGGTGTCCGTGTCCGTTGGACTTCGCCCGGTATAAGCCGCAATGAGCCGCGTCAGATGCGCATGGAGCGGGGCGATGACCCGATCGTGAATCAGCTGATAGGCGGGGGAAGGCGAAAGTTGCTCGCGCGAGATAAACTTACTGAGGTTGACCGTTTCGTCCTGGGTCAGCAGCAGGATCATATTCTGGCTGGCCTGAAGAATCAGCGTGCGGATCGCGGTTTTGTCTGGCGAAGGCTTGCTCAGCAGCGCTTCGCCCGCCTCGGCGAGAGGGCGAAAGTGGGTGCCGATAAAATCAGCGATCCACTGGGCGCAGGCGAGATAAAGATCTTCTTTCGAGCCGAAATAGTAGGGGATAGCGGCGATGTTTTGTCCCGCCAGCGCGGCAATGTCGCGGGTTGTGGCATGCAGGCCATATTCGCCGAACTGGGCGATAGCGGCGGCAATCAGCTGGCTTTTGGCCTGTTCGCCCTTGCTGGTGATTGGCGTGGTATTCATCGGGTCTCTGAAAGTTAATCAATCGATTGATTAAGATTATGACTGTTTTTTCGGCTTGTCCACTTCGTTTGCCGAATTGTTTTGTGGGTCGCTTTAGCAGAGGGCGAGCGGCTACGGGAGGAGGGGGTTGAGGAGTGGAGTAATCTAACAGGGCAGCTCTTCGTTTCTGGCAGAGATGACAGCGTTCCTTGCTGCCCGCCCTCTGTAAAAGCAGACTTTCACAGCTTTTAGCGCATTACGAAGCGGGTTCCTCTGGGTGGTGCAGCAAGTCATTACACTCGTCCTGTAATTCATTGATAAGTCTTGCTACATGGAAACCATCGCACACGGAGTGATGTACCTGAACGGCGAGAGGTAACAATACCTTTTCATCTTGTTTGTAATATTTCCCAACAGTGAACATGGGAGCAAAAAAATTCTGCATGTTGGCAATATTGATATTAAAGCTGGTAAAGCTTACCCAGGGAATAGCCGATACGAAAAATACATTTTCCAGGGACTCTTCTTTCGGCCAATAAGAAAGATTATTACCATAGCGTGCAACGTCCTCTGAATAGACGCTCTGGAAGTGATGAATATTGCCATCGTAGTGACTCCATAATGATGAAAAGGTCTCCGTTTCATTATGGAAAATGGTATACATTGGATGCACCTCATTCCATATAACAAGCTCATTATTTTTCATGGCCATACGGAACTCAGTGTGCCGGTTTACAATTTTTGAAAGCAGGAAAATCATCGTTGGGTAAAATTTCCAGCCAACTTCTTTGATGTTTTTTAGCAGCAAGGTAATGTCTAACAGAACGGTTTGGTTAATTGTACTTTGAGCAAAGGACTGAAAAACTTCAAAATGTTCCTTTCTTGCCCAACGAGACAGATCAACAGACGTATAGTTTGCCGTGGTTTCTTTCATTTTTTAACCTTTGATTCGCAGTCATAGATCAGATGTTAGCTGAAGTTTTTCATGAATTAATCTGGCCTGCAGTCCCAAATCGTTTGGGTAGTGAAGCATTTGCGAGAAGAGCGCATCTGGCAAAAGCTCGATTTATGCAACAAAGCCATCCCTCTGCAAATCAACGCTGCCCTGAGCCTGCACAAATCAATAAACCTTAATGTTTGTATGAATTTGCTGGCACTGACTAACCCCTCAGCTCGTTTTTTGTACTCTCCCTGTGAGGTTAGCTGCGCCTTGAATAACAGCTCCGCCCTTGAATAATCAATCACAAAGACTGAATCGCCACAGGTTTAACAGACACCTCAGAGTCATTTAAAATGGCTTAAAGAGAGGTGCATATGAGCAGTAAGCGTTATCCTGAAGAGTTTAAAATTGAATCCGTCAAGCAGGTTGTTGATC
>NZ_JBFLVD010000009.1:0-41856 GCF_040750395.1 Scandinavium sp. UTDF21-P1B
GTTTATTTTCGCTTTTCTCCGTCAGGATTTCCGGAGAAATCCTGCTGACCCGGCGGCTTGTTTGCCGTTGTTCCGTGTCAGTGGAGGCGCATTATAGGGAGTTATTCTGAGGTGACAAGAGGAAATTTGAATTATTTTACCGTTCGCATTTTTTTTCACCAAAGCAGCCACAAAAGCGCCATTAATTGCGCTATCTGCTGATTTTACCGCCGAATTTTGTCACTGAATGGCATACTAGACAGGTAAATCTATCTATAAGGAATGACGGCTATGTCCTTAAGCGCGCAGCAGCTGGCAGCACAGAAGAACATTTCATGGGTTCTTGCAGAAAAATTAGCGCAGAAGATTTTAACCGGTGAATATCCGCCGGAATGCATTCTCCCCGGCGAACTGGAGCTTGGCGAACAGTTTGGCGTGAGCCGCACCGCGGTACGTGAAGCCGTTAAGACGCTCACTGCAAAAGGCATGGTTCTGCCGCGACCGCGTATAGGCACCCGCGTGATGCCGCGCAGCGACTGGAACTTCCTCGATAAGGAGCTGCTCTCCTGGTGGCTAACGGAAAATAACTTTGAGGAAGTGGTGGAACATTTCCTCGTGATGCGCAGCAGCCTCGAACCTCAGGCCTGCATGCTGGCAGCCACGCTCGGCAGCGCAGAGCAGAAAGCCCGGTTGAATACGTTAATGGAGGAGATGATCTACCTGAAGCGGCACTTTAGTCGCCAGCGCTGGATTGAAGTCGATATGGCCTGGCACGAGCAAATCTACGCCATGAGCGCCAATCCGTTTCTAACCTCTTTTGCTTCACTGTTCCATTCGGTCTATCAGACCTACTTCGCGGCCGTCACCCAAAACGAAGTAGTGAAGCTCGATCTTCATCAGGCGATTGTGGATGCCATTCAGGACAGCGACGGCCCGCGAGCCTGGCAGGCTTGCCAGGCGTTGTTAGCTGCACCCAATGATCAGGTCAGTAAATAGATGACAGAAAAGAAATCACGCAGTATGGCGGGCCTGCCGTGGATCGCGGCAATGGCCTTCTTTATGCAGGCGCTGGACGCCACCATTCTGAATACCGCGCTGCCGGCCATTGCCCACAGCCTGAACCGCTCTCCGCTGGCGATGCAGTCCGCCATTATCAGCTACACCCTGACGGTGGCAATGCTGATCCCGGTCAGCGGCTGGCTGGCCGACAGATTCGGCACCCGGCGTATTTTTATGATTGCCGTAAGCCTGTTCACGCTCGGTTCGCTGGCCTGTGCGCTGTCGGGCTCTCTGTTGCAGCTGGTTATCTTCCGCGTTATTCAGGGAATTGGCGGCGCAATGATGATGCCGGTAGCTCGCCTCGCGCTGTTGCGCGCTTATCCACGCAGCGAGCTTTTACCGGTTCTGAACTTCGTCACCATGCCCGGACTGGTGGGCCCCATTTTAGGACCGGTGCTCGGCGGCGTGCTGGTGACCTGGGCGAGCTGGCACTGGATCTTCCTGATTAATATTCCAATTGGCATCGCCGGATTGCTCTATGCCCGCAAATATATGCCGAACTTCACCACGCCGCGGCGCGGCTTCGACTTAACCGGCTTTTTGCTGTTTGGCATGAGCCTGGTGCTTTTCTCCAGCGGCATGGAGCTGTTTGGCGAAAAAATTGTATCGACGTGGATTGCGCTGGCCATCATCGTCATCAGCATTCTTCTTTTACTCTCTTATATTCGCCACGCTCGCCACCATCCGACACCGCTTATTGCTCTGCCGATGTTTAAAACGCGCACTTTCTCCGTAGGGATTGTGGGCAATCTTGCAACGCGACTGGGAACCGGCTGCGTGCCGTTCCTCATGCCGCTGATGTTGCAGGTTGGCTTTGGTTATCCTGCTCTGATCGCCGGCTGCATGATGGCACCAACGGCTGTTGGGTCAATTCTGGCAAAATCTGTCGTGACCCAGGTTCTGCGCGTGCTTGGATACAGGAAGACGCTGGTTGGGATCACCGTGTTTATTGGTTTGATGATCGCCCAGTTCTCGCTGCAGTCGCCGTCCATGCCGGTGTGGATGCTGATCCTGCCGCTATTTGTGCTGGGGATGGCGATGTCGACGCAGTTTACCTCGATGAACACCATTACTCTTGCGGACCTGACGGATGAGAACGCCAGCAGCGGTAACAGCGTGCTGGCCGTCACGCAACAGCTGTCCATCAGCCTTGGGGTGGCGATAAGCGCGGCGGTACTACGCTTTTATGAAGGGTTCGACAGCGCCAACACCATCGAGCAGTTCCACTACACCTTTATTACAATGGGCGTAATCACCGTGCTCTCGGCAGTGACCTTTATGCTGTTAAAACCGAAAGATGGCCGCAACCTGATTAAAGAGCGGCACAAGGAGGCTTAAGCCGACCCACGCACCACCAGCTCGGGCGTTAACTGCACACGCTGCTGTTTCTGTCCGGGCTGAGCCATCCGGTGGATCAGAACATCAATGGCGAGTTCACCCAGCTCATCTTTTGGCTGGTGAATGGTGGTCAGCGGCGGCGCCATGTATCCCGCCAGTTCGATATCGTCATAACCCACTACAGCCATATCCCGCGGGATGCTCAGGCCAGCCTGATACAGCGCCTGATAAACGCCAACGGCCATCGCATCATTACCGACAAAAACGGCCTGTGGCGGCTGCGGCAGAGTAAGCAGCTTTTGCATCGCCGTTAATCCACCGCCAAATTCAAAATCGCTGGTGATGATGTAACCCTCAGGTACCGGCAATCCACCGCGCTGCATCGCCGCCTGATACCCTTCCAGACGCAGGCGCGCCGGGGTTTTGTCCAGAGGACCAGCAATGCAGGCGATACGCGTGTATCCCTTATCAATCAGATACTGCGTTGCCATGTCACCGCCGAGCAGCGAGTTATCCTGAATCAGATCGCTGTCGCCGTCGAACGGCGCCCAGTCCATCATCACCGTCGGCACCGAGGGGTAGCGCTGCATGATTTCCTGCGAAGGCTGGTGCGTTTCGGTGCACAGCAGCAGCAAGCCGTCGACGCGCTTTTGCATCAGCGTTTCGAGATTGCGATTCATCCGCTGTTCGTCGCCTTCGGTATTGCAGAGCACCAGGCTGTAGCCGCGTTCAAAACAGCTGCGCTCGACGCCGCGCACCAGCTCCGAATAAAACGGATTGGTACTGGCGGTAATCAGCATGCCGATGGTGCGGGTCTGGTTAAGCTTGAGGCTACGCGCCAGAGCAGAAGGCGCATAGTTGAGGTTCTGAATTGCCGCCAGCACCTTTTCGGTGATGGCCTCGCTGACAAAACGGTCCTTATTAATGACGTGAGACACCGTTGAGGTGGAAACGCCCGCCAGGCGGGCAACGTCCTTCATGGTAGCCAAGCGTTACCCCTGCTGACGAAGAAAGTCGTCAATCTCTTTACGCCACGGAACGGAAGGCTGCGCACCTTTGCGGGTCACGGCAATCGCCGCGGCAGCATGAGCAAAACGTAATGCCTGCGCCAGGGGTTTATCCTCCAGCAGCGCCGTCATCAGCGCACCGTTAAAGGTATCTCCGGCAGCAATGGTGTCCACGGCCTGCACCTTAAAACCAGCAACGCGTTCACCTTTCCCGTTCTGGCTGGCCCACACGCCCCGGCTACCGAGGGTGATGATGACCGTTTCGATACCTTTGCCATGCAGAACCTGCGCCGCTTTCGCCGCGTCTTCATCCGTTTCCACCTTCACGCCCGTCAGCTTTTCAGCTTCGGTTTCGTTCGGGGTAATGATATCCACCAGCGCCAGCAGTTCGTCGGAGAGTTCGCGTGCCGGAGCCGGGTTAAGCACGACCCGGGTCTGATTCTGATGCGCAATTTTCGCTGCCGCCAGTACGCTGTCCAGCGGCGATTCCAGCTGCATCAGCAAAACGTCAGCCCGTGCGATACGCTGCTCCTGCGCGGCCACGAGCTTTGTGGAGAGCGCCGCATTGGCCCCGGCATGAATACCGATGACATTCTCACCTTCGCCGTTAACAAAAATCAGCGCCACACCGGTGGATTCTCCGGCTACAGCGGTAACGGGCTCGACGTCGATGTTGTCGCTGACCAATTGCTTGCGGATGCGCTCGCCGGTGTCATCATCACCAGTACAGGCGATAAATGCGATATTTGCGCCGCTGCGCCCGGCCGCCACGGCCTGGTTTGCGCCTTTGCCGCCGAACGCCACCTGATACTGGCTGCCCGTAACGGTTTCGCCTGGCCGCGGGAAGGATTCAAGGTTGAGAATGTGATCGGCATTGATGCTGCCAAGGACGACGAGGTTGCCTGCGTTATTCATGATCATGAGTGTCCGGTAAAGAGCGCCACCGGGAACCCGGTGGCGCATGCCACGCTTTTCTTTTTACGTTGTCCCCTCAGGCTCTTTGGTGGCCTGAATCGGTATGACTTATTGCTTGATGACCAGCTTCAGGTCAACAGGATATTTAGCCTGAACCTTCTCACCTTTCAGCACCTTAGCAGCAACATCAACGCCCTGGGCGCCGATTTGCTCCGGCAGCTGCGCAATCGTCGCTGCCAGTTTGCCATCATTTACTGCCTTTTCGCCATCCGGCGTGCCGTCAAAGCCGACAACCATCACATCTGTTTTACCGGCGGTCTGCAATGCACGCAGTGCACCCAGCGCCATTTCGTCGTTCTGCGCGAAGACCGCTTTCACGTCAGAATGCGCTGTCAGCAGGTTCTGCATCACGTTCAGACCTTTAGTACGGTCGAAGTCGGCAGGCTGGCTGGCCAGGACGTCAAATTTGTGTGCGGCCACGGCCTGCTGGAAGCCTTCACCACGTTCACGCGCAGCGGAAGTCCCGGCAATGCCCTGCAGTTCGATAACCTTCGCGCCTTCACCGGCTTTCTTCGCGATGTAATCGCCCGCAATTTTGCCGCCCAGCACGTTGTCAGAAGCAATGTGGCTTACCACGTCGCCTTTGGATGCCTGACGGTCCAGGGTGATCACCGGAATTTTCGCCTGGTTGGCCATCTTCACGGCGTTACCCACGGCGTCGGAATCCGTTGGGTTAATCAGCAGAATTTTGGTGCCGCGTACGGTCAGATCCTGCACGTTTGCCAGCTCTTTTGCCGGGTTGTTCTGGGAATCCAGCACGACAAGGTTGTAACCGAGCTTATCGGCTTCTTTCTGCGCACCGTCCTTCAGGGAGACGAAGAACGGGTTGTTGAGCGTAGAGATAACCAGCGCGATGGTGTCTTTCGCCATTGCGTTAGCACTTACGGTGGCGCTCAGTGCCACTGCGGAAACCAGGGTAGCCAGTTTTTTCATGTTCATATCTGTAGAGGTCCTGTTATGTCAGTTATTACTGCTTTTTGTTGTCTACCAGCACCGCCAGCAATATCACCACCGCTTTGACGATCATCTGGTAATAGGAGGAAACACCTAACAAATTCAAACCATTATTCAGGAATCCGAGAATTAATGCGCCGATCAGCGTCCCAACAATGCGACCTTTCCCGCCCGCAAGGCTGGTGCCGCCGAGAACCACAGCCGCAATCGCATCCAGCTCGTAGCCCGTGCCCGCCGTCGGCTGCGCGGAAGAGAGACGCGCCACTTCGATGATGCCCGCCAGAGAAGCCAGCAGGCCGCACAGGGAGTAGACGATAATTTTGACTTTATTGACGCTGATGCCGGACAGACGCGTCGCTGCTTCGTTGCCGCCGAGCGCATAGATGTAGCGGCCCAGGCGTGTGTGATGCAACATGTACCAGGCGGCGAGGAATACAATTGCCATAATCCACACTGGCGTCGGGATGCCCAGCGGACGGCCAATCCCGAACCAGCCGAACAGATCGGCGTTATCGGTAAATCCCGTGTTCACCGGACTGCCGTTGGTGTAGACCATGGTCACGCCGCGCAGCAGCAGCATCATCACCAGCGTGGCGATAAACGCCTGTACGCGGCCTTTCGCCACAATCACGCCGGTTACCGCACCGATTGCGGCACCAGCAGCAAGCGCTGCCGCAACGGCCACCAGCGCATTCACTTCTATACCAACAATTGATGCTGCAATTGCGCCGGTCAGCGCCAGCAGGGAACCGACGGACAGGTCGATCCCGGAGGTCAGAATAACCAGCGTCATCCCGACCGCCATGATGGCGTTCACCGAAGTCTGCTGGAGAATATTGAACAGGTTATTAACGGTAAAAAAGTTCGGGCTCATGGTCGAGACGATCGCGATCAGCACCAGCAGGGCGATCAGCGATTTTTGCTCTAACAGCCACGCTTTGGTGAAATAGCGGCGACCAGCAACAGCCTGGGTAGTCATCTTTCTTACTCCTGATTCACACGATTAAGCTTACCCACTGCGGCAGCCATCAATACTTCCTGAGTGGCCTGCTCGCGCGTGAATTCACCGCCGAGATGCCCTTCGTGCATCACCATGATGCGATCGCTCATGCCTAATACTTCCGGCATCTCCGAGGAGACGAGGATGATGCTCAGGCCATCGGCTTTAAACTGGTTAATGAGCTGATAAATTTCTTTTTTCGCGCCTACGTCGACACCGCGCGTTGGCTCATCAAGGATCAGCACTTTCGGGCGCGTCATCAGCCCGCGGGCGATGGCGACTTTCTGCTGATTGCCGCCGGAAAGCAGACCTATCGCCTGCTCCATCGACGGCGTTTTGACGTTAAACAGGCGAATAAAGTCGCTTACCGCCTGCTGTTCGTCTTTATGTTTGAGGCTACCGCCCGAGTGGCTGAAATAGCGCAGCGCAGTGAGCGACATGTTCTCTTTGACGGACATGCCGAGCACCAGGCCGTCGCGCTTGCGGTCTTCGGAGATGTAGACAATGCCGTTCGCCAGGCCATCCTGCGGGGATTTGGTCACCACTTCGTGGCCGTCCAGCGTCACGTAGCCGCTGGTGCGAGGCAGCGCGCCATAAAGCACTTTCATCAGTTCAGTACGGCCCGCGCCCATCAGGCCCGCCACGCCAAGGATTTCTCCTTTGCGCAGGATAAATGACACATTGTTGACACCCGGCCCGCACAGATTATCGACCTTCAGGCGCACATCACCCGGTGTTTTATCAAGATGCGGATACTGATCTTCAAGCTTGCGGCCGACCATCATCTCAATCAGGGAATCTTCCGTCAGGCTTGCGACTTCGCGTTCGGCAATGAACTGCCCGTCGCGGAATACGGTGACGTCATCGCAGATTTCAAAAATCTCTTTCATGCGATGGGAAATGTAGACGATGCCGCGCCCCTGGGATTTCAGCTCGCGAATAACGCGGAACAGGGATTCGGTTTCGGTATCGGTGAGCGCGTCAGTCGGTTCATCCATGATGATGACCTTCGACTCAAAGCTCAGCACCTTGGCAATTTCGACCATCTGCTGATCGCCAATCGACAGCTCGCCCACCAGCCTGTCGCTTTTAAAACGCAGGTTGAGCTTTGCCAGCAGCTTGTCGGCTTCGGCGTACATGGTTTTCCAGTCGATTTTGCCGAAGCGGTTAACGAACTCGCGGCCTAAAAAGATATTCTCGGCGATCGTCAGCTGCGGGATCAGGTTCAGTTCCTGATGAATGATGCCGATGCCGGCTTCCTGAGAGGACTTCGGCCCGGTAAAGGTGGTTTCCTTTCCGAGCCACTGCAGCGAACCAGCATCTTTACTGTAGATCCCGGTCAGCACTTTCATCATCGTCGATTTGCCGGCGCCGTTCTCGCCCACCAGCGCCATCACGCGGCCTGCGTAAACGTTCAGCGAAGCGCCGGAAAGGGCCTTCACGCCCGGGAAGGATTTATCGATACCTTTGAGTTGCAGTAATGCGTCCATGATGGCCTCAGAAGGTGACGCCAGCACAGAGAATGATATTCGCATACGGGGAACACTCCCCGCTGCGAATCACCGCCTGACTGTCTGCGGTTTGTTTTTTGAACTGCTCATGCGTGGTGTAATGAATTTCAATGGTGTTTCCCTGGTGTTGTTGCAGCTGCTCTATGTGGCTGAGCAACGTTTCGTGGAGTTGCGGGTTATGGGTTTTAATTTCCGCGGCGAGAATGGCCGTCTCAACCTGCATTTCCGTGGTGACCACTTCCAGCACCTGCATAAACGAAGGCATGCCCTGAGTTAATGCCATATCGATGCGCTGCGTGCTGTGAGGGATCGGCAGACCCGCATCACACACCACCAGCATATCGGTATGCCCAAGACGGGAAATGACCGCGGAAATATCAGCGTTGAGTACCGTACCTTTCTTCATTTTTTGCTCCACTAGCGAAACGTTTCGCTGAAGGGAGTTTACGCTGAAGAAAGCTCATAAAACCACCATCACGTTATAGAATTGTGATCGCTGTCGAAACGTTTCGCTAAGTGAAACTGGAGGTAAAAGCAATACGATGCCAAAGATACTGTTTTTAGTGTTCGTACCCTCTCCACATGGGAGAGGGCTGAGGTGTGGCTTCAGCGCGCAGCAATCAAACATTGCCCGGCGGCACTTCGCTTGCGCGGGCCTACTGGGTGGAATGGTTGAAAAAGTAGGCCCGGTAAGCATCGCGCCACCGGGCAATTGGAGGAATTAAATCTCAACCTGTGTCCCAAGCTCGATTACGCGGTTTGGCGGGATCTCAAACTGATCGGGCGCGCGCAGGGCGTTACGCTGCAGCAGCAGATAGAGCTTGCCGCGCAGGCGCAGATACCACGGCCTGTCATTGCCGATAATCAGCGACTCATGCGACATGAAGAACGAAGTCTCCATCATCCGGCAGCTCAGCCCTTCGAGGCCGCAACGATGGAAAACTTCCTCCACGTTTGGCGTTTCGCGCCAGCCGTAGCTTGCCACCACGCGCCAGAACGACGGAGAAAGCTGTTCAATCTGCACGCGACGCACGTTGTGCACGTACGGCGCATCTTCAGTGCGCAACGTCAGCAGGATGACACGCTCATGCAGCACTTTGTTATGCTTGAGGTTATGCAGCATCGCAAACGGAATAACGTTCAGCGCGCGGGACATATATACCGCAGTGCCCGGCACGCGCACCGGCGGGGATTTCTCAAGCGAGGCAATCATCGCCTCAAGAGAGTTGCCGTGCTCGTGCATACGGCGCAGCAGACGGAAGCGCTCGCTTTTCCAGGTGGTCATCACCATGAACATCACCAGGCCCAGCGTCAGCGGCAGCCAGCCGCCGGAGAGCAGCTTGTCGAGGTTTGCGGAGAACAGCGGTACGTCGACACAAAGGAACGCAATCAGAATCAGGAACACCAGATATTTGTTCCAGTGCCAGTTTTTGCGCGCCACGGTGGTGGCCAGAATGGAGGTCAGCACCATGGTGCCTGTGACCGCAATTCCGTACGCTGCCGCCAGGTTGCTTGAGTGTTCAAAGCTGACAATCACCAGCACAACAGAGATGTACAGCAGCCAGTTAATGAACGGGATATAAATCTGCCCCGACTCCATCTCTGATGTATGGATAATGCGCATCGGTGAAAGGTAGCCCAGACGCACCGCCTGACGGGTCAGAGAGAAGACCCCGGAAATCACCGCCTGAGAGGCGATAACCGTCGCCAGCGCAGCGATAATCAGCATCGGGATCAGCGCCCACTCCGGCGCCAGCAGGAAGAACGGATTCTTAATCGCTTCCGGATGCTTAAGCAGCAGCGCGCCCTGGCCGAAGTAGTTCAGCACCAGCGAAGGCAGAACAACGGAGAACCAGGCAAGGCGAATGGGCAACTTGCCGAAATGTCCCATATCGGCATAAAGCGCTTCCACCCCGGTAATAGAGAGCACAACGGCCCCCAGCGCCACGAACGACACCATTTTGTATTCCAGGAAGAAATGCACCGCCCAGTAAGGGTTCAGCGCATGCAATACGTCCGGGTTGTCAATGATGCTACGCGCGCCTAATACCGCCAGCAGCAGGAACCAGATAAGCATGATTGGCGCAAACAGTTTGCCCACCATTGCCGTACCGTGCTTCTGAATGACAAACAGGAGAGTCAGCACGCCGATGGAAATGGGGACAATCCAGCTATCGAGCTCCGGCGCAATGATTTCAAGGCCTTCGATGGCCGACATCACCGAGATGGCAGGCGTAATGACGACCTCACCGTAGAAGAAGCTGCCGCCGATAAGCCCAAGGATCACCAGCACAGAAGTCATTCGCGCGGAGGTGTTTCGCCCGGCAAGGGACATCAGCGTCAGGATCCCGCCTTCACCGGCGTTATCCGCACGCATCACGAAGGTGATGTACTTCAGAGAAACCGTAAAAATCAGCAGCCAGAAAATCAGCGACAAAAAACCAAAAACGGCATCGCGTTCCACGCCAAATCCAAACTGGCCCGAGAGACACTCTCTCAATGTATAAAGGGGGCTGGTGCCGATATCACCATAGACCACCCCAATGGCGGCCAGAGTGATGGCCGGCAAGGAATGCTTATTATCAGTGCTCATAGACTCGTCTTTCGTTTAATAAGACAAATGTGTACCGACTTCCCTGGCTCACAAAAGGCGCACAGTATGCACGATTAATCGAAGAATCGTACCCCAAATTGACCTCGTATTAACCTTGCTCAAAGAAATTTCGGCGACGTCTCGCACTATTACCCGCCGCCCGCAAACGGCTATAATCGCCTGATAGCTGGATAAATGGTGGAAGGACACCACTCTATTATGGCGCAATCACACTTATTAGCAGAAAGAATTTCCCGGCTCAGCCAGGCCCTGGAAAAGGGCCTGTTTGAGCGCAGTCACGCCATCCGTTTATGCCTGCTGGCGGCGCTGAGCGGCGAGAGCGTTTTCCTTTTGGGTCCGCCAGGTATCGCCAAAAGCCTGATTGCCCGCCGCCTTAAATTCGCCTTCCAGCACGCCCGCGCTTTTGAATATCTGATGACCCGTTTTTCCACTCCGGAAGAGGTGTTTGGCCCGCTGTCTATTCAGGCGTTAAAGGATGAAGGGCGCTATGAGCGCTTAACCACAGGTTATCTGCCCGAAGCAGAAATCGTCTTTCTCGACGAAATCTGGAAAGCGGGCCCGGCCATTCTCAACACTCTACTGACTGCGATTAACGAGCGTAGCTTTCGCAACGGCGCGCACGAAGAGAAAATCCCGATGCGCCTGCTGGTGGCGGCGTCGAACGAACTGCCGGAACCCGACAGCAGCCTGGAAGCGCTGTATGACCGCATGCTGATTCGCCTCTGGCTCGATAAGGTCCAGGAGAAAAGCAATTTCCACTCGCTGCTTATCAACCAGCAGGACGAAAGCGCCAACCCGGTATCAGAAAACTTGCAGGTCACCGACGAAGAGTTCAGGCAGTGGCAGGTGGATATCGGCGGCGTGAAGCTGCCTGATGCGGTTTTCGAACTGATTTATCATCTGCGCCAGCAGCTCGATACCCTGCCAAACGCGCCTTATGTTTCCGACAGGCGCTGGAAAAAAGCGATCCGCTTATTGCAGGCCTGCGCCTTCTTCAGCGGTCGTGAGGCGATCGCCCCCATCGATCTGATCCTGCTGAAAGAGTGCCTGTGGCACGACGCAGAGAGTCGCAACCTGATGCAGCAGCAGCTGGACATTTTGATTACCGGGCACGCCTGGCAGCAGCAGGCAATGCTGACAAAACTCGGCACCATTATTCAGCGCAGGCTTCAGCTGCAACAGCAGCAGAGTGACAAAACGGCGCTGAAGGTTTCCCGCATGGGCGGCATGTTCAGCCGCAAACCGCATTACGAACTGCCGGAAAACCTGCAGGACGCAACGCTCACTTTACTGCTCCAACAGCCGCTAAAGCTGCATGATATGAACGTTGCCCATATTTCCGTTGAACGCACAGCGCTGGCGCACTGGCTTGAGAAAGGCGGCGAAATACGCGGCAAGCTCAACGGGATTGGCTTCGCTCAGGTACTGAACCTGGAAGTGGATACCAGCCTGCACCTGATGGTGCGCGACGTCAGCCTGCAGGGTTCCCGTCTGGCGCTGCCGGGGAGCTCTGCGCCAGAAAACATGCCCGGTGAAATCAAACAGCAGCTGGATGCGCTGGACGACGAGTGGCACCAGCAGCACACCCGCTTTAGCGAACAGCAAAAGTGCCTGTTCATTCACGGAGACTGGTTAGGGAAAATTGAAGCCAGCCTGCAGGACGTTGGCGCGCAGATCAAACAGGCGCGGCAGTAATGCTCACCCTCGACACGCTTAACGTGATGCTGGCAGTCAGCGAAGAAGGATTGATCGAAGAGATGATCCTCGCGCTGCTGGCCTCACCGCAGCTGGCGATCTTTTTTGAAAAGTTTCCACGTCTTAAGAACGCGCTCACCGAGGATATCCCCCGTTGGCGGGAGGCGCTAAAAAGTAAGATGAAAGAGGCGCACGTTCCGCAGGATCTCAGCGATGAGGTGATGGCGTTTCAGCAGAGCCAGACCCTGTCGACGTCACAGTTCATCGTCCAGCTTCCGCAACTGCTGGCGCTGTTACAGAAAGTCCACTCGCCCTTTGCCGCGCAGGCGCAACAGCTGGTGGATAACAACGCCACCTTCACCGCTGCATTGCACACCCTGTTTTTGCAGCGCTGGCGGCTGAGCCTGATCGTGCAGGCCACCACGCTCAATCAGCAGCTGCTGGAAGATGAACGGGAGCAGCTTCTCAGCGAAGTGCAGGAAAAAATGACGCTCAGCGGTCAGCTCGAGCCGATACTGGTGGAAAACGACGCCGCCGCAGGCCGTCTGTGGGACATGAGTGCCGGCCAGCTGAAGCGCGGCGACTGGCAGCTTATCGTCAAATACGGGGATTTTCTCAGCGAACAGCCAGAGCTGATGCGGCTGGCGGAGCAGCTCGGCCGTTCACGCGAAGCAAAATCGGTACCGAGAAAAGATTCGCCGATGGAAACCTTCCGCACGCTGGTGCGGGAACCGGCAACGGTGCCCGAGCAGGTCGACGGGCTGCAGCAAAGCGACGACATCCTGCGTCTGCTGCCGCCGGAGCTGGCAACGCTCGGCATCAGCGAACTGGAATATGAGTTTTATCGCCGGCTGGTGGAGAAGCAACTGCTCACTTATCGGCTGCACGGTGACGCCTGGCGGGAAAAGCTCAGCGAACGCCCGGTGGTGCATCAGGACTTCGACGAACAGCCTCGCGGACCGTTTATCGTCTGCGTGGACACGTCTGGTTCCATGGGCGGGTTCAATGAACAGTGCGCCAAAGCCTTTTGCCTGGCGCTGATGCGGGTGGCACTGGCGGACAATCGTCGCTGCTTTATTATGCTGTTCTCCAGCGAAGTTGTGCGCTATGAGCTCACCGGCCCAAATGGGCTGGAGCAGGCAATTCGCTTCCTGAGCCAGCGTTTTCGCGGCGGCACCGATATCGCCAGCTGTTTTCGCGCCATTATAGAAAGAATGCAGGGCCCGGAATGGACGGATGCGGATGCGGTAGTCATTTCAGACTTTATCGCCCAGCGGCTGCCGGACGACGTGGTGAACAAGGTGAGCGAGCTACAGCGCAAACATCTCCATCGTTTTCACGCCGTGGCAATGTCACAGCATGGAAAACCCGGCATCATGCGCATTTTCGATCATATCTGGCGCTTTGATACCGGGTTGCGTAGCCGACTGCTGCGGCGCTGGAAACGCTGATTACAGCAGAGCGCCTACGCTCTCGCGGATCTGCTGCGGCCACACGCCGCACTGTACCTGGCCGATATGCGGCAGCTGTAACAGCAGCATGGTCAGACGTGACTGGCCAATCCCACCACCGACGGTTTGCGGCATCTCACCGCGCAGCAGCGCCTGGTGCCACTCCAGCTGCAGGCGCTCGTCATCCCCAGTGAGTGCTAACTGACGCTTCAGCGCTTCGACGTCCACGCGAATGCCCATCGATGAGATCTCAAACGCATCTTCAAGTACCGGGTTCCATACCAGAATATCGCCGTTCAGGCCCGCCAGACCGGCTTCTCCCTGGGTGCTCCAGTCATCATAATCCGGCGCACGCACGTCGTGGCGCTGGCCGTTGGAAAGTTTACCGCCAATCCCAATCAGGAAGACGGCGCCCAGATCTTTGGCGATGGCGCGCTCGCGGCCTTTCGCATCGAGACCAGGATAGCGTGTAAGCAATTCTTCGCTATGAACAAAGTGGATCTGTTCCGGCAGGAACGGTGCCAGTCCAAACTCTTTGCTGACGGCAGCTTCTGTGGCTTTAATTCCGGCGTAGATCGCTTCAACGGTGGCCTTCAGCGTACCGGTGTGACGTTCGCCATCACCCATTACGCGTTCCCAGTCCCACTGATCGACATAAACAGAATGGATAGCCGAGAGGCGATCTTCATCGGGGCGAAGGGCTTTCATGTGCGTGTAGAGCCCTTCGCCCGCGCTGAAGTCGTGCTGGCCAAGCGTCTGACGTTTCCATTTCGCGAGGGAGTGCACCACCTCGAACTGGGCGTCAGGCAAGGTTTTCACTTTGACCTGTACCGCTTTTTCGCAGCCAGACAGGTTGTCCTGAGTGCCATCGCCCACGCGGCTTAAGATCGGCGCCTGAACTTCAATGAGTCCAAGTCTGTCTTCGAGCTCACGTGAAAAATGGGACTTAACGAAACTGATCTGACGTTGTTTTGCGATATAAGCGGTTTTCATTTTTATGGTCTCCTGCGTCCTGTGCCATTGATTAAGCAACAGAACGAGGGATGAATTCAATAATCAACAACTAAAAAGGCCTTGTCGATTTCAATTCGTTAAAATAAGGCGCTAAAATAGAATGATTCATCAAACATCATAAGAAAATCCTATGGAAAATTATCAGATCGACAATCTCGACCGCGGCATTCTTGAAGCCCTGATGGCCAATGCGCGTACCGCCTACGCCGAATTAGCCAAGCAGTTTGGCGTCAGCCCCGGCACTATCCACGTACGCGTTGAGAAGATGAAACAGGCGGGCATCATCACCGGCGCGCGCATCGACGTGAACCCAAAGCAGCTGGGTTACGATGTCTGCTGCTTTATCGGCATTATTTTGAAAAGCGCCAAAGATTATCCTTCCGCGTTGGCTCGCCTGGAAAGCCTCGATGAAGTGACCGAGGCGTATTACACCACCGGTCATTACAGCATCTTTATTAAGGTGATGTGCCGCTCGATCGATGCCCTGCAGCAGGTACTTATCAACAAGATCCAAACAATCGATGAAATTCAGTCCACCGAGACGCTGATCTCCCTGCAGAACCCGATCATGCGCACCATTCGCCCGTGATCGGGCTTTTTAATCCCACATCTTTCCACAGGTAGATCCCAGCTCACACACAGCGTACAATGTGCCACTCAGGATCAAAAGGTGGACTTTCATGGCAGACATTACTCTTATCAGTGGCAGCACGCTTGGCGGCGCCGAATACGTGGCGGAACACCTGGCTGAGAAGCTGGAAGACGCCGGTTTTTCCACTGAAACGCTGCATGGCCCCCTGCTTGAAGATCTGACCCCAAGCGGAGTCTGGCTGTTAGTCAGCTCCACGCACGGTGCGGGCGACATTCCGGATAACCTGCTTCCTTTATATGAAGCAATAAAGGAAGAGAAACCCGATCTTTCTGCCGTACGCTTCGGTTCCGTGGGCATTGGCAGCCGCGAATATGACACATTCTGCGGCGCTATCGAGAAAATCGACCAGGAACTGACGGCCTGCGGAGCGAAACAGATAGGCGAAACGCTGAAGATCAACGTCCTCGATCATGACATTCCTGAAGATCCGGCTGAAATTTGGCTCGGTTCCTGGTCAAAACTGATCGGAGAATTGTAAAGATCGGCCTTTTTTATGTGGATAACTCTGGTTAAAAGCACTGATCAACCGGTAGTTATCCAAAGAATAAGGTTTGGTTAGTTTTTGAGTTGTGCATAACCCTTCATTCTGATCCCAGCTTATACGGACCAGGATCACCGATCATTCACAGGCTGTGATCCTTATTAAGCGTTTGATCTTAAAAGCCAGATCCAGCTTATCCACAGAAGATGGCGATCCTAATAAGAGATCACAATAAAACAGATCTCTAAACAAAAGATCTTCTTTTAAATACCCAGGATCCCGGGTGCTTTCTCCAACCGCTAAAGTTGAGTAGAATCCACGGCCCGGGCTTCAATCACTTTTTCAAACCGCTTTCATGCGAGGCAGACCACCATGTTTTATCAGGATCCTTTTGACGTCATCATCATTGGCGGGGGTCATGCAGGTACTGAGGCCGCGATGGCCGCAGCACGTATGGGTCAGCAGACCCTGCTGTTGACACACAATATCGACACGCTGGGGCAGATGAGCTGCAACCCGGCCATTGGCGGCATTGGGAAAGGACACCTGGTAAAAGAAGTGGATGCACTCGGCGGGCTGATGGCGAAGGCGATCGACCAGGCGGGTATCCAGTTTAGAATACTAAACGGCAGCAAAGGCCCCGCCGTTCGTGCAACTCGTGCTCAGGCCGACCGCGTGCTCTATCGTCAGGCGGTGCGCACTGCGCTGGAAAACCAGCCGAACCTGATGATCTTCCAGCAGGCTGTTGAAGATCTGATCGTCGAAAACGATCGCGTCGTCGGTGCTGTCACTCAGATGGGGCTGAAGTTCCACGCGAAATCCGTTGTGCTGACCGTGGGGACATTCCTTGACGGCAAAATTCACATTGGTCTGGACAACTACAGCGGTGGACGCGCTGGCGATCCGCCGTCAATACCGCTTTCTCGTCGTCTGCGTGAACTGCCGCTGCGCGTTGGTCGCCTTAAAACCGGAACACCGCCGCGTATTGATGCCCGCACTATCGATTTTAGCGTTCTGGCTCAGCAGCATGGCGACAACCCAATGCCGGTGTTCTCGTTCATGGGCAACGCGGATCAGCACCCGCGCCAGGTGCCGTGCTACATCACGCACACCAATGAAAGCACCCATGATGTAATCCGCAATAACCTCGATCGCAGCCCAATGTACGCCGGCGTTATTGAAGGTATCGGGCCACGTTATTGCCCGTCGATTGAAGACAAAGTCATGCGCTTTGCCGACAAAAATCAGCATCAAATTTTCCTCGAGCCGGAAGGCCTGACCTCCAACGAAATTTACCCGAACGGGATCTCCACTAGCCTGCCGTTTGACGTGCAGATGCAGATCGTCCGCTCGATGGAAGGGATGGAAAACGCGAAGATCGTTCGTCCGGGCTACGCCATTGAGTATGATTTCTTCGATCCGCGCGATCTGAAGCCTACGCTGGAAAGCAAATACATTCAGGGCCTGTTCTTTGCCGGGCAAATCAACGGCACCACCGGTTACGAAGAAGCCGCCGCACAGGGTCTGCTGGCGGGTCTTAATGCTGCACGTTTCTCGGCCGAGAAAGAGGGCTGGGCGCCACGTCGCGATCAGGCCTATCTCGGTGTGCTGGTGGATGACCTCTGCACGTTGGGTACCAAAGAACCGTACCGCATGTTCACCTCCCGCGCGGAATACCGCCTGATGCTGCGTGAAGACAACGCCGATCTGCGTCTGACCGAACAGGGTCGTGAGCTGGGTCTGGTGGATGACGAACGCTGGGCGCGCTTCAACGAAAAGCTGGAAAGCATTGAACTTGAGCGCCAGCGCCTGAAGTCCACCTGGGTGACGCCAACCTCTGAAGCTGCTGCTGAAGTGAACGCTCAGCTGGATGCGCCGTTATCCCGTGAGGCCAGCGGTGAAGATCTGCTGCGTCGTCCGGGCGTGACCTACGAACAGCTGGTACAGCTCTCTCCATTTGCGCCAGGCCTTGCGGATCCGCAGGCGGCCGAGCAGGTGGAGATTCAGGTCAAATACGAAGGTTATATTGCCCGCCAGCAGGACGAGATCGAGCGCCATCAGCGCAACGAAAATACAATCCTGCCAGCGACGCTGGATTACCGTCAGGTTTCTGGCTTGTCCAACGAGGTGATTGCCAAACTCAACGATCACAAACCGTCCTCTATCGGTCAGGCCTCGCGTATCTCCGGCGTGACCCCTGCGGCGATTTCGATTTTGCTGATCTGGCTGAAAAAACAGGGGATGCTGCGCCGCAGCGCCTGATTTTGAATATATTGCCCGGCGGCGCGAGGCTTGCCGGGCCTGCACACCCGTAAGGCGGGTCAGCGAAGCGCCACCCGCCAAAAGAAGCTCAACAGGATCTCTCAGTGCTCAATAAACTCTCTCGTCTGCTCGCTGAAGCAGGTATTTCGTTGTCCGATCACCAGCAACAGCAGCTGGTGGCCTACGTCGAACTGCTCCACAAATGGAACAAAGCGTACAACCTGACCTCGGTACGCGACCCGAACGAGATGCTGGTGCGTCATATCCTCGACAGCATCATCGTGGCGCCGCATTTGCAGGGGGAACGTTTTATTGATGTGGGGACAGGGCCTGGCTTGCCGGGTATTCCGCTGGCGATTGTCCTGCCTCAGGCGCATTTCACGCTGCTGGATAGCCTGGGCAAGCGCGTGCGCTTCCTGCGCCAGGTTCAGCATGAGCTGAAGCTTGAGAACGTCACTCCGGTGCAGAGTCGCGTCGAGGATTTCCCGGCAGAGCCGCCCTTTGACGGGGTGATCAGTCGGGCGTTCGCTTCCCTGACCGACATGGTGAACTGGTGTCACCATCTGCCGGCAGAGCATGGCCATTTTTATGCGTTAAAGGGTCTGCTGCCTGACGATGAAATTGCGCAGCTGCCCGCGCAGTTCGCAGTGGAAGATATCGTGAAACTTAACGTTCCTCAGCTGGATGGAGAACGGCATCTGGTTAAAATTAAGGCAACAAAAGTTTAATCTTTATCAAAAAATGTGGATTTTACCCCCACCGTGAAGTGTTAAAACGGGGTGATGAAAGCAGTGATACGTTCAGTTACATTTAACGAGACGGTCACTGCTTTTTTGCATTCTGTTCACATGGCTCTCTTTGCTTAACCATAAAAATAGTCAACATGGAAAATATCAGTCTGCTAAAAATCGGCAGGGTGAACAGTAAGTGGATGTTAAAAGTTTATTATGAATGTCAATGAATGGTTTTTAGGATGTATTGGGCTATTTTAAAAAGAGTCCGATAAATTTGTTATTGAATTCAGAAAGATGAAATCCGGTAATTTTTTCTATGCTGGTTTTCCATAAGGGTGAAAATCTTTTTTTTGTGATCGAATGCACGCTTTTATGCGAGGTATTTCGCGTCGTTTGCACTTTTGTCTGATTGTTCACAGTTTCCTGAAAAGTTGAAAAACAGCGCGGTCGAAAAATATTTAAACATTTATTCACCTTTTCGCTACTTATTGTTTGAATTCACGGGGCGTCACCGTATAATTTGTCCGCTTTTTGATGCTTGACTCCGAGCCTCAAAGAACGTTTTATACGACACGCGACATACCTCGAAGGGAGCAGGAGTAAAAACGTGATGTCTGTGTCGCTCTTGAGTCGAAACGTTGCTCGTAAGCTTCTGTTCATTCAGCTTCTGGCGGTTACCGCAAGTGGATTGCTGTTCTGCCTCAAAGACCCCTTCTGGGGCATCTCCGCAGTATGTGGAGGTTTGGCGGTTGTCGTGCCAAATGCACTGTTTATGATTTTTGCCTGGCGTCATCAGGCGCATACACCAGCCAAAGGCCGCGTGGCCTGGTCTTTCGCCCTCGGCGAAGTGTTCAAGGTGTTGCTGACCTTTGCCCTCCTCGCGGTGGCGCTGGCGGTTGTTAAAGTGGTATTTTTGCCGCTGATAGTGACGTGGGTTTTGGTGCTGGTGGTACAAGTTCTGGCACCAGCTGTAATCAACAACAAAGGGTAAAAGGCATCATGGCTTCAGAAAATATGACGCCGCAGGAATACATAGGTCATCACCTGAATAACCTTCAGCTTGATCTGCGTACTTTCTCGCTGGTGGATCCGCATAACCCCCCGGCCACCTTCTGGACGCTCAACATTGACTCCATGTTCTTCTCGGTCGTGCTGGGTCTGTTGTTCCTTGCCATGTTCCGCAGCGTTGCGAAAAAAGCGACCAGCGGTGTTCCAGGGAAATTCCAGACGGCTATCGAAATGATCATCGGCTTCGTCCATGGCAGCGTCAAAGACATGTACCATGGCAAGAGCAAGCTGATTGCGCCACTGGCGCTGACGGTGTTCGTCTGGGTCTTCCTGATGAACCTGATGGATCTGCTGCCAATCGACCTGATTCCTTACATCGGCGAACACTTCCTGGGCCTGCCTGCGCTGCGCGTGGTGCCGTCTGCGGACGTGAACATCACCCTGTCGATGGCGCTCGGCGTATTTATCCTCATTCTTTTCTACAGCATCAAAATGAAAGGCGTTGGCGGCTTTGTTAAAGAGCTTACCCTGCAGCCGTTCAATCACTGGGCGTTCATTCCGGTCAACCTGATCCTGGAAGGCGTCAGCCTGCTGTCCAAACCGGTTTCTCTCGGTCTTCGACTGTTCGGCAACATGTACGCAGGTGAGCTGATTTTCATTCTGATAGCCGGCCTTCTGCCGTGGTGGTCACAGTGGCTTCTGAATGTGCCTTGGGCCATTTTCCACATCCTGATTATCACGCTGCAAGCCTTTATCTTCATGGTTCTGACGATCGTCTATCTATCGATGGCATCTGAAGAGCACTGATTTTTTACCAACACTACTACGTTTTAACTGAAACAAACTGGAGACTGTCATGGAAAACCTGAATATGGATCTGCTGTACATGGCTGCCGCTGTGATGATGGGTCTGGCGGCAATCGGTGCTGCGATCGGTATCGGCATCCTCGGGGGTAAATTCCTGGAAGGCGCAGCGCGTCAGCCGGATCTGATTCCTCTGCTGCGTACTCAGTTCTTTATCGTTATGGGTCTGGTGGATGCTATCCCAATGATCGCTGTCGGTCTGGGTCTGTACGTGATGTTTGCTGTCGCGTAGTAAGTAGTCATCAAATTTTAAGAGGTATTGTGCTGTGAACATGAACGCAACAATCCTCGGCCAGGCCATCGCGTTTATTCTCTTTGTCTGGTTCTGCATGAAGTACGTATGGCCGCCGTTAATGGCTGCCATCGAAAAACGTCAGAAAGAAATTTCTGACGGTCTGGCTTCCGCAGAACGCGCTAAGAAAGATTTGGACCTTGCACAGGCCAACGCGACCGACCAGCTGAAAAAAGCCAAAGCGGAAGCCCAGGTGATCATCGAGCAGGCGAACAAGCGTCGCGCTCAGATCATGGACGAAGCGAAAGCTGAAGCAGAACAGGAACGTAGCAAAATCGTTGCCCAGGCGCAGGCTGAGATCGACGCCGAGCGTAAACGTGCTCGCGAAGAACTTCGTAAGCAGGTCGCGATTCTGGCTGTTGCTGGTGCCGAGAAGATCATCGAACGTTCCGTGGATGAAGCTGCTAACAGCGACATCGTGGATAAACTTGTCGCTGAACTGTAAGGAGGGAGGGGCTGATGTCTGAATTTGTAACGGTAGCTCGCCCCTACGCCAAAGCAGCTTTTGACTTTGCGGTCGAAAACCAGAGCGTGGACAGCTGGCAGAATATGCTGGCGTTTGCCGCCGAGGTGACCAAAAACGACCAAATGGCAGAGTTACTTTCTGGCGCTCTGGCGCCGGAAACGCTCGCAGATGCGTTTATCGCTATCTGCGGTGAGCAGTTGGACACCAACGGCCAGAACCTGATTCGGGTGATGGCAGAAAACGGTCGTCTGAATGCGCTCCCGGATGTTCTCGAGCAGTTTGCGCATTTACGCGCCCTGAGTGAAGCGACCGCTGAAGTCGAAGTGACTTCTGCCTCCGCACTGAGTGACGAACAGCTCGCGAAAATCACTGCCGCGATGGAAAAACGTCTGTCACGCAAAGTTAAGCTGAATTGCAATATCGATAAGTCTGTAATGGCGGGCGTTATCATCCGTGCGGGTGATACGGTCATTGACGGTAGCGTACGCGGCCGTCTTGAACGCCTTGCAGACGTCTTGCAGTCTTAAGGGGACTGGAGCATGCAACTGAATTCCACCGAAATCAGCGAACTGATCAAGCAGCGCATTGCTCAGTTCAATGTTGTGAGTGAAGCTCACAACGAAGGTACTATTGTTTCTGTAAGTGACGGTGTTATCCGCATCCACGGCCTGGCCGATTGTATGCAGGGTGAGATGATTTCCCTGCCGGGTAACCGTTACGCTATCGCACTGAATCTGGAGCGCGACTCCGTAGGTGCCGTTGTTATGGGTCCATACGCTGACCTCGCCGAAGGCATGAAGGTTAAGTGTACTGGCCGTATTCTTGAAGTGCCGGTTGGCCGTGGCATGTTAGGCCGCGTGGTGAACACCCTGGGTGCACCGATCGACGGTAAAGGTCCGGTTGATAACGATGGCTTCTCGCCAATCGAAGTTATCGCACCAGGCGTTATCGATCGTCAGTCCGTTGACCAGCCTGTTCAGACCGGTTACAAATCCGTCGATGCGATGATTCCAATCGGCCGTGGCCAGCGTGAGCTGATCATCGGTGACCGTCAGACCGGTAAAACCGCGATGGCAATCGATGCGATCATCAACCAGCGTGATTCCGGCATCAAATGCGTGTACGTGGCTATCGGCCAGAAAGCGTCCACCATTTCTAACGTGGTTCGTAAACTGGAAGAGCACGGCGCACTGGCTAACACCATCGTTGTTGTGGCGACCGCTTCCGAATCCGCTGCACTGCAGTACCTGGCGCCATATGCCGGTTGCGCAATGGGCGAATACTTCCGTGACCGCGGTGAAGATGCGCTGATCGTGTACGATGACCTGTCCAAACAGGCTGTTGCTTACCGTCAGGTTTCCCTGCTGCTCCGTCGTCCACCAGGACGTGAAGCATTCCCGGGAGACGTATTCTACCTCCACTCTCGTCTGCTGGAGCGTGCATCCCGCGTTAACGCTGAATACGTTGAGAACTTCACCAAAGGTGAAGTGAAAGGTAAAACCGGTTCTCTGACTGCGCTGCCGATTATCGAAACGCAGGCGGGTGACGTTTCCGCGTTCGTTCCGACTAACGTCATCTCGATTACCGATGGTCAGATCTTCCTGGAAACCAACCTGTTTAACTCCGGTATTCGTCCGGCGGTTAACCCGGGTATCTCCGTATCCCGTGTAGGTGGTGCAGCGCAGACCAAGATCATCAAGAAACTGTCCGGTGGTATTCGTACCGCGCTGGCACAGTATCGTGAACTGGCGGCGTTCTCTCAGTTTGCATCCGATCTGGACGAAGCAACCCGTAAGCAGCTGAGCCACGGTCAGAAAGTGACCGAGCTTCTGAAACAGAAACAGTACGCCCCAATGTCTGTAGCACAGCAGGGTATTGTTCTGTTCGCGGCTGAACGCGGTTACCTCGAAGATGTGGAACTGGCCAAAATCGGTAGTTTCGAAGCCGCTCTGCTGGCTTACGTCGACCGTGACCATGCTCCGCTGATGCAAGAAATCAACCAGACTGGTAACTACAACGACGAAATCGAAGGCAAGCTGAAAGGCATCCTCGATTCCTTCAAAGCAACCCAGTCCTGGTAACGTCTGGCGGCTTGCCTTAGGGCAGGCCGCGAGATATTGAGGAGAAGCTCATGGCCGGCGCAAAAGAGATACGTAGTAAGATCGCAAGCGTCCAGAACACGCAGAAGATCACTAAAGCGATGGAAATGGTCGCCGCGTCCAAAATGCGTAAATCGCAGGATCGCATGGCGGCTAGCCGTCCTTATGCTGATACCATGCGCAAAGTGATTGGTCACCTTGCCAGCGGCAATCTGGAATATAAGCACCCATACCTGGAAGAACGCGACGTTAAGCGCGTGGGCTACCTGGTGGTGTCCACTGACCGTGGTCTGTGCGGCGGCTTGAACATTAACCTGTTCAAGAAAGTGCTGGCAGATATGAAAGCCTGGTCCGATAAAGGCGTTCAGAGCGAACTCGCGATGATCGGCTCGAAGGGCGTGTCTTTCTTTAATTCCGTTGGCGGTAACGTGGTTGCTCAGGTCACAGGCATGGGGGATAACCCTTCCCTGTCCGAACTGATCGGCCCGGTAAAAGTGATGTTGCAGGCCTATGATGAAGGCCGTCTGGACAAGCTTTACGTTGTCAGCAACAAATTTATTAACACCATGTCTCAGGTTCCGACCATTACTCAGCTGCTGCCGCTGCCGGCATCAGAAGATGAGAGTCTGAAGCGTAAATCCTGGGATTATCTGTACGAACCTGATCCGAAAGCGCTGCTGGATACCCTGCTGCGTCGTTATGTCGAATCTCAGGTTTATCAGGGCGTGGTAGAAAACCTGGCCAGCGAGCAGGCCGCACGTATGGTGGCGATGAAAGCCGCGACCGACAATGGCGGCAGCCTGATTAAAGAGCTGCAGTTGGTATACAACAAAGCTCGTCAGGCCAGCATTACTCAGGAACTCACCGAAATCGTCGGTGGTGCATCCGCGGTATAACCAGGTTAATTCGTAGAGGATTCAAGATGGCTACTGGAAAAATTGTCCAGGTAATCGGCGCCGTGGTTGACGTCGAATTCCCTCAGGATGCCGTACCGCGCGTGTACGATGCTCTTGAGGTTCAGAATGGTAATGAGAGCCTGGTGCTGGAAGTTCAGCAGCAGCTCGGCGGCGGTATCGTGCGTACCATCGCAATGGGTTCTTCCGACGGTCTGCGTCGTGGTCTGGAAGTGAAAGACCTCGAGCACCCAATCGAAGTCCCGGTAGGTAAAGCAACCCTGGGTCGTATCATGAACGTCCTGGGTCAGCCGATCGATATGAAAGGCGACATCGGTGAAGAAGAGCGTTGGGCGATTCACCGCGCAGCACCTTCTTACGAAGAGCTGTCCAGCTCTCAGGAACTGCTGGAAACCGGTATCAAAGTAATGGACCTGATCTGCCCGTTCGCAAAAGGCGGTAAAGTCGGTCTGTTCGGTGGTGCGGGCGTAGGTAAAACCGTAAACATGATGGAGCTGATCCGTAACATTGCGATCGAGCACTCCGGTTACTCCGTGTTTGCGGGCGTAGGTGAGCGTACTCGTGAGGGTAACGACTTCTACCACGAAATGACCGACTCCAACGTTCTGGATAAAGTATCCCTGGTTTACGGCCAGATGAACGAGCCGCCAGGAAACCGTCTGCGCGTTGCGCTGACCGGTCTGACGATGGCTGAGAAATTCCGTGACGAAGGCCGTGACGTTCTTCTGTTCGTTGATAACATCTACCGTTACACCCTGGCCGGTACCGAAGTATCCGCGCTGCTGGGTCGTATGCCTTCTGCGGTAGGTTATCAGCCTACTCTTGCTGAAGAGATGGGTGTTCTTCAGGAACGTATCACTTCAACCAAAACCGGTTCTATCACCTCCGTTCAGGCGGTATACGTACCTGCGGATGACTTGACTGACCCATCCCCGGCAACCACCTTTGCTCACTTAGATGCAACCGTGGTACTGAGCCGTCAGATCGCGTCTCTGGGTATTTACCCGGCCGTTGACCCGCTGGATTCCACCAGCCGTCAGCTGGATCCGCTGGTTGTTGGCCAGGAGCACTACGACACCGCGCGTGGCGTACAGTCTATCCTGCAGCGTTACCAGGAACTGAAAGACATCATCGCGATTCTGGGTATGGACGAACTGTCCGAAGAAGACAAACTGGTGGTAGCACGCGCACGTAAAATTCAGCGCTTCCTGTCCCAGCCGTTCTTCGTCGCAGAAGTCTTTACCGGTTCCCCAGGTAAATTCGTATCGCTGAAAGACACCATCCGTGGCTTTAAAGGCATCATGGACGGCGAATACGACCACCTGCCTGAGCAAGCGTTCTATATGGTTGGCACCATCGACGAAGCCGTTGAGAAAGCCAAAAAACTTTAACGCCTTAATCGGAGGGTGATATGGCAATGACTTACCACCTGGACGTCGTCAGCGCAGAGCAGCAAATGTTCTCTGGTCTGGTCGAGAAAATCCAGGTAACGGGTAGCGAAGGTGAACTGGGTATTTACCCGGGCCACGCCCCGCTGCTCACCGCCATTAAGCCTGGTATGATTCGCATCGTGAAGCAGCACGGACATGAAGAGTTCATCTACTTGTCCGGCGGCGTGCTGGAAGTTCAGCCAGGTAACGTAACCGTGCTGGCTGATACCGCTATCCGCGGTCAGGATCTCGACGAAGCGCGAGCCCTGGAAGCGAAACGCAAAGCGGAAGAGCACATCAAGAGCTCGCACGGCGACGTGGACTACGCTCAGGCGTCCGCGGAGCTGGCCAAAGCGATCGCCAAACTGCGCGTTATCGAGTTGACCAAAAAAGCGATGTAACACCGGCTTGAAAGCACAAAAGCCAGTCTGGTTTCCAGGCTGGCTTTTTTCTTGGCTGACGTTCCTGATGTAACCCTTAAGTGTGATATGTGTCACATAAATGTTGCGAATGTCAGACGCCAGGCGTAGACTCTTTTTTGTGAGTCAGATCACATAACAAGTGTGCTATGCAGGAATCAACATGAAACGCTTTCACAAATTCATCGCGCTGTTCCGCAATCTGAGCTTCTAATCCTCTGAATTGCCGGGCATAAATAATATGAGAAGGTCGCCAACGGGCGGCCTTTTTGTTTTTCTACGCCCGGTAGGGCTTGCTTCAGGTATCGAAAGAACAGCCAAAGCAGCAACATAGCGGCTAATCTTCAGATTATGGGGCTTTTTTTCGAGACAAAGGGCGCTACGATAGCTGAAAATAGCGTCATAAAATCGGTTTTGACTTTCACGTTGTGCGTTTTCTCTGCATCCCATTTCATGATGAAAAATATGTAGAAATTTCAATGTGAAAGGTTTTAACTTCTCACTCAAACTTCTGTCAGGATGCGTATGTCAAACAGTGCGATGAGCGTAGTGATCCTTGCCGCGGGCAAAGGTACTCGCATGTATTCCGATCTCCCGAAGGTGCTTCATACCCTCGCGGGCAAGCCAATGGTTCAGCATGTTATTGATGCTGCTGACGAATTAGGCGCCACTCAGGTTCACCTGGTCTATGGTCACGGTGGCGATCTCCTCAAAGAGACGCTGACCGAAGGTAATCTGAACTGGGTGCTCCAGGCAGAGCAGCTGGGTACAGGTCACGCGATGCAGCAGGCTGCGCCGTTCTTTGCCGATGATGAAGACATCATGATGCTCTACGGCGACGTACCGCTGATTTCCGTGGAAACGCTGGAGCGTCTGCGCGCCGCGAAACCGCAGGGCGGGATTGGTCTGCTGACCGTTAAACTGGATGACCCGACCGGCTATGGCCGCATCACCCGCGAAGACGGCAAGGTGACCGGTATCGTCGAGCATAAAGATGCAAGCGATGCGCAGCGCCAGATTCAGGAGATCAACACCGGTATCCTGATTGCGGGCGGGGCCGATCTGAAGCGCTGGCTGGGCAAGCTCGACAACAACAACGCTCAGGGCGAGTTCTACATTACCGATATTATCGCAATGGCATACCAGGAAGGGCGTGAAATTGCCGCCGTTCACCCGGATCGCCTGAGCGAAGTGGAAGGTGTGAATAACCGCCTTCAGCTTTCCCGTCTGGAGCGGGTGTATCAGAGCGAGCAGGCAGAAAAACTGCTATTGGCGGGCGTGATGCTGCGCGATCCGGCGCGTTTCGATCTGCGCGGTAGCCTGAACCACGGGCGCGACGTGGAAATTGATACTAACGTTATTCTTGAAGGTAACGTCACCCTGGGCCATCGCGTAAAAATTGGCGCGGGCTGCGTGATTAAAAACAGCGTCATTGGCGACGACTGCGAAATCAGCCCGTATAGCGTCGTGGAAGATGCACAACTGCACGCCGCCTGCACGATCGGTCCGTTTGCACGTCTGCGCCCGGGAGCTGAACTGCTGGAAGGCGCGCACGTTGGCAACTTCGTTGAGATGAAAAAAGCGCGCCTGGGTAAAGGTTCTAAAGCCGGACATCTGAGCTACCTCGGCGACGCCGAGATTGGCGACAACGTGAATATTGGTGCGGGCACCATTACCTGCAACTACGACGGTGCTAACAAATTTAAAACACTCATCGGCGATGATGTGTTTGTCGGTTCCGATACCCAACTGGTGGCGCCGGTCAGCGTAGGTAAAGGCGCAACGATTGCTGCCGGAACCACCGTGACCCGCAATGTCGGTGACAACGAACTGGTATTAAGCCGCGTGCCTCAGGTCCACAAGCAGGGCTGGCAGCGTCCGGTGAAGAAAAAGTAAGTTGTAGGCCGGATAAGGCGATTACGCCGCCATCCGGCAATGCAAAGCGCCTGATGCGTTTCGCTTATCAGGCCGGCGGTTTTACAGGGCAGAGGGTGAAAAATATCACCCCTCCCAACATGCAGCACCCATAAAAACAACCCCACTCTCTACAAGGCTCGGGGCTCCGGAAAAACCGGAAAACACAGGTCAGCGACAACGCATGGCATCATGCCATTTCAGGAAATCTAACTATGTGTGGAATTGTTGGCGCAGTCGCGCAGCGTGATATTGCTGAAATCCTTCTCGAAGGGCTTCGTCGTCTGGAATACCGTGGTTATGACTCTGCCGGTCTGGCAGTGGTCGACAGCGAAGGTCACATGACCCGTCTGCGTCGCCTCGGTAAAGTGCAAATGCTGGCTCAGGCCGCAGAAGAACATCCTCTGCATGGCGGCACCGGTATTGCGCACACCCGTTGGGCAACCCATGGAGAGCCGTCCGAAGGCAACGCGCATCCTCATATCTCAGACCACATCGTGGTGGTGCACAACGGCATCATCGAAAACCACGAGCCGCTGCGTGAACTGCTGCAGTCCCGCGGCTATGTATTCGCCTCCGAAACCGACACCGAAGTGATTGCTCACCTGGTGCACTGGGAGCTGGAACAGGGTGGAACGTTGCGTGAAGCTGTTCTGCGAACCATTCCGCAACTGCGTGGCGCGTACGGCACCGTGATCATGGATACCCGCAATCCGGATACTCTGCTGGCTGCCCGTTCAGGTAGCCCGCTGGTGATTGGTCTGGGCATGGGCGAAAACTTTATCGCCTCTGACCAACTAGCGCTGCTGCCGGTAACCCGTCGCTTCATCTTCCTTGAAGAAGGCGACATCGCGGAAGTGACCCGTCGCAGCGTGACCGTGTTTGCCAAATCCGGCGAACAGGTTAAACGCCCGGACATCGAATCGAATTTGCAGTACGACGCGGGTGACAAAGGCATCTACCGTCACTACATGCAGAAAGAGATCTACGAGCAGCCGAACGCTATCAAAAACACCCTGACCGGGCGCATCAGCCACGGCCAGGTCGATCTTAGCGAGCTGGGCGCTCAGGCCAACGATCTGCTCTCTAAAGTTGAGCATATTCAGATTGTAGCCTGCGGTACCTCGTATAACTCCGGGATGGTTTCGCGCTATTGGTTCGAAGCGCTGGCCGGCGTGCCGTGCGATGTCGAAATCGCCTCTGAATTCCGCTACCGCAAATCTGCGGTGCGCCGCAACAGTCTGATGATCACCCTTTCTCAGTCCGGTGAAACGGCGGATACGCTGGCGGCGCTGCGTCTGTCGAAAGAGCTGGGTTACCTGGGGTCGCTGGCAATTTGTAACGTGCCGGGGTCTTCGCTGGTGCGTGAATCCGATTTGGCGCTGATGACCAAAGCCGGAACGGAAATCGGCGTGGCGTCGACCAAAGCGTTCACCACGCAGCTGACCGTGCTGTTAATGCTGGTGGCGAAACTGGCAAACCTGAAAGGTCAGGATGCGTCTGTGGAGCACGACATTGTTCATGGCCTGCAAACGCTGCCGAGCCGCATCGAGCAGATGCTGTCGCAGGACAAGCGTATTGAGGCCCTGGCTGAGGGCTTTTCAGACAAGCATCACGCGCTGTTCCTCGGTCGTGGCGATCAGTATCCGATCGCGCTCGAAGGCGCGCTGAAGCTCAAAGAGATCTCTTATATCCACGCCGAAGCCTATGCCGCGGGCGAGCTGAAACACGGCCCGCTGGCGCTGATCGATGCGGATATGCCGGTTATCGTTGTGGCGCCAAACAACGAACTGTTGGAGAAACTGAAATCCAACATCGAGGAAGTGCGCGCGCGCGGCGGCGTGCTGTACGTCTTCGCCGATCAGGATGCCGGTTTCACCAGTAGCGACAACATGAAAGTGATTGAGATGCCGCATGTGGAAGAGGTGATTGCGCCTGTCTTCTACACCGTCCCGCTGCAGCTGCTGGCCTATCACGTGGCGTTGATTAAAGGCACTGACGTGGACCAGCCGCGTAACCTGGCGAAATCTGTCACCGTCGAGTAAGCGTAACCGGAGCTCTGCCAGGTGCAGAGCTCCTTTCTCATTTACAGGCGAAACGCGGCAACCGCCAGCCGCAGCTGTTCTGCCTGCTCTTCCAGTGACGCCGAGGCTGCCGCTGACTGCTCCACCAGCGAAGCATTCTGCTGAGTCACGCTATCCATCTGCGAAACCGCCAGGCTGACCTGTTCGATCCCCCTGCTCTGCTCTTCAGACGCGGTCGTGATTTCCCCCATAATATCGCTGACGCGCGTTACCGAGGTCACAATCTCCTTCATGGTTTCCCCCGCTTCAGCCACCTGCTGCGAGCCGGTATGAACCTGGCTGACCGACGTTTCAATCAGCCCTTTGATTTCCTTAGCTGCCTGCGCGCTACGGCTTGCCAGAGTACGAACTTCGCCAGCGACGACGGCAAAGCCTCGTCCCTGTTCGCCTGCACGAGCTGCCTCAACCGCTGCGTTCAGGGCAAGGATGTTGGTCTGGAAGGCAATCCCGTCGATCACGCCGGTGATGTGGGCGATTTGCTGTGAGCTTTCGGTAATTTTCTGCATGGTGCTGACAACATTGTCGACAGCATTTCCGCCCAGTGCAGCCGTAGTTGAAGCCGTACTGGCAAGCTGAGCCGCCTGGCGTGCGTTATCGGTATTCTGTCGTACCGTTGCGGTCAACTGCTCCATGCTGGCGGCAGTCTGTTCGAGAGAGGCGGCTTGTTCTTCCGTGCGCGATGACAGGTCGTTATTGCCGGAGGCAATTTCGCTGGCTCCGAGGTAGATCGTGTCTGAACTACCGCGAACCGAAGTGACGGTTTGCTTGAGTTCTTGCTGCATGTGATTCAGGTTGTCGGCCAGATGCGCAATCTCAAGGCAGCCGTTGGCCTGATTATGGTGTGACAAATCGCCGCTGGCGATGATCCGGATATGTTCCACCACGTCCTGCAACGGTTTCAGAAGCAGATTGTTCAGGCCATACCAGATGGCGGCCATAATGATCAGCACAGTCAGAAAAATACCGGCAAGTGTCCACTGCATCTGAGTGAACGCCTGTTTGTTTATCTCTGTGGCTGCATGCAGCAGGGAAGTGTTCTCGGCGCGCCAGAGATGATAGCTGGCCTCCATCGCATCCTGGGCCTGTTGTGCATCCAGATTGCCATACGCGGCGTAGTTATCCTGCTGTAAAAACGCGATCGAGGATTTCAGCAAGCCAGACATCTGCTGGTAGGTTTTTTCCATTTCGCTGGCGAGCGGCTTTTGCTGTCCTTCCACCAGCGGCAGGTTTTTATACTGGCTAAAGTAAGTATCGGCCTGGGCCAGCGATTTCCTGGCGATGCCCAGCAGTTCATCAATCGCCCGCAACGAATCCGGATCGCGCTGGTTTTTCAGAAAGCGAATGGCGACGCGGTTGATGTTGACCCGGGTTTTAATCAGGGTGTTAACGCTGTCACCCAGATTTTCCAGCTGCGAGTTCAGCACGTCAGATTTCTGAAAGTTCTGACGGTCGCCATTCACAGCGGAGTAAAACAGACTTCCGCTGACCAGCTGCAAAACGCAAAAAAGGGTTAGTACGATAATAATACTGGTTACGACTCGAAGGTTGTTCAGCACAGGTTTCATCCAATAAATGTTGCGGGTTTATTAACAACATCGGTCGAAACGGCAGAAACTAAAGTCGATTTTTTCGCCATTGCAGAGATGACAATCTGTCCTCTTCAGCTAACGTTTGTAGTGTCATAAAAATAAAATTTTACCGACAAGTAAATGTCATAATTTATTATAATCAATTGATAATTAAATAAAAAATGAACGATCTTTAACGCAAATATTTCATGTCATAAAACTGTCATAATTCGTACATTTAACTGTCACCTGTTTGCCCTATTTTGCTCAACGTAGCCACTTAAACAATGATTTACGAAATCCTGCAGGAGACATTATGAAAGTTATGCGTACCACTGTCGCAACTGTTGTCGCCGCGACCTTATCAATGAGCGCTTTCTCTGCATTCGCAGCAGCAAGCCTGACTGGCGCTGGTGCAACCTTCCCGGCGCCGGTGTATGCCAAATGGGCGGATACCTATCAGAAAGAGACCGGTAACAAGGTCAACTACCAGGGTATCGGCTCCTCCGGTGGTGTGAAGCAGATTACGGCTAACACCGTGGATTTCGGTGCTTCCGATGCGCCTCTGTCTGATGACAAGCTGGCTCAGGAAGGTCTGTTCCAGTTCCCGACCGTGATCGGCGGCGTGGTGCTGGCGGTCAATCTGCCAGGCTTCAAATCCGGTGAGCTGGTGCTCGATGGTAAAACCCTGGGGGATATTTACCTCGGTAAAATTAAGAAGTGGGACGACGAAGCGATTGCGAAGCTGAACCCGGGCAAGAAACTGCCTTCTCAGAATATCGCAGTAGTGCGTCGTGCTGATGGTTCCGGTACTTCCTTCGTGTTCACCAGCTACCTGGCGAAAGTGAACGAAGAGTGGAAATCCAAAATCGGCGCAGGCTCGACGGTTAACTGGCCGACCGGTCTGGGCGGTAAAGGCAACGACGGTATCGCCGCGTTCGTTCAGCGTCTGCCGGGTTCTATCGGCTACGTTGAGTATGCTTACGCTAAGCAGAACAACCTGGCTTACACCAAACTGGTTTCCGCTGATGGCAAATCTGTGAGCCCGACTGAAGAGAGCTTTGCTAACGCGGCGAAAGGCGCTGACTGGAGCAAATCCTTCGCTCAGGATCTGACCAACCAGAAAGGTGACGACGTGTGGCCAATCACTTCCACCACCTTCATTCTGGTCCACAAAGAGCAGAAGAAGCCTGAGCAGGGTGCTGAAGTGCTGAAGTTCTTTGACTGGGCCTACAAAAACGGCGCCAAAGAAGCAAACGCACTGGATTATGCGTCACTGCCAGAGAGCGTGGTTGAGCAGGTTCGCGCTGCATGGAAAACCAACGTGAAAGACAGCAGCGGTAAAGCGCTGTACTAATCGAGGTTTGTTGTTGATGGCGGATGGCGCTTCGCTTATCCGCCCTACAAAAATCAGGTAACATGCTGTTTTTGTAGGCCCGGCCAGCATAAGCGCCGCCGGGCATCGTTCGGGTGATTAACTGAAAGAGTAATTTATGGCTGCAACCAAGCCTGCATTTAACCCACCGGGTAAAAAGGGTGACATCATTTTCAGCGTGCTGGTAAAACTGGCGGCGCTGATTGTGCTATTGATGCTGGGTGGCATCATTGTTTCCCTGATTTTCTCCTCCTGGCCAAGTATTCAGAAGTTTGGTTTCTCCTTCCTGTGGACCAAAGAGTGGGATGCGCCAAACGATATCTACGGTGCGCTGGTGCCCATTTACGGCACGCTGGTGACCTCCATTATCGCCCTGCTGATTGCCGTTCCGGTGAGTTTTGGTATCGCCCTGTTTCTGACGGAACTCGCGCCAAACTGGCTGAAGCGTCCGCTGGGGATTGCCATTGAGCTGTTAGCCGCTATTCCAAGTATCGTCTACGGGATGTGGGGCCTGTTCATCTTTGCGCCGCTGTTTGCGACTTACTTTCAGGAGCCGGTCGGCAACGTACTGTCGGCGATTCCATTTGTCGGCGCGCTGTTCTCCGGCCCGGCGTTTGGTATCGGTTTACTGGCCGCTGGCGTGATCCTCGCCATCATGATTATTCCTTACATCGCCGCCGTTATGCGCGATGTGTTCGAACAAACACCGGTGATGATGAAAGAGTCGGCCTACGGTATCGGCTGCACCACCTGGGAAGTTATCTGGCGTATCGTTCTGCCGTTCACCAAAAATGGGGTGATCGGTGGCGTCATGCTTGGCCTCGGGCGCGCGCTGGGTGAAACCATGGCGGTGACCTTTATCATCGGCAATACCTACCAGCTCGACAGCGCTTCGCTGTATATGCCGGGCAACAGCATCACCTCTGCACTGGCGAACGAATTTGCTGAAGCCGAATCCGGGCTGCACGTTGCGGCGCTGATGGAACTGGGCCTGATCCTGTTCGTGATCACCTTTATCGTACTGGCGATCTCCAAGCTGATGATTAAACGCCTCGCGAAAAACGAGGGGGCACGCTAATGGCGACTTTAGAAATGCAAACCAGCCCTGAGCTCATTGAATCCCGCCGCAAAATGCAGGCGCGTCGTCGTACCAAAAACCGCATCGCCCTGACGCTGTCGATGGCGACTATGGCTTTTGGCCTGTTCTGGCTGGTGTGGATCCTGTTCTCCACCATTACCCGCGGTATCGATGGCATGTCGATCGCGCTGTTCACCGAAATGACGCCGCCGCCAAATACTGCGGGCGGAGGGCTTGCAAACGCATTAGCCGGTAGCTGCCTGTTGATCCTGTGGTCAACCGTCATCGGTACACCGATGGGGATCATGGCGGGTATCTATCTGGCGGAATACGGACGTAAATCCTGGCTTGCGGAGGTGATTCGTTTCATTAACGACATTCTGCTTTCTGCGCCATCCATCGTGGTGGGCCTGTTCGTTTACACCATCGTCGTGGCGAAGATGCAGCACTTTTCCGGCTGGGCGGGCGTGATTGCGCTGGCGCTGCTGCAGGTGCCTATCGTGATTCGTACTACTGAGAACATGCTGAAGCTGGTGCCGGATAATCTGCGTGAAGCGGCTTATGCACTGGGTACGCCAAAGTGGAAGATGGTGTCCTCCATCACGCTGAAGGCCTCCATATCAGGGATCATGACCGGGGTGCTGCTGGCCGTTGCGCGTATTGCTGGTGAAACCGCACCGCTGCTGTTCACCGCGCTGTCGAACCAGTTCTGGAGCACCGACATGATGCAGCCGATTGCCAACCTGCCGGTGACCATTTTCAAATTTGCCATGAGCCCGTTTGCCGAGTGGCAACAGCTGGCCTGGGCCGGGGTGCTGATCATTACCCTGTGCGTTCTGTTGCTGAACATTCTGGCGCGCATCATTTTCGCGAAGAAGAAACACGGTTAATTTTTTACAGCGTGGCGAAGAGCGGCGCTGAATGAGGAAGAGATTGAGATGAGTATGGTTGAGACGACCCCGGGTAAGATTTCAGTTCGTGATTTGAACTTCTACTACGGCAAATTCCATGCCCTGAAAAACATTAACCTGGATATCGCCAAAAACCAGGTAACGGCGTTTATCGGCCCGTCGGGCTGCGGAAAATCCACCCTGCTGCGCACGTTCAACAAAATGTTTGAGCTCTATCCGGAGCAGCGCGCGGAGGGTGAAATCCTGCTGGATGGCGACAACATTCTGACCAATACCCAGGATATTGCCCTGCTGCGCGCCAAAGTTGGCATGGTGTTCCAGAAGCCGACGCCGTTCCCGATGTCGATTTATGACAACATCGCCTTCGGCGTACGCCTGTTTGAGAAGCTGTCCCGTGCGGATATGGACGAGCGCGTGCAGTGGGCGCTGACCAAGGCCGCATTATGGAATGAAACAAAGGATAAGCTGCACCAGAGCGGCTATTCTCTCTCCGGCGGCCAGCAGCAGCGTCTGTGCATTGCCCGCGGAATTGCGATTCGCCCGGAAGTACTGCTGCTGGATGAGCCATGTTCAGCGCTGGACCCGATTTCAACGGGCCGCATTGAAGAGCTCATCACTGAGCTTAAGCAGGACTACACCGTGGTGATCGTTACTCATAACATGCAGCAGGCGGCGCGCTGTTCCGACCATACTGCGTTTATGTATCTTGGCGAACTGATTGAATTTAGCGATACCGATGCGCTGTTCACCCGACCTGCGAAGAAACAAACTGAAGACTACATTACTGGCCGCTACGGTTGATTTGGAGCGCACATGGATAACCTCAATCTTAACAAACACATTTCCGGCCAGTTCAACGCAGAGCTGGAGCATATTCGCACCCAGGTGATGACCATGGGGGGGCTGGTGGAGAAGCAGCTGTCCGACGCCATCACCGCGATGCATAACCAGGATCAGGATCTGGCGAAGCGCGTTATCGACGGTGACAAGCAGGTCAACATGATGGAAGTCGCTATCGACGAAGCCTGCGTGCGCATCATTGCCAAGCGTCAGCCGACCGCGAGTGACCTGCGCCTGGTAATGGCGATCATTAAAACCATCGCCGAGCTGGAGCGTATTGGTGACGTTGCCGACAAAATCTGCCGCACCGCGCTGGAGAAGTTCTCCCAACAGCATCAGCCGCTGCTGGTGAGCCTGGAATCGCTGGGTCGCCACACCGTGCAGATGCTACACGACGTGCTGGATGCGTTTGCGCGCATGGATCTGGATGAAGCGGTGCGAATTTATCGCGAAGACAAAAAAGTGGATCAGGAATATGAAGGCATCGTGCGTCAGCTGATGACCTACATGATGGAAGATTCCCGCACCATTCCAAGCGTGCTGACCGCCCTGTTCTGCGCCCGCTCTATCGAACGTATCGGCGATCGCTGCCAGAACATCTGCGAATACATCTTCTACTTCGTGAAGGGGCAGGATTTCCGTCACGTCGGTGGCGACGAGCTGGACAAGCTGCTGGCGGGGAAAGATCCGAAGGAGTAAGCGGAACGTCTGGCGGGTGGCGCGTTGCTTACCCGCCCTACGAAACCGGGGATCCCGTAGGCCGGATAAGCTTGCGTATCAGGCATTCAGAAAAATTATTCCGTAATGCTCCAGCCCCGGGCCTTCCACAATCCTGGTAACTCATCCAGACGCGTAAACGTCGTTACCTTCGGGTGGTTAATTGGCTGGTTGTGCGGATCGGCACAGAAGTAAAACACCTCCATCCCTGCCGCCACGCCGGACATCGCCCCCGCGCTGGAATCGTCGACCAGCACGCACTTTACCGGATCAACGTTCATGGCTTTCGCCGCGTGGTACATCAGCGCCGGATCGGGTTTCCAGGCCTGAATGTCATAGCCGCTGAACAGCTTATCGGGAAAATGATGCAGCAGGCCGGTGTTGCCTAAAGAGTGCTGCATTTTACTCACCGGACCGTTGGAGACGATGCACATCGGAACCGTCATCGCGTCCAGCAGGGCATTTGCGCCATCGATCGCTTCGAGCTCGCTGTCGAACAGCCGCGCAACCTCGGCACGATAAACGGGTTCCAGCCTCTCTTTTTCAAGCTTCACGCCGTACTCGGCATTAATGGTGTCGATAATCTCGTACAGCTTCACCCCTTTAAAGCGTTTGAAGATCTCTTCAAGCTCAGGGGTGATGCCAAACTCCCGGAACATGTGGACATAAGCCCGGGAACAAATCACTTCACTGTCGACCAGCGTGCCATCGCAGTCGAAGAATACCGCCTCAATACTGGACATGCCGTTTCCTGTTGTCACAAGTTTAACGTTTACGTAATACAATTTGCCCGACGCAATCGTTGCCGTATAAGCAAAATCAATGAAAAAAATGCATTCGAAGCGCCCCTATTGTCGCATTTTGGTATAGGATAGCGACGAATTTTCCCCTCCTTATGTTCGGAAGCAAGAAGATGAGCCAACAAGATAACACCCAGGCGTCAGGTCAGGGTCTGCTTCAGCGCGTGTTTAAACTGCGCGAGCACGGAACGACGGCACGCACGGAAGTGATTGCCGGATTTACCACCTTCCTGACGATGGTTTACATCGTTTTTGTAAACCCGCAAATTCTGGGCGTGGCTGGCATGGACACCAGCGCCGTCTTCGTCACCACCTGCCTGATTGCCGCCTTCGGCAGCATCATGATGGGTCTGTTTGCGAACCTGCCGGTTGCGCTGGCACCGGCTATGGGCCTGAATGCGTTCTTCGCCTTCGTGGTCGTGCAGGCGATGGGCCTGCCGTGGCAGGTGGGTATGGGTGCTATCTTCTGGGGCGCGATTGGCCTGCTGCTGCTGACCATCTTCCGCGTGCGCTACTGGATGATTGCCAATATCCCGGTAAGCCTGCGCGTGGGGATCACCAGCGGTATCGGACTGTTCATCGGCATGATGGGCCTGAAAAATGCGGGCGTGATCGTTGCCAACAAAGAGACGCTGGTGAGCATTGGTAATCTGACTTCCCACAGCGTGCTGCTGGGCGTGCTGGGCTTCTTTATTATCGCTATTCTGGCTTCGCGTAACATTCATGCCGCGGTGCTGGTGTCTATCGTTGTCACCACCCTGCTGGGCTGGATGCTGGGCGATGTGCACTACGCTGGTATCGTCTCCACGCCGCCGGATGTGACTTCCGTTATTGGCCACGTTGACCTGGCGGGGTCATTAAACCTCGGCCTGGCAGGCGTTATCTTCTCCTTCATGCTGGTAAACCTGTTTGACTCCTCCGGTACCCTGATCGGCGTGACGGATAAAGCGGGTCTGACCGACGAAAAAGGCAAATTCCCGCGCATGAAGCAGGCGCTGTACGTGGACAGCATCTCTTCCGTTGCCGGTTCCTTTATCGGCACGTCTTCCGTTACCGCGTACATTGAATCCTCTTCCGGCGTTTCCGTCGGTGGTCGTACCGGCCTGACGGCAGTCGTGGTTGGCCTGCTGTTCCTGCTGGTGATTTTCCTCTCACCGCTGGCTGGCATGGTGCCACCTTATGCGGCAGCAGGTGCGCTGATTTATGTAGGCGTGCTGATGACCTCAAGCCTGGCCCGCGTGAAGTGGGACGAGCTGACCGAAGCCGTTCCGGCGTTTATTACTGCTGTGATGATGCCGTTCAGCTTCTCGATCACCGAAGGCATCGCGCTGGGCTTTATCTCTTACTGCGTGATGAAAATCGGGACCGGTCGTTTCCGCGACCTGAGCCCGTGCGTGATTATCGTGGCGTTACTGTTTGTGCTGAAGATTGTGTTTATTGACGCTCATTAAGGTGTGGCTTGTGGTGTCAGGTGGCAAAATAAACAGCAAGGCCTTCCCGAGGGAAGGCCTTTTGTGTTTGCACCCTCTCCCTGTGGGAGAGGGCTGGGGTGAGGGCATCAGGCCGCACACCTTTTTCTTTTACGCTTTCACTCGCTGAATATATTCACCAAACGCGGTCAGCTGACCTGTGAGGTGATCGCGCGTGCTTTGATCCACCACTTCACCCGTTTGCGGGTCGACTTTGTTTTGAATCACGCCGCCCATAAATTCAGGTTTGTTCATCACCATCGCGTCCAGGAACACCAGAATCTGACGCAGATGATATTGACAGCGTGCGCCGCCGATCGCGCCCATTGAGCTGGTCTGGATCAGTACCGGCTTCCCGGCCAGCGGCTGTTCAGGCAGACGAGACAGCCAGTCGATGGCGTTTTTCAGGCCACCCGGCACGGAATAGTTATACTCAGGCGTCACGATCACTACGCCATCAGCCTCACGAATTTGTGCCGCCAGCGCCTCTACGCTCTGCGGGAATCCCTCTTCCTGTTGGATATCGGCGTCATACAGCGGGATATCGCTGATGGACGGCAGTGCGCTGATTTCCATGCTCGCCGGGGCGAGATTTGGCAGAGTTCGTGCGACCATACCGTTAAATGAACCTTTGCGCAGGCTCCCCAGCAACGTAACAACTTTTAACGCTTCAGACATGATTACTCCTTTAGTTTTCATCATGATGGGTCAGTTCAGTATAAGGGCTTTTTCCGCAGGCAGGCTGGTAAAACGCATCAGGCGTGCGGCAGGCTCGCTGGCGCGAAGGGGCACATCCGGCAGGCTGCGCCATCCGGTTTTGCTGTCGAACTCCCAGACCTTTAGCCTTTCGATAGCAGGCGTTGCCGCAACGGACCACACCAGTACGTCTTCTGCATCGCAAATGGCTTCAATCTGCAGCACTTTGGCGGCTCTCAGACGGCCGGAACCGGGTAACAGCTGGAGATGCCGGGACGAATCGCTTTGTGTCTCGCCAATCAGCTTCAGCACGCTCTGGCGTAAAGCCTGCAGCTGTGCGCGAGCTTCATTGGGATCGTTCTGGTTGTTGATCCAGATTGTTTCATTGCTGCTGAAGGGATAGGTTTCCGGGGCATGAGGATGATGAAAGCTGCGGGTAGCACGCTGAAGCTCCATGTCCAGACCACATTCGCCTTCGGTGGTCAGCGCCACGCCGACAATATTCCCGGCGTAAGCAATGGAAAAGCGCGGATGGTTCTCATCGCGAAAAACGGGTTTTCCATCGGGGCGGTAGATTATTTCCGGAAGTTCGCTGGTGCCGTAGAGCATAAATAACAGCTCGGCGAGCAGCCCGCGCGAGGCCAGGAAACGTGCCTGGCGATGCTGAGGCAGCTTTCGCGCTTCGTTGTGACAGGACGAGGAAAGTCGCACTGAGTGCAGATGTCCGTCGTTAAGGATCCCTCTTGCAAAATGCATTGCCATTATGTCGCTCCGTGATTAATGGTCTGTGAGGCTGAGAATGTAACTCTATTATCACCCAGGTTGATGAGGTTTTAATGTTGGATAACAGGCCGGGAAAGTTCCCGACCAGCACATTTACATTTCCTTAGCCGCAATGGTCTGTCAGTTCACACATTTGTGGGCTCATCGCTGAGTAAACCAGACTGAAACGCTTCACCGTACAGCTGTTTGAACATCGACGTCAGCCAGATAATCTTCGGGTTGTGGCCGTTGCGTTTGTGCCACATCAGCGTAAAAGGGACGGCCAGTTTTTGCAGCTGCGTTTCGTCCAGTGGAATGGGGCGCGTTACCAGCTTCAGGCCGTGCTGTTGATTATAGTACTGACAATAATAAGGCGCGGTGGCGAGCAGCGTATGCCCGGGCTGGGCGGCCATAAACATAGTGGCCTCAAAACCCGGCAGGCTCATCGCTATCTGACGCTTGTGCCCGGACTCATTCAGCACTTCGTCCAGCGCCCAGGTGTCGCTTTTCTCCCAGCAGATGCTGATGTGCGGATAGCGCAGGAACGTCTCCAGATTCCACTCTTGCTGTAGGGCCGGATGATCTTCTCGTAGATAGACGCGAGGCAGGTCGGTAAACAGAACTTCGAAGTCGATAAACCACGGCAACAGGCTTAATGATTCCCGCGATCGCGGATGGCTTTCCCGCCCGCTAAAGCCCAGATCCACCTCGCCTCGCACGATGGCGTCCAGCGAATCGTAATCCCAGTTGCGCAGACGCACCGTTGCTTCGGAATAACGCTGGTGAATTTGCTGCGTGAGCGTGTTGAAGGCAATCAGCATCAACGGAGATTCTGCCGCCAGTTCAAACGTCAATCCGCGGGGCGTGTCGTAGTGTGGTTTATCCAGAAGCTGGTGGCTCATCTGCATCCAGTCAGCCAGATCCTGCTCCATGCTCACGGCCAGCGGCGTGGGATGCAGGCCGGTCGGCGTTTTGACGAACAGCGGATCGTTGAACCAGTCCCGAAGTTTTGCCAGAGATTTGCTGACGGCGGACGGCGTGACGCTCATCCGCTTCGCCGTCTTACTGACGCTGCGTTCCTGAAGCAGCAGCTGCAGGCAAAAGAGGAGATTAAGATCGAGAGTGGTCAGGGATTTTTTCATGGTCCGGCGCGCCCGCCCGCGCGGACACAAAGGTGGTCAACAGAATGCAGACCATGCTACAGCTAATCAGAATCCCGATCAGCATATTCAGCGTGCTGACGCCGGAAAGGGCTGCCAGCCAGATGTACAACGATGAGCCACATACCTGAGCGATACCCAGAATGGAGCTCGCTACCCCCGCCCGCTGGCGGAACGGCCCCAGCGCCTGACTCATCGTCACGCCAAAGCCCAGCGAAAAGCCTGCGCACACCAAAGTCAGGCCGGCACTGTTGCAAAGTTCGT